>NZ_PSUV01000019.1:0-74714 GCF_002931985.1 Rathayibacter sp. AY1H2 | reverse complement strand
TTGCGGATCAGTGGGCGACCTCCCGATGTCGACCCGCCACCCCCTCGCTCTCCCCCCGAGCCGAACGATCGATCCGCGTGCCAGCGGATCGGTCTAGGCGATAGCTCCCCGCTCTGCGAATCGCAGCCGCCCTGGAAAGCCGACTGCGCCGAGCCCGGCAGGGACGGGCTCGGGGACGAGCACCGCGACCGCTCCGAGCCCGGCGGGGACGGGCTCGGTATGAAACACCCCCGAGCCGGACGATCGATCCGCGTGCCAGCGGATCGATCTAGGCGATCGCTCCCCGCTCTGCGAAACGTGACCACCCTCTCCGGCCGACCGCGCCGAGCCCGGCGGGGACGGGCTCGAAGGAAGATCAGCCGAGGCTCGCGACCCACTCCGAGCTGCCGTCGACGAAGGACTGCTCCTTCCAGATCGGCACCGACGCCTTGATGTCGTCGACCAGTGCCGCGCAGGCTTCGAAGGCCGCCGCGCGGTGGGCCGAGGCCACGGCGCAGGCGAGGGCGAGGTCGCCGACCACGAGGTCGCCGACCCGGTGCACGGCGGCGATCCGGACGTCGGGCCAGCGCTCGACGATGCGGCGGGCGGAGGCGAGGAGTGCGGCGGGGGCGTCCGGGTGCGCCTCGTAGGACAGCCGGAGCACGCCGCGGCCCTCGTCGTGGTCGCGGACGACGCCCGCGAAGGTCACGACGGCGCCGTGCGTCGGGGAGTCGACCGCCTGCTCGCACTCGTCGACGGTGATGGCCTCGGCCGCGAGCCGGGCGAGGGCGACCGGCTCAGCGGGCATGGTCGCCGCCTCCGAGCTGGTCGAGCAGGTGCCCGATCACCGGGTCGAGCACGTCGATCCCGTCGCGGACGCCGCCGGGGGAACCGGGGAGGTTCACCACGACGGTGCGGCCGCTGACGCCGGCGAGCCCGCGGCTGAGCACGGCGGTCGGGACGTGGGCGGCGCCCTTGGCGCGCACCGCCTCGGCGAGGCCGGGCAGGGGCCGCTCCAGGAGGGGGGCGGTCTGCTCCGGGGTGACGTCGCTCGGGGCGACGCCCGTCCCGCCGGTTGTCACGACCACGTCGACTCCGCTGGCGATCGCGTCGGCGATCGCCTCGCCCACCGCGTCGCCGTCGGCCACGACGACCACCCGGGACTCCCAGCCGCGGGTGGTGAACCAGGCCTCCAGCGCCGGTCCCGTCCGGTCCTCGTACACGCCGGAGGCGGCACGGGTGGAGGCGACGACCGCCACCGCCCGCCGCGTCACGGGGTTCCTTCGCTCGTCCACGAGCCGCTCCTCCCGCCCGCCTTCGCGAGCACACGGATGCCGGTGATCGCGGCACCGCGATCGACCGCCTTGATCATGTCGTAGACCGTGAGGGCGGCCACGCTGACCGCGGTCAGCGCCTCCATCTCGACGCCGGTGCGCCCGGTCGTGCGCACGCGCGCCTCGATCCGGACGCGGCCGTCCTGCGGCTCGAGGTCCACGTCGACGCCGTCCAGCGCCAGCGGGTGGCAGAGCGGGATGAGGGTCGAGGTCGCCTTCGCGCCGAGGATCCCGGCGATCCGCGCGACGCCGAGCGCTTCGCCCTTGGGCAGCTCGCCCTGCTCGAGGAGCCGCACCACCTCGGGTGAGGTCTCGACGTAGCCCTCGGCGACGGCGGTGCGCGCCGTGACCTCCTTCGCGCTCACATCGACCATGTGCACGGCTCCGTCGCCGCGCACATGGGTGAGCCGATCGCTCTCAGTCATCGATCCTCCAGATCTCGACCGTGTCGCCGGTCGCTGCGTGGTCCGTCCCGACGGGGACGTGGATGAGCACGGTGGAGCGGGCGTAGGACGCCAGCAGGTGCGAGCCGGGCCCGCCCACCGGGTGCACGAGGCCCTCGTCGTCGAGGACTCCGCGGCGGATCTGGTGCAGGTGCGCGGGCGAATCGAGCGCCGTGCCGAGGCGCGCACGGAGCCGCGGCCGCTCGGCGGGCGTCCGTCCCGCGAGCGAGCGCAGCACGGGCCGGAGGAACACCTCGAACGAGACCAGGGCGCTCACCGGGTTCCCGGGAAGCGAGACGACCGGCAGGTGCAGCCCCTCGGCCACGCGCACGAGACCGAGGCCCTGCGGGCCGCCCGGCTGCATCTCGACGTGGCCGAACTCCGAGCCCGCCGGGCCGAGCGCGTCGCGGACGACCTCGTAGGCACCCGCGCTGACACCGCCGACCGTGATCACCAGGTCGGCCGCGCCCGCGTGCTCCTCGAGCAGCGCCAGGAGGTCCTCGGCCCGATCGCTCGTGCAGGCGGCGACGACGGGCAGCGCGCCCGCTTCGCGGACGGCCTCGGCCAGCAGGGCGCCGTTCGCGTCGTGGATCTGCGCCTCCTCGAGGACGGCGCCTGCGGGACGGATCTCGTTGCCGGTGGGGACGACGAGCACCCGGAGTCGCGGCAGCACCTCCGCCTCGGTCAGCCCGAGGGAGGCGAGGAGTCCGTAGTGGGCCGCGCGGAGGACAGTGCCGGCCGGGAGGGCGAGCTCGCCGCGGCGGGCGTCGCTGCCCCGGGCTCGGACGAAGGTCGCCGGCACCACCGGGTGCGCGAAGGCGACGCTGCCCTCCGCGGGGAAGCGCGGAGGATCGACGCGCTCGACCGGGACGACGGCGTCGGCCCCCACCGGCAGCGGCGAGCCGGTCATGATCGGTGTCGCCGTGCCGGGCTCGTGCCGCGGCGCCCGGTCGCCCGCGGGGATCGGCGCCGAGACGGGCAGGGCGACGGGATGCTCCGGCGCCGCCGCGTCGAGGTCGGCCGCCCGCACCGCGAAGCCGTCCATCTGCGAGTTGTCGAAGCGCGGCAGGTCGAGCGGGGAGTCGACGGAGCGGGCGAGGACCCGCCGGTCGTACGCGCCCGGATCGGCGGCGACGGCGGCCGGCTCCAAGCTCAGCGTCTCGCGGGCGCCCCGCGTGGCCAGCGGCGCGAGCAGCGCCCGCACCCGGGCGGCGTGCAGGTCGATCGAGGTCATCGTGTCCTCTCGCGAGCGGCGGAGCCCGACCGGCGGCGGGACCGAGTCCATCTTGCCGGGTCGCGCCCGGTTCCGCGGCGTAGTGTGAGCGGATGAGCACAGCACTGGGGATCCCGGGCTTCCGGCCCCGACAGCGCAGCGCGGTCCTCCCGGCCGACCGCCCCGCCACCCCGCTCCTCCTGGACCCCTACGGGCGCGTCGCGGACGATCTGCGGATCTCGCTGACGGACAAGTGCAATCTGCGCTGCACCTACTGCATGCCGGCGGAGGGCCTGCCGTTCCAGCCGCCCGCGTCCCTGCTCAGCCGTGAGGAGATCCTCCGCCTCGCGCGCATCGCCGTGGAGCAGTTCGGCGTCCGCCAGATCCGCTTCACCGGCGGCGAGCCGCTCCTGCGCAAGGACCTCGTCGACATCATCCGCGACGTCGCCTCCCTCGACCCGCGCCCCGAGATCTCGCTCACCACGAACGCGATCGGCCTGTCGGGTCGGGCAGCGGCGCTCGCCGACGCCGGCCTGAACCGCGTCAACGTCTCGCTCGACTCGATCTGCGCCGAGACCTTCGCGAAGGTCACCCGTCGCCCGTTCCTCGACCGCGTGCTCGCGGGCATCGACGCGCTCGGTCCCGCCGGCCTGGACCAGACCAAGATCAACGCCGTGCTCCTGCCCGGGATCAACGACCACGAGGCCCCGGAGCTGCTCGCCTGGGCCCTCGCGGGAGGCCACCAGCTCCGCTTCATCGAGCAGATGGCGCTCGACGCCGACCACGGCTGGGACCGCGCGACCATGATCACCGCCGCGGACATCCGGGCGCTGCTCTCGGAGCGCTTCTCGCTCAGCCCGCACGCGGCCCCCCGTGACGGCGCCCCCGCCGAGCTCTTCGACGTCCGCGAGGCCGGGGGGTCCGAGGTGCTCGGCCAGGTGGGGATCATCGCGTCCGTCACCGAGAACTTCTGCGACGACTGCCGCCGCACCCGGCTCACCGCCGAGGGCGGTGTCCGCAGCTGCCTCTTCTCGAACGAGGAGACGGACCTGCTCGGCCCGATGCGCGCGGGCGCGGACGACCACGAGGTCGCCCAGCTCTGGCGCGGGGCGATGTGGGCCAAGCCCGCGGGACACGAGATGAACCGGGCGGGCTTCGTGCAGCCCGAGCGCACGATGAGCGCGATCGGCGGATGAGCATGCGGGTCCGCTACTTCGCGGCGGCCAAGGCCGCCCTCGGCCGTGGTTCCGACGAGCTCGACGAGGTGCCCGACCTGGGCGCTCTCGAGGAGAGACTCGTCGCCTCCGCGCCCTCGGCCGCCGACGTGCTCGCACGGTGCACCTACCTGGTCGACGGCGTGTCGACCGCGGACAGGGCCACGCCGCTGCGTCCCGATGCCGCGGTCGACGTCCTGCCGCCGTTCGCCGGCGGCTGACCCCGAAGAGCCCTCCGTGACGAGCCGTCCTCGACCGGACCGGTGCGTCCGCTCCGCGCGGTTCGCGGCAGGTGCGTCCGCGCTTCTGGAGGACGCTGCATCCCGAGGACGGACTGGTCCTGTCCCGCCGCACAGGGACCCGTGGGACGCCTCCCTCGGACCCGCGTGCGGCGGGGCAGGACCGGATCAGCGGCCGATCCCGTGCGTCACGGGCACAGGACGTTGGTCATCGTGTCGAGCACGTTGCGGTTCTGCACGTCGAGGAATCCGAACGCCGAGGAGACTCCGGTGGCGACCAGCACGCCGCTGACGAAGGCCCGGCCGTCCCGGGTCACGTAGGCGTCCGGCGCGAAGATGGTGGCGTCGGAGGGCACGCCGGAGGCGACGCGGATCTGCGGCTGCGTCCTGTCCGCGAACGCGCCGTACCGGACGAGAGCGCCGTTCTGGATCACGTCCACGACGTCACGGTTCTGTCGATCGCGGTAGGCGTCGGCACTGGTCACCCCGGTGGCGACCAGGATGCTGCTGTTGAAGAGGCGCCCGTCCGGCGTCAGGTGGTACGAGGGCGCCAAGGCCGTCGATCCTGCCGGAACGTTCCTGGCGTAGACCTGGTTCTTCGTGGAGGAGATGTAGCGGACGAGCTCCGAGCCGACGATCACGTCGATGACGTCGTTGTTGCTCTGGTCGCGGAAGGAGTCCGCGCTCGTCACTCCGGTGGTCACGAGGGCTCCGCCGGCGCGCCGCAGCTCGCCGTTCGGTGTGACGTAGAAGGCGGGCGCATGGACCGTCGATCCGGCCGGCACGCCGCTCCCGATGGCCTTCGGCGCGGCGTCTCCGGTGACGAAGCGGTAGAAGACGCCGTCGACGACGAAGTCGGCGACGTCGCGGTTCTGCTCGTCGCGGAAGCCCTGGACGCTGGTGACGCCGCGCGCGATCCGCCCCCCGCCGTGATAGAGCTCGCCCGACTCCGTCAGGTAGTACCGGGGTCCGACGGTCTTGGCTCCCGAGGGCACGTTGCCGTTCGACTCCGTCGTCGTCCGTCCGCCGTCGGTGACGTACCGGACGGCGGTCCCCGTGGTCGCGGTGGTGCTCGCGGTCGCCGTCGCGCCCGCGGCGCCGGAGACGGCGGAGAGGGTGATGCCGTTCTGCGCCACGTTCCCGGCCGTGACCGGGATGCTCACGCGTCCGTCCGCGCCGGTCGTCGCCCTGACGGTCTGCGCGCCGCCGCTGGTCAGGCCGGCGGGGAGAGTGATGGTGACCGTGTCGCCGGCAGCGGGAGCGCCGTTGGTCGTGGCGAGGACGGAGACCGTTCTCGTGGTGCAGGCGGGGAAGGAGTACGCCGGGGCGTCGAAGGCGAGGGTGAGGCCGGTGGACGCGGCGGCCGCGGGGGTCGCGACCGCCGCGGCGACGACGGGGACGGACCAGGCCGCACCCGACATGATCGTCCGCCGGGCGGGCCCCCCGCCGGTCGAGTCGATCCGCGGTGGGAGGGAGCGCGAGTGCGCTGCCGTCGGGTCCAGGGCGTTGGTGTCCGTCATGGTGTTCCTTATTCTTTCTTTCGTGCGAGGGGTGGTGGACGCGCCGATCCTGCCGAACGTCCGGCCTCCGGTCGACGCGGAACGGGCCGCGACGAGGTTCCATGCCCGACCGTGGACGTTCCGTCGCGCCGCCGGACCGGGGGAGCCGCTCAGGCCGCCTCCTCGCCGGGAGCCCGTCCGGCGCGGGGGACGCGGCGGCCCACGTCAGCTCGCGTCGTCGATCCGGCGGAGGGTCCGCTGCATGTGGATCCGCGAGCTGAAGCCGGCCGACCGCGCCACGCGGTCCAGGTCCGTCGCCGCCCGCGGGCCGAGCTCGTCGAGGAGGCGCTGCGCCTCGAAGGCCCGCGCGCGCTCGATCCGCTGACGAGGGGTGGTGCCGGCGGCCGAGAACGCCCGGTGCAGGTGGCTGACCGACACGCCGAGACTCTCCGCGAGCGTTTCCACCGTGAAGGAGCGGTCGCGGTAGTGCCGCTCGATCAGGCGCGTGCCGTTCGCGTACACGGCGGCGGGGGACCGGTCCTCCCGGTCGGGGGAGGGCAGCAGCGCCGAGAAGGCCGAGGCCAGGAGGTGCTCGCTCGCGATCTCGAAGTGCTCGAAGGCCGCGTCCGAGGGCTCGACGCCGAAAGTGAGGACGGTGTTCGCCGCACCGGTGAGTGCGCGCCAGTAGGCCTCGGGGAGGGCGAGGACCCGGTCCGTGAGCGAGGCGAACTCGCTCGCGCGGAGCACCGAGGGGCGCAGCTGCCACTCGAAGCGCGCCCACGGACTGACCGCCGCCGCGTACTGCACCGTCGAGGCGCGGGTCACGAGAGCGCTGCCGGCCGGGAGCCGGTGGTCGCGGCCCCGGGCGGAGAGGCGGCCGGTCCCGTCGAGGCTGAAGAGCACGCGGAGCCTCCCGGGATGGGGGAGGACCTCGAACTCCCCGGTCTGCAGCCAGGCGCGGCTGAGGCTGAGGCGCGGCGAGACGATCGCGTCGCAGACGGCACCTCGCGGCAGGGGGCGCCGCGGAATCCAGCCGAGCCGACGCAGCCGCCTCTCGGCGGGACTCCAGACCTCGGGCATCACGCCTCCGCGCCGGGGTCGAGCGGGTCGGGAGGATCGAGCAGCGCCGCCTGCCGCGCGGAGTGCGGTGAAGGCGTCGGCATGGGTGCTCTCCTCGGAACGGTGGCCGCGAGCACGCCACCGCCGATCAGCTTCGGACACTGCTCCGCCCTGATCCGCGGAGAAGGACGGATCCTCTCCGCTGCGAGCACCGAACATCCCGGGTCGCCGATCGGCAGGGCGCTGGGTGCGCCTCACCCCACCCGTTCCGCGGCGCACGCGGCCGCGGGGCGGGTCACCGCTCCCGCCACGAAGCCATCCCGCCGTCGAGCGAGTCGGACGCCACGCCCGCCGCCGCCGCGCGCTCCGCCGCGAGACGCGACCGGACCCCGGAGGCGCAGTGCAGCACGAGCGGACCGGCCGGCAGAGCGACGGGGTCGAAGCGCGACATCGGCATCCGCACGGCACCGGGCACCGCGACGGACCGGTCCTCGTCGTCCTCGCGGAGGTCGACGACGGTCGGGGGCGTCGGCCCGGCCAGCCGCTCCCGCAGCTCGGCCGCCGTGATCGAGCCCGCCGCGGCCCGCCGCTCCGGGACCGGCGGCACCCGCCGCTCGAGAGGGAGCTCGGCCCAGGAGGAGTCGAGAGCGTCGTGCACGAGGACGCGACCGAACAGCGGCTCGCCCGCCCCGGTCACGAGCTTCACGACCTCGGCCGCCATGGCCGAGCCGATCAGCGCGCAGAGCGCGCCCAGCACGCCCACCGTCGAGCAGCTGTCGCCCGCGTCCTCGGCCTCGGGGTGCAGCGCGCGCAGGGTCACCCCTCCGCCCGGAGCGCCGGCCCAGAAGGTCGAGAGCTGCCCGTCGAAGCCGAGTGCCGATCCCCACACGTGCGGGATCCCGGCGCGCGTCGTCGCGTCCGAGGCGAGGTAGCGCGCGCCGAAGGTGTCGAAGCCGTCGACCACGACGTCCCAGCCCGCCACCAGGGCGTCGACGTTGGCCGAGGTCAGCGACACCGGGAAGGCCCGGGCGTCGATGCCGGGGGAGAGCCGCCGCGCGGTCGCCGCCGCCGACTCCGCCTTCGACCGGCCCACCGAGGAGTCGTCGTGCGCCGTCTGCCGCGCCAGGTTCGAGAGCTCGACGACGTCGCCGTCCACGATGCCGAGCCGCCCGATCCCGGCCGCGGCGAGCGCCGTGATCACCGGCGAGCCGATGCCGCCCGCGCCGAGGATCAGCACGCGCGCGTTCCGGAGGCGCCGCTGTCCGAGCTCCCCGAGGGGCGCCAGGCGGATCTGCCGGGCGAACCGTTCGCGCTCGGCGGCGGTCAGCGGCGGTCCGGGCTCGACGAGCGGGGTCATGAGAGCTCCTTCCTCCACTGGCCCTCGTGGGTGACGGGGGTGAAGCCGACGGCCTCGTTCACGGCGAGCATCGGTCGGTTCTCCTCGGCGTTCCAGGTGTAGACGGCCCGGCAGTCCGGGGCGGTCCCCACCGCATCGCCGATCGCGGTCAGGGCGAGGAAGTCGCTCCAGCCGTCGGCGCCCACGGCCTCGGGGATCGCGAGCTCGCGGATCCGGAGCGCCGGGTCTGGGGTGCGGTTCACCACCCCAGTGTGCACGTCCCGGCGCCCGCGGCGGCCTCCTGCGCCTGTTCCGGTGCGGGATCGCGGCGGTCCGTCGGCCGGTCGGGGCTCCGCCTCCCGGCCCGGCCGCGGCCGTCGGCTACCGTGGAGGCGTTGTGGACGGGAGCGAGGCGGCCGGGTGTACCTGAAGAGCCTGACCCTCAAGGGGTTCAAGTCCTTCGCTCAGCCGACCACGTTCGCCTTCGAGCCGGGGGTCACCTGCGTCGTCGGCCCCAACGGCTCGGGCAAGAGCAACGTCGTCGACGCGCTCGCCTGGGTGATGGGGGAGCAGGGGGCGAAGACGCTCCGCGGCGGCAAGATGGAGGACGTCATCTTCGCGGGCACCTCCACCCGCGGACCCCTCGGCCGCGCCGAGGTCGCGCTCACCATCGACAACTCGGACGGCGCCCTGCCGATCGAGTACACCGAGGTGACGATCACCCGGACCCTCTTCCGCAACGGCGGCAGCGAGTACGCGATCAACGGACGCGGCTGCCGGCTGCTCGACGTGCAGGAGCTTCTGAGCGACTCCGGTCTCGGGCGCGAGATGCACGTCATCGTGGGGCAGGGACAGCTCGACGCCGTGCTGCACGCGACCCCCGAGGAGCGGCGCGGGTTCATCGAGGAGGCCGCCGGGATCCTCAAGCACCGACGCCGCAAGGAGAAGACGCTCCGCAAGCTCGAGGCGATGCAGGCCAACCTGACCCGCCTCTCCGACCTCGCGGGCGAGATCCGGCGCCAGCTCAAGCCCCTCGGGCGCCAGGCCGAGGTCGCACGGCAGGCGCAGACGATCGCCGCCGTGGTGCGCGACGCCCGGGCGCGCCTGCTCGCCGACGACGTGGTCGCGCTCCGGACCGCTCTGGACGGCTTCGCCCGCACCGAGAGCGAGCGGCACAGCGAGCGGGTGGTCCTGCAGCAGCGGCTCGAGCAGGCGACGCTCCGGCGAGCGCGGATCGAGGCGGAGGCGGTCGGCGACGCGGTCGACGACGCCCGGCGCACCTCGTTCGAGCTGGAGTCGGTGCAGGAGCGGCTGCGCAACCTCTCGGCCCTCGCCGGGCAGCGGCTCGCGATGCTCGAGCTCGAGTCCGAGCAGCCGCAGATCCAGCCGCGCGTGACGCCGGGGCAGGTGGAGGAGGCGCGGGTCGAGCTCGAGCGCCTGCGGCAGGCCGTCCTCGACGCGGAGTCGGCGTGGGTCCAGGCGCAGCGCACGACCGTCGCCGCCCGCTCCGCCCTCGACGCGGTCGACGAGGAGATCGCCGCGCAGGCGGCCCTCGTCTCGCGCTACGACCTCGAGCTCTCCACCCTCTCGGGGCAGGCCGACACCGCCGCCTCCCGTCTCGCGTCCGTCCGGGGCGAGGTCCTGCGCGCGCAGAACACCCTCGACGCGGCCGACCGGCGGAAGGAGGCGGCGCGGCGGGCGCTCGACGCTCTGGAGGCCGAGCTGGACGACGCGGGCCGTGGCCCCGACGGCGGCCTCGACGAGGGCTACGAGCTCGCCCAGTCCGCGGTCTCGGCCGCCGAGGCCGGAATCGAGCGGCTGCGCGAGGAGCTGCACGCCCTGGAGCGCGAGCGCGAGGCGCTGGCCGCCCGCACGGGTGCCCTGTCGCTGGCCCTCGACGTCTCGGACGGCTCGGCCGAGCTGATCGCCGCCCGGATCGAGGGGGTGCGCGGCCGGGTCGCCGAGCGGATCCAGGTGCGGCCGGGCTCCGAGGCCGCGATCGCCGCCGCCCTCGGCGCGGTCGCCGACGCCGTGCTGGTCGAGTCGACCACCCGGGCCGACGCGGCTCTGGACGCCGCGCTGGAGCGCGACCTCGGACGCGTCGAGCTGCTGGTCGCCGACGCCGCCCGGCCGCACGTCGCTCTCACCGTTCCCGAGGGGGCGGAACGCGCGGGCGACCTCGTCTCGGCGCCGGCCGGGGTCCTCTCGCTCCTCGAGCGCGTGCTCGTGGTCGAGGACCTCGCCGCGGCGCGGCGCCTGAGGGAGCGCATCGATCCGGGCACCGTCCTGGTCACCCGCGACGGCGCGACCGTCTCCGACGCCGTGCAGAGCGCCGGCTCCGGCGGGCAGCGCAGCCGGATCGAGCTCGTCTCCGAGCGCGACTCCGCCGCCGCCCGGCTGGAGGAGGTCGAGGGCGGGATCGACCGGCTCCGCTTCGAACTCGCCGAGCAGACCGGAGCGCTCCGCGGCGCGAAGGAGCAGGCCGCGAGCGCGCTCTCGGCCCTCCGCGAGCACGACGCCGCCCGTGCCGCCCACACCGAGCGGCTCGGCGGCGTGCGCGCCCAGCTCGAGGCGGCCACCGCCGAGCACGGCCGGGGCTCGAGGGCGCTGGCCGTCGCCTCGGACCGGGTCGGCGACGCCGAGCGCGCGGCCCAGGAGGCGAGGTCGGCGCTCGACGCCGCGCGCGCCAGGCCCCGGCCGGTGCTCGACGCGAGCGCGCGCGACGGTCTGCAGCGCGACGTCGACACCGCACGCGAGCGCGAGATCGAGGCGCGGCTCGGCGTCGAGACCGCCAAGGAGCGGGTGCGGGCGGAGCAGTCCCGCGGGGAGGCGCTGGCCCGCCAGCTGGCCGCCGACCGCGCCGCCGCCGACGAGGCCGCGCGCCGCGCCGTGATCCGCCGTCGCCAGCGCGACGCGGCGGCCGAGGTGACCGCCGCGCTCCCCGCCGTCCTCGCCTCCGTCGACCGCTCCGTCCAGCAGGCCCGGGCCGAGCTCGTCGCGGCCGAGGCGGCGCGCTCGCAGCAGAACGCCGAGCTGCAGGGGCTCCGCCGCGAGGAGGGGAGCGTGCGCGACCGGCTCCAGTCCGTCACCGAGAGCGTCCACGGCCTCGAGCTGCAGATCTACGAGAAGAGGCTGCAGCTCACCGGTCTGCTCGAGCGCGCCGCGTCCGAGCTCGGGCTCACCGAGGACGTGCTGGTGGAGGAGTACGGTCCCGGAGTCGGCGTCCCCGACGAGACGGACGTGGAGCAGGAGCCGCGGCCCTACGTCCGCGAGGAGCAGCGCCGCCGCCTCGAGAAGGCCGAGAAGCAGCTCGGGCAGCTGGGCCGCGTCAATCCGCTCGCGCTGGAGGAGTTCGCCGCGCTGGAGCAGCGGCACGCGTTCCTGACCGAGCAGCTGGCCGACCTCACCGGGACCCGGCGCGACCTGCTCACCATCATCGAGGAGCTCGACGAGACGATGCAGACCGTGTTCGCCTCCGCGTTCGACGACACGCAGGCGGCGTTCGCGGACGTGTTCCCCGTCCTCTTCCCCGGCGGCACCGGCAGCATCCGCCTGACCGACCCGGAGAACCTGCTCACCACCGGCATCGAGGTCGCGGTGCGGCCGGCCGGCAAGAAGATCGAGCGGCTGTCGCTCCTCTCCGGAGGGGAGCGCTCGCTCGCGGCCGTGGCGTTCATGGTCGCCATCTTCAAGTCGCGGCCGAGCCCCTTCTACATCATGGACGAGGTGGAGGCCGCCCTCGATGACGCGAATCTCGGCCGACTGCTCAGCATCTTCGAGGACCTGCGCACCTCGAGCCAGCTGATCGTCATCACCCACCAGAAGCGGACCATGGAGATCGCGGACGCCCTCTACGGCGTCTCGATGCGGCAGGACGGCGTCTCGGCCGTCGTCGGCCAGCGCGTCGCCGCGCCCCCGGCCTGAACCCGCCTCCCCGACCGCTCGGAGGCGCGCCCGCCGGTAGCCTGGACCCATGGCAGAACGCACCTCCTGGTCGCTCGGCCGCGCACTGCGCGGCCTGTTCGAGAAGCGCACGATCGACGACCAGACCTGGGACGACCTCGAGACGGCGCTGATCACCGCCGACTTCGGCCCCGACATCACCGAGGAGATCGTCGACGACCTCCGCGCCAAGGTCGCCCGCTACTCCACCACCGACCCGCGCGACCTGCAGCGGATGCTCCGCGAGTCCCTCGAGGAGCGTCTGTCGAAGTACGACACGACCCTCAAGCTCAGCGAGCGCCCCGCCGTGATCCTCGTGGTCGGCGTGAACGGCGTCGGCAAGACCACGACCATCGGCAAGTTCGCCAAGTTCCTCCGCAACTACGGCCGGAGCGTCGTGGTCGGCGCGGCCGACACTTTCCGCGCCGCGGCGGTCGACCAGCTCGCCACCTGGGCGCAGCGCGCCGACGCCCAGATCGTCCGCCCGCAGCAGGAGCGCCAGGATCCGGCGTCCGTCGCCTTCCAGACCGTGCAGTTCGCGAAGGACACCGGCGTCGAGATGGTCATCATCGACACGGCCGGCCGCCTGCACACCAAGGGCGGGCTGATGGACGAGCTCACGAAGATCAAGCGCGTCATCGAGAAGCAGGCCCCGATCTCCGAGATCCTGCTCGTGCTCGACGCGACGACCGGTCAGAACGGGCTGAGCCAGGCCGAGGCGTTCATCGAGCACGCGGGCGTCACCGGCCTGGTCATCACCAAGCTCGACGGCTCCGCGAAGGGCGGCTTCGTCCTCGCGGTCCAGGAGCGCACCGGCATCCCGATCAAGCTCGTCGGCCAGGGCGAGGGCATCGGCGACCTCACCGGCTTCACCCCCCACGTCTTCGCCCAGCAGCTCGTCAGCTGAGCGGCCCCGCCCGGGACGACGCGCCGGCGCCGTCCCGGTGGCGGGCTACACGGCCTGCGAGAAGCCCAGTGCCGCGTCGGCGAGGTGGCGCAGGTGCTCCGGGACCGGCAGCCCCTTCGACTCCATCGAGCGCGCCCAGAGCCGGCCGGCCCGGTAGGAGGAGCGGACCAGGGGCCCCGCGAGGACGCCGAGGAAGCCGATGTCCTCGGCCTCCTCCTTGATCGCCACGAACTCCTCCGGGTGCACCCAGCGGTCCACCGGCAGATGCCGCGGCGTCGGGCGGAGGTACTGCGTGATGGTCACGATGTCGGTGCCGGCGTCGTAGAGGTCCTGCAGCGCCTGCGAGATCTCCTCCCGCTCCTCGCCCATGCCGAGGATGAGGTTCGACTTCGTGATCAGCCCCGCCTCCCGGCCCTGGGTGAGCACGTCGAGCGAGCGCTCGTAGCGGAAGGCCGGCCGGATGCGCTTGAAGATCCGCGGCACCGTCTCGACGTTGTGGGCGAACACCTCCGGCTCCGCGTCGAACACCCGCTGCAGGTGCTCGGCGCGGCCGGTGAAGTCCGGGACCAGGATCTCGACCCCCGTGCCCGGAGCCTGGGCGTGGATCTGGCGGATGGTCTCGGCGTAGAGCCAGGAGCCCTCGTCCGGCAGGTCGTCGCGGGCGACTCCGGTGACGGTCGCGTAGCGGAGGTTCATCCGCGCCACGGACTCGCCGACGCGCCGGGGCTCGTCCGCGTCGTAGTCCGCGGGCTTCCCGGTGTCGATCTGGCAGAAGTCGCAGCGGCGGGTGCACTGGGCGCCCCCGATGAGGAAGGTCGCCTCGCGGTCCTCCCAGCACTCGAAGATGTTGGGGCAGCCCGCCTCCTGGCAGACGGTGTGCAGCTCCTCGCTCTTCACCAGCGACTGCAGCTGCAGGTACTCCCGGCCCATCGAGGCCTTCGTGCGGATCCACTCGGGCTTGCGCTCGATCGGCGTCTCGGCGTTGCGGATCTCCAGCCGCAGGAGCTTGCGGCCGCCGGCCTCGGCGCTCATGCGGCGACCTCCTCGATGCGGACGGAGAAGGCGGGCGCCGCCTCCGAGAAGCGCGCCGCCACCCGCGCCCGCACCGCCTCCATGGGCGGAGCCTCGCCGCGCTCGCGCTCGAGCGTGGTCACTCCGGCGTCGGCGATGCCGCAGGCGACGATGCGGGCGTAGGGCTCGAGGCTGTTCGAGACGTTGAGGGCGAATCCGTGCATCGTCACGCCCGAGGCGACGCGGATGCCGATCGCGGCGATCTTGTCGGCGCCGCCGTCCCTCGGGATCCACACTCCCGAGCGCCCGTCGACGCGCCGCCCCTGCACGCCCAGGTCGTCGAGAGCGGCGATCAGCACGCCCTCCAGCGAGCGGACGTAGGCGACCACGTCGACGGGCTCGCCGAGCCGCACGATCGGGTAGCCGACGAGCTGCCCCGGGCCGTGCCAGGTGATCCGCCCTCCGCGGTCGACGTCGACCACGGGCGAGCCGTCGTCCGGGCGCTCGTGCGCCTCGGTGCGCTTGCCGGCGGTGTAGACGGAGGAGTGCTCGCAGAGCACGAGGGTGTCCGGCCTCGAGCCCGCCACCACCTCGGCGTGCAGGCGGCGCTGCAGCTCCCAGCCGTCGGCGTAGTCCAGGGGTTCCGCGGAGTCGCCCGCCACCAGTGTCTCGATCACCGGGCCACCCTAACCCTGTTCTTGGACCCGGACCAGGTAATCCGCTCCGCGGTGATCGCGCCGATCGCGAGCCGATCGGCGGCCCCGCCCGCCGACCCTCCGGGCCTCCGGTAGAATTCCGGGCATCATGGCTACTTTCGGCACCCTCTCCGATCGACTCGTCGAGACCTTCAAGAACCTCCGCACGAAGGGCAAGCTCTCCGCGTCGGACGTCGACGGCACCGTCCGCGAGATCCGGCGGGCCCTCCTCGACGCCGACGTCGCGCTGGAGGTCGTGAAGGAGTTCATCGGCAAGGTGCGCGAGCGCGCCCTCGGCGACGAGGTCAACAAGGCGCTCAACCCGGCCCAGCAGGTCGTCCAGATCGTCAACGAGGAGCTCGTCGCGATCCTCGGCGGGCAGTCGCGCCGACTCGAGTTCGCCAAGCGCCCGCCGACCGTCATCATGCTCGCCGGCCTCCAGGGCGCGGGCAAGACGACCCTCGCGGGCAAGCTCGGCAAGTACCTCGGCAAGGACGGCCACACCCCGCTGCTCGTCGCGGCCGACCTCCAGCGCCCCAACGCCGTGCAGCAGCTGCAGGTCGTCGGCGAGCAGGCCGGAGTCGCGGTCTACGCGCCGGAGCCGGGCAACGGCGTCGGCAACCCGGTCAAGGTCGCCCAGAACGCGATCCGCTTCGCGACCGACAAGCAGTACGACACGGTCATCATCGACACGGCCGGACGCCTCGGCGTCGACGCCGACATGATGAAGCAGGCCGCGGACATCCGCCGCGTCACGAACCCCGACGAGGTCCTGTTCGTCATCGACGCGATGATCGGCCAGGACGCGGTCGCGACCGCCAAGGCCTTCCAGGAGGGCGTCGACTTCACCGGCGTCGTCCTCTCCAAGCTCGACGGCGACGCCCGCGGAGGCGCGGCGCTCTCGGTCGCCTCGCTCACCGGCCGCCCGATCCTCTTCGCCTCCACGGGTGAGTCGCTCGACGACTTCGAGCAGTTCCACCCCGACCGCATGGCGAGCCGCATCCTCGACCTCGGCGACGTGCTGACGCTCATCGAGCAGGCCCAGTCCGCGTTCGACGAGGACGAGGCGCGCAAGATCGCCGAGAAGATCATGGGGGACACGTTCACCCTCGACGACTTCCTCGGCCAGATGCAGCAGCTGCGCAACATGGGCTCGATCAAGAAGATGATCGGCATGCTGCCCGGCGCGAAGGGCATGCGAGAGCAGCTCGACCAGTTCGACGAGCGCGAGATCGTGCGCACCGAGGCGATCATCCAGTCGATGACGAAGGCGGAGCGGGTCAACCCGAAGCTGCTCAACGGCTCGCGGCGCCTGCGCATCGCCCGCGGCTCCGGCATGACGGTCACGGACGTCAACCAGCTCGTCCAGCGCTTCGAGCAGGCCGCCAAGATGATGAAGACGGTCGCCAAGGGCGGCATGCCCTCGGTCCCCGGGATGGGCCCCGTGCCCGGCGCCGGCTACCAGGGCCGCCCGAAGCCGCAGAAGAAGAAGAGCAGCAAGTCCGGCAACCCCGCCAAGCGCGCGGCCGAGAACGCGGCGATCACCTCCGGGCCCCGCCCGGGCGACGCGGGCGGCTCCGGCTTCGGCCTGGGCGGCGGCGCCGGCAAGGGCGCCCAGCCCACGCCGGAGGAGCTCGAGCAGCTGCAGAAGCTCCTCGGGCGATGAGGCGGGTCGCGGCCGGACGCGCGGGCGGGATCCTCGTCCTCGCCGCCGTGCTCGGGCTCACCGGCTGCGCCGAGGGCTCCGGGGTCGACGCGATGACGGCGCCCTCCCCGGAGGACCTGGTCGGCCGCTGGGTGACGGGCGTCTCCTACGACGCGCCCGACGTGCCGTTCCTCCTGATCGCGGAGGACGGGACCTGGACGGGCTCCGACGGCTGCAACGGCGCGCAGGGCGAGTGGTCGATCGACCAGGCGGGCGCGCTCACCGTCTCGGCCGGGCCGAGCACGCTGATCGCCTGCGACGGCGTCGCGCTGCCGATGATCTTCTCGGAGGCGGCGATGGCCTCGCTCGACGGCGGACGGCTCCGCCTGTTCGACGACGAGGGGGCCACCGTCGTCAAGCTCGCCCGCTCCACGAGCGACGAGGCGCCCTCGGCGTCGCCGGACCCGGCGGGGGAGTAGCGCGCCGTCCCTCCGGGGGCCGCAGCGGGGATCCCCGTGAGGCGCACCGCTCGCTAGCGTGAGGGCATGACAACCGCACACGCGCGCCCCGTCCGCATCGGCGTCCAGATCGCACCGCAGCACGTCCCCTACGAGGTCATCCGCGACACGCTCGCCGAGCTCGAGGACCTCGGCGTCGACATCGCCTTCAACTGGGACCACTTCTTCCCGCTCTCGGGAGAGCCGAACGGCCTGCACTTCGAGGGCTGGAGCATGCTCGCGGCCTGGGCCGAGCAGACCAGCCGCATCGAGTTCGGCCCGCTGGTCACCTGCAACAGCTACCGGAACCCCGACCTCCTCGCCGACATGGCGCGCACGGTCGACCACATCAGCGCCAAGGGCGCCGAGGGCCGTCTGATCTTCGGCATCGGCTCGGGCTGGTTCGAGCGCGACTACGAGGAGTACGGCTACGAGTTCGGCACTCCCGGCTCCCGCCTCGACGAGCTCTCCGAGGCGATGCCGCGCATCCGCAGCCGGTGGTCGATGCTCAACCCGGCGCCCACCCGCGACATCCCGGTGATGATCGGCGGCGGCGGCGAGAAGAAGACGCTGCGGATCGTCGCCGAGCACGCCGACATCTGGCACAGCTTCTCGGACGTCCCGACGCTCGAGCGCAAGCTCGGTGTGCTCTCGGAGTGGTGCGGCCGCGTCGACCGCGACCCGGCCGCGATCGAGATCTCGACCGGCGCGAGCGTGCGCGGCGGTGTCGGCGACGCCTCCTTCGACGTGCTCGACCAGCAGTACGACCTGGGCGCCCGCCTGTTCACGCTCGGCATCACCGGTCCGGACATCGACCTCGCTCCCGTGCGCGACCTGCTCGGCTGGCGCGACGGCCGGAACAGCACCGCGCGCTGACCCGGCGGGGCGCCGTCAGGGCGGCGCCCCGCGTCGGAGTCAGGCCGGCGGCGCGTCCGTCGCCTTCTGGCCGGTCGGGACCGCCCGGGCGAGGCCGGACTTCTCGGCCGCCACCTCGAACGCGTCGGCCAGGGCGCGCTGGCCCTCGACGGTGGGATGCACGCCGTCCTCGCCGAGCAGCCCGTCCTCGCGGAGGGGGTCCGGGTACTCGAGCGCACCGCCGCCGGCGGCAGTCACGGCCTCGACCAGCGCCGCGTCGTACTCGTCGAGATCGGAGGGGCGCGGGTCGGGGCCCCAGACCGAGTCGAGCGCGATGAGCCGGGCCGAGGGCGAGGCGGACACGATCGCGTCCACTGCCGGCCCGATCGCGGTGTCCACGTCCTCCGGATCCCAGCCGAGATCGTTGCTGCTGGCGATCAGCACGATCGCGTCGGGCCGGGTGTCGGCGATCTCCTCCGCGCGGTCGCCGATCGCGACGCCGCAGTCGCCCGGCTCGATGAAGCCGCCGCCGTCGCAGCCCAGGTTCGTGACCTCCCAGCCGAGGTCGTCGCCGACGAGAGCGGGCCAGGCCTGCTCCGGGTCGACCGTCAGACCGCGCACGATGCTGTCGCCGACGATCGTCACCCGGGAGCCGGCGGGGAGAGAGCCGCCGATCGAGAGCGGCAGCGGATCGGCGGTGACGGTCGGGAGGGGAGTGGCGGTGCCGGCGGGGGACGCGGTCGCCGGGCCGGTCGTCGTCGAGGACGAGCAGCCGGCGAGGCCGAGGGCCAGCGCGCCGATCGCGGCTGCGGCGAGGAGGACGGGACGCGTCATGAGCGGGGATCCTGGAGCCCGTCGCGCAGCTCGCCCGCGAGCGCCCGGACCACCGCCTTGAGGTCGCCGTCGTTCGCCGCCGCCGTCCGCAGCTGGCGCTGGTAGCTCGCTCCCGCGACCAGGATCAGCTCGACGTCGCCGAGCTCCTTCACGCAGTCGAGACGCTCGGCGACCGGTGCGAGGGTGACGAGCAGGTCGCGGATGTCGTCGGTGACCAGCCGCTCCGCTCCAGCGGCGTCGAGGATGATCTCGGCGTCGAGCCCGTAGCGGGCCGCGCGCCACTTGTTCTCGCGCACGTACCAGGGCTGCATCGTCGGAAGGTCCTCGCCCGCGTCCAGCCGCGACGAGAGGTGCTCGACGAGGCACTGGATCAGCGCGGCGACCGCTCCGATCTCCTCCGCGGAGGAGAGGCCGTCGCACGCGCGCATCTCGAGAGTGCCCCACTGCGGCGAGGGGCGGATGTCCCAGCGGACCTCCGTGTGGTCGTCGATGACGCCGGTGCGCATCATGTCGTCGACGTACTCCTCGTAGTTCGCCCAGGCACCGAACTGCGGAGGCAGGCCCGCCGTCGGCAGCTGCTGGAACATCAGCGCGCGGTTCGAGGCGTAGCCCGTGTCGACTCCGCCCCAGAACGGGCTCGACGCCGAGAGCGCCTGCAGGTGCGGGTAGTAGTCGAGCAGGGAGTTGAGGATCGGCAGCACCTTGTCGCGGTGCTCGATGCCGACGTGCACGTGGATGCCCCAGATCATCATGTTCCGGCCCCACCACTGGGTCCGGTCGATCAGGCGGTGGTACCGCTCCTTGTCCGTGATGGCCTGGTCGAACCACTGCGCGAACGGGTGCGTGCCCGAGCACACGAGGTCGAGTCCCATGGGGTCGGTGATCTCGCGCACCTGCCGCAGCTGATCCTGCAGGTCGGCGACCGCGTCGCGGACGGAGGTGTGCACGCCGGAGACCAGCTCGACCGTGTTGCGCAGGAGCTCGCCGGTGATGTGCGGGTGCGGGGCGCCGTCGTCGCTGCGGAGCGCCTCCAGCACCACATCGGCGACGTTGGCGAGATCGCCCGTCTGCCGGTCGACGATCGCGACCTCCCACTCGATCCCGAGCGTGGAGCGGTCTGATGCGGCGAAGCTGATCTCCATGGCGTGGTCCTCATCGGATCCGGGCGTCCGCCGATCGGGACGCGCCTCGCCATCCTGCCACCTGCGGCCGGGGCGGACGCCGAGCCCCGGCGGCGGCCTTCGGGGTCCCGCGCGGCCCGCTCCCGCGAGGGTGCCGCTGGTCGGCGGCGTGCCGGGCCCGCACCGGGGCGGTTTTTCTGGCAGAATGATCCGTCGGGTCCGAGGCGGTCGACCCTCTACTCACCGCCGACGAAACCCCCTCGAGCTTCCGCCGGGTGTGCCCCCACGCTCACGGCTCAGTTCATCCATCATCGACCGGACACCGGTCAACGACCACACAGGAGAATTGTGGCTGTCAAGATTCGTCTGAAGCGCCTCGGCAAGATCCGGGCGCCCTACTACCGCATCGTCGTCGCCGACTCGCGCACCAAGCGCGACGGCCGCGTGATCGAGGAGATCGGCAAGTACCACCCGACCGAGCAGCCCTCGTTCATCCAGGTCGACTCGGAGCGCGCGCAGTACTGGCTCGGAGTCGGCGCGCAGCCGACCGAGCAGGTCGCCGCGATCCTCAAGCTGACCGGCGACTGGGGCCGCTTCAAGGGCGACGCCGACGCCGTCAGCACCGTCCAGGTGAAGGAGCCCAAGGCTCCGTTCGTCGTCGACGCGAAGAAGAAGCCCGTCCTCAAGCCGAAGTCCGAGGCTCCGGCCAAGGCCGCCCCGGTCGAGGACACCGCCGACGAGACCTCCACCGAGGCGTAGTCAGTGCTCGCTCCCGCCGTCGAACACCTCGTCAAGGGGATCGTCGAGAACCCCGATGAGGTCAGTGTCGTGGCCACGAGCTCCCCGCGCGGAGAGGTCCTCGAGGTGCGCGTGCACCCCGAGGACCTCGGCCGCGTGATCGGACGCTCCGGTCGCACCGCCAAGGCCGTCCGCACTCTCGTCGCCGCGCTCGCCGACGGGCGCCGCGTGCGCGTCGACGTCGTCGACACCGACAAGTAGAGGTGTCGGTCACCGGACCGGGCACGACGCAACTCCGCGTCGCCCGACTCACCAAGGCACACGGGCTCAAGGGCGCCATCAAGCTCGAGCTCTACACGGACGAGCCCGACAAGCGCTTCACCCCCGGATCCACGTTCACGCTGCAGGTCCCGCGCACCTCCGAGTGGCACGGCAAGAAGCTCGAGCTCGTCGAGCTTCGCTGGTACAACAGCCACCCCGTCGCATTCTTCCGAGGCGTCGACGACCGCAACGCCGCTGAGACCCTCCTGAAGGCGATCCTCTGGATCGACGAGGAGGTGCAGACCCAGCCGGGCGAGGACGACTCCTGGTACGACTACCAGCTGGTCGGCATGAAGGTCGTCCGCGACGGCGTCGAGGTCGGCACCGTCCGCCGCGTCGACCACTTCCCCGCGCAGGACCTGCTCATCGTCGGCACCCCCTCCGGCGAGGTGATGGTGCCGTTCGTGAACGCGATCGTCCCCTCCGTCGACGCCGCGGCCGGGATCGTCACGGTCACGCCTCCGATCGGCCTGTTCGAGGAGGCCCCCGAGGAGGAGCCCGCCGCGGTCGACCTCAGCGGTGTCGACCTCGCGGACCCGGCGCTGAGCGCGCCTGCGGACGCCGACGCGACGGACGCCTCCGATGACGCGGACTCCGCTGACGCGGACGCCACTCGCGAGGAGCCCGCCGACGACGAGCCCCCGGCCGCCTCCGAGGAGGAGCCCCGGTCGTGAGGATCGACATCGTCACGATCTTCCCGGAGTTCTTCGGCACGCTCGACATCAGCCTGCTCGGCCGTGCTCGGCAGAGCGGGCTGATCGAGCTCGGCGTGCACGACCTGCGGGACTTCACCCACGACCGCCACCGCACCGTCGACGACACGCCCTACGGCGGCGGCGCCGGCATGGTGATGCGACCGGAGCCGTGGGGCGAGGCGCTCGACACGATCCTCGACGGCGCGGACGACCCCGTCGTGATCTTCCCGTCGCCCGCGGGCGAGCTGTTCACCCAGGCGACCGCCCGCGAGCTCGCGGAGGAGTCCACCCTCGTCTTCGGCTGCGGCCGCTACGAGGGCATCGACCAGCGCGTCGTGGACCACACCGCCGAGCGCGCGCGGGTCCGGCTGATCAGCCTCGGCGACTACGTCCTCAACGGAGGAGAGGTCGCCGTGATGGCGATGATCGAGGCCGTCGGACGCCTGGTCCCGGGCGTGGTCGGCAATCCGGCGAGCCTGGTCGAGGAGAGCCACTCCGACGGGCTGCTCGAGTACCCGAGCTACACCAAGCCGGCCTCCTGGCGCGGCCTCGACGTCCCTCCGGTGCTCCTCAGCGGCAACCACGGGGCGATCGCCGCCTGGCGCCACGAGCAGAGCGTCGAGCGCACGCGCCGCGTCCGCCCCGAACTGCTTCCCTAGCCCCGCGCCGCACGGTCACCGGGCCGCGAGGGCCAGGTGCCGGTCGCGGAGGGCGAGGAAGAGGGGGAACGCGAACGCGAGGGCGACCAGCGGCGCGAGCAGCACCAGGATCCACACGCGGCGCATCCCGATCCGGCGGCCCTCCACCACCATGAAGGCGACGGCCGCGATCGCGACGACCAGCAGGTCGGTCGAGAACGACGACACCCACGGCCCGCCCGCGGCGAGGCCGGCGAGGACGTCCGCGCCCTCCTGCATCGCCCTCACGTTCCAGGTCCAGGTCCCGATCAGCCCGGCGAGGGCGAGGACGAGGTAGACGATCCCGAGCGGCGTCCAGCCGCGGTGCAGCCGGCTCATGCGCGGGCCTCCGTTCGTGCGAGGGTGAGGATCGTCCCTCCGGCGAGGGCGATCACGGCCACAGTAGCGACGGCGAGGGTCAGCGCGTCCGGTGCGGTCAGCGCCTGTCCGCGCAGCGCCTGCCAGCAGGTGAGGGCCACCGCGGCCGCCCAGCCCGCCGAGGCCAGGGCGACGAGCCGCAGCCGGGTGGATCCGGGGCGCAGGACGGGGATCCGGGCTGCCAGCCGTCCGAGCAGCAGCGCGAGCAGCGGGAGCCCCTGCAAAGCGTGCATCCCGACGAAGTGCGGGATGCGCAGATCGCCCCCCGTGGTGCTCCAGCCCAGGAGGGGGAGGCCGGGTCCGCCGTCCGCGACTCCGACGGCGTGCGCACCGACGACGCCCTGGTAGTCGCTGATCTGGCCGGGCGAGGGCCCCGTCATCAGGAACGCGAGGGCCATCCCGACGAGCCCGATCACGAGTCCGGCGCGGACGGCGAGCGTCAGCGCAGGGTCGCCGAGCGGCACCCGCGCCAGGAGGGCGGCGAGGACCAGCGTCGCCAGCCAGACCACCATGATCGAGACGGCCATCGAGGCCCAGAGCGCGGCGTGCAGGGGAGTGGAGACGTCGAAGTGGCTGCGCTCGCCGACCAGGGCGGCGCCTCCGATCACGACCATCTCGACCGCCAGACCGACCGCCGCGACCGTGCCCAGCGCTCGGGCGAGGCGGCGCCGGCGGGGCACGAGCCCGATCAGCCAGGCGAGCGTCACGGCGTACAGCGCGATCGAGAGGCAGAACTTCAGCGGCTTGCCCCAGAGCGGCTGTCCGCCGAGCTCGCGGGGATCGACGACCAGCGCGATCGCGCAGAGGAGGGCGCCGACCGCCATCGCGCCAGCGAGCACCAGGAGCGGCCGGTGCGGAGCAGCTGAGGCCGTGCGCGCGGGCGTCTCGGTCGCGGCGCTCATCGGGGCACCTCCGTCGAGCCGAAGCGGCTCTGCGTCTCGCGCGCCTGGGCGACGCGCCGGAGCGACTGCAGCACCACGTCTCCGAGCGCGGTGCCGACGGCGGCGACGGCAGCCTGCTCGCTCACGCTCTCACGGGCCTGCAGTTCGTCGAGGTCGGCGGAGGCGACGAGGGCGGCGGCGCGGGCGTAGGCCTCGAGCCAGCCGGCGCTCATCGGTCCGGTGGAGAGCTCGAGCGCGTCGAGCGCCCGTGCCGCCGTCGCGACGGCAGGGTGGCCGCAGTGGTCGGAGCCCGCGGCCTCGGCGATCCGCCGCGTCGACGCCTCGGTGGCGGACGCGGTCGAGTCGGTGCTCACGGAGACCACGTCCTGCGCCACCTCGAACGCTGCTGTCGGACCGACGCCCGCGTCGAGCGCGGCCGTGATCCGCTTCGCGCCGGCGATGCCGACGCCGCCGCTCTCGATGAGCGCCCGGAGCAGCGTCAGGCGGGCGACATGGGCGTCCCCGTACTCCGCCCGCTGGGGGCCGGCGGCGTCGCCCGGCGGCAGCAGCCCCTCCCGGATGTAGTACTTGATCGTGGGCAGGCTGACGCCGCTGCTGCGGCTGAGCTCCGAGATTCGCACGTGGACAGTATCGCTATCCGATAGCGGTACTGTCCATCTTTAGTCAGTCCCGCGCGGAGAGGACGATGTTCCCCGTCTCGGTGATGGCGATCGTGTGCTCCATGTGGGCGCCGCGCGAGCCGTCGCGGCTGCGGAGGGTCCAGCCGTCCTTGTCCGTGTAGATCTCGTCGGTCGTCTGCAGGAACCACGGCTCGATCGCGACGACGAGGCCCGGGCGGAGCGGGTAGCCGCGGCCTGCGCGTCCGTCGTTGGGGATGTGCGGATCGCCGTGCATCGTGCGGCCGACGCCGTGGCCGCCGAAGTCGGTGTTGATGGACAGGCCCTCGGCGTGTGCGACGGCCGCGATGGCCGCGGAGATGTCGCCGATCTTCTTCCCGGGCTGCGCGGCGGCGATGCCGGCCTCGAGCGCGCGTGTGGTGGTGTCGATGAGGGCGAGGTCCTCCTCGCGCGGCGTCCCGACCACGACGCTGATGGCCGAGTCGGCGACCCAGCCGTTCACGGAGGCGGCGAAGTCGAGGGTGAGCAGGTCGCCGTCCTTCAGCCGGTAGTCGAAGGGCAGGCCGTGCAGCACCGCGTCGTTGACGGAGGTGCAGATGACCTTGCCGAAGGGGCTCGCGCCGAAGGAGGGGTGGTAGTCGATGTAGCAGGACTCGGCGCCGGCCGCGCGGATCATGTCGTGGGCGAGCCGGTCGAGCTCCAGCAGGTTCACGCCGACCGCGGCGGCAGCGGAGGTGGCCTTCAGTACCTCGCCGACGAAGCGGCCGGCGGGACGCATCTCCTCGATCTCGGCGGGGGTGCGTAGCTCGATCATCCTGATCCTCTCGGGGTCCGCTGAGCCGTCGCTCAGCGGTGGTGGGTACGGTCGGTGCATGCGCACGCGACGGGCATTCGGTTCCTGGCAGTTCCCGGCGGCGATCGTGCTGCCCTTGTGGATCCTCCTCGGCTACGGGGTCTTCGGAGGATCGAGCGGCTGGACCGTGCTCGGCCTGGTGATCGCCCTCCCCATTCTGGCGGTCGCGCTGGCGGCTGTGGCCGCGATCGTCGCATTCCGGGTGACCGTTCGGCCCACGCGCACTCCCGCGTGGGGCGACGTGGCCGTGGTCGGCGCCTGGCACCTCTCCCTGATCGCCTTCGGCTTCTTCCCGCCCGGCGCCTGGGCGCTGGGCCTGCTCTCGGTGGTCCTCGGAGTGGCGGCCTTCTGGCACTCGGGGTGGCGGTTCCTCGCCGACGCGAGGGCCACTCTCCTCGCCTTCTCGGAGGCGGCGTCCGTGCAGGCCGAGGGCGCTCACCGCCCCGTCGCCGGCGAGGGCTTCGACCCGGAGCGCCCGCAGGACGGGCAGACCATCGTCCTCTGAGGGTCGGGCGTCCCGAGAGGCGCTGTCTCCTGCGAGGCCCCGCCCAGCTCCACAGCTCGGCCCTCTCGACGGACCCGCCCTCTGCGCGGCTCTGCCCTCCGGGTGACCCTGCCCTCCAGACGAGCCTGCTTTGACTCGGATCGACGCGGCATGGCAGAATGAGCGCTTGTGCCTCGCGCAGGCTCTGCCACAGGGGAGCCGCGACGACGTGGGCACGACCGACTTCCATCAACGAAACGGTGTTCGACCTGTGGCGGGCACGGAGAGCGATACAGCATGCACATCCTCGATTCCGTCGATGCGGCGTCCCTCCGCAGCGATGTCCCGGACTTCCGCGCCGGCGACACCGTCAAGGTCCACGTCAACATCGTCGAGGGCTCCCGCTCGCGCATCCAGGTCTTCCAGGGCGTCGTCATCGGCCGCTCCAACGAGGGCGTCCGCGAGACCTTCACCGTCCGCAAGGTGAGCTTCCAGGTCGGCGTCGAGCGCACGTTCCCCGTGCACTCGCCGGTCATCGACCACATCGAGGTCGTCACCCGCGGTGACGTCCGTCGCGCGAAGCTCTACTACCTGCGCAACCTCCGCGGCAAGAAGGCGAAGATCAAGGAGAAGCGCGACGCCTGAGCGGCATCCTCACGACTTCTCGGGAACCCCGGTCCACCTATGATGGACCGGGGTTCCTCCCTTTCTCGGGGGCGATCCGTCCGGGGAGTCCACCCGGTGATGCACAGTAGGGGCGACGGCGAGCGATGACAGACAGCACGGCCCCGGTCCGCCTCCCCGGAGGCGAGGACCACGCCCGCCACTCGGCGGATCCGTCCGAGAAGCGCCCGCGCAAGCGCCGGGGAGTCCTGCTCTTCCTCCGCGACGTGCTGATCATCTTCGTGGTCGCGGTGCTCGTCTCCTTCCTCGTGAAGACCTTCCTGATCCGCTCGTTCTACATCCCCTCCTCCTCCATGGAGCAGACGCTCGTCGAGAACGACCGGATCCTCGTGAACGAGCTCGTACCCGGAGTGGTGAAGATCTCGCGCGGCGACGTCGTCGTCTTCCGCGATCCCGGGGGATGGCTCTCGCCGAGCTCCGAGCCCAACGTGCCGCCGTTCCAGGCCGCGGTCGACTCCGCCCTCGCGCTCGTCGGCCTCACCGCTCCCGACAGCAACGACCACCTCATCAAGCGCGTCATCGGCCTGCCCGGCGATCACGTGACCTGCTGCACACCGCTCGGCCAGGTCGAGATCAACGGCAACCCGATCGACGAGCCTTACGTGAAGCTGCCGGACGGGGTGCAGGCGGTCTCGGCCACCCCCTTCGACGTCGTCGTGCCCGAGGGCTCGCTCTGGGTGATGGGCGACAACCGCTACAACTCCGCCGACTCCCGCTACAACACCGACAAGCCGGGCGGCGGCTTCGTGCCGATCGACAACGTCGTGGGCCGCGCGATCCTCGTGACCTGGCCCGTGCAGCAGTGGGCGTGGCTCGACGACTACCCGTCGGTGTTCCGCGGAGTCGACACCGAGGCCTCCGAGGAGGGCTCGGACGACGCGCAGAGCGGGCAGGGCTAGGTGGTCGTCGCCGAGCCGACGCTGACCCAGGAGCGGCGCCTCTTCCGGCAGGGCTACGAGACGGTCATCGGCTGCGACGAGGTCGGCCGCGGCGCGATCGCCGGTCCGGTCTCGGTCGGCGTCGTGTCGATCGGCAGCCGCTGCGGTCGCTTCCCCGAGGGGCTCCGCGACTCCAAGATGCTCGCTCCCGCCCGCCGCGAGGCGCTCCTGCCGGGGGTGGCGAACTGGGTCTCGGCCTGGGCGATCGGCGAGTCCTCGGCGGACGAGATCGACGAGACCGGGATCATCGCCGGCCTCGGCCGCGCCGCGTCGAGGGGAATCGAGCGCCTTGCCGACCAGGGCGTCGACCTCGCCACCGCCGTCGTCCTCCTCGACGGCGCTCACGACTGGCTGACGCCCGCGCTGGGCGAGTGGGCGGCCGAGTTGACGATCGTCACCCGCGTGAAGGCCGACCGCGACTGCGCCGCCGTCTCCGCCGCCTCCGTGCTCGCGAAGGTGGGCCGGGACGGTCAGATGGTGCGCCACCACGACGACTTCGCCGACTACGCCTGGGACAGCAACAAGGGCTACGGCAGCGCCGCGCACTGGGCGGGGATCGAGCGGGTCGGCCCGTCCCCGCTGCACCGGGTGACCTGGCTGTCGAAGTCGCGGGAGAGCGTCGAGGAGCCGCTCCCGGCGTTCGTGCCCGTCGGCTCGGCGTAGGATTGTCCAACGATGGATGAGGACGAATTCGAGGACTACGACCGCGAGGTCGAGCTGGCACTGTACCGGGAGTACCGCGACGTCGTCTCGCAGTTCTCGTACGTCGTCGAGACCGAGCGCCGGTTCTACCTGGCGAACGAGGTCGACCTGGTCCGCCGCGACACCGAGCACGACTTCTACTTCGAGCTGACCATGCGCGACGTGTGGGTCTGGGACGTCTACCGCTCCGACCGCTTCGTGAAGTCGGTGCGCGTGCTGACCTTCAAGGACGTCAACGTCGAGGAGCTCTCCCGCAAGGAGTTCGAGCTCCCCAAGGAGCTCGCGCTCGACGAGTAGGACGCTGTCGCGGCAGGCTCCGGACCCCTTGCTGGTCGCGTAGCCGCCTCCGCCGGCGCATCGAGACCCGGTGCCCGGAGCCCCACCCCGCTCCGGAGCTCTCTCGGATGCGCGGCTCCGCGGGTCTCGTCTTCAGGCAACGCGGATTCCTCCTGCTGGTCGCATAGCCGCCCCCGGCGGCGTCCGAAGACCCCGGCCCGACGTCCCTCCCCACCCGCCTCCTCGGCCCTCTTCTCCCCGGATCCCCTCCCGGCCGTACAGCGCTCGTTCCTGCTCCGGCACGCTTCCGGCAGGAGGACGCATGGACAAGGACGAACTGGGGCGGCGCGGCGAGGAGATCGCGGCGGCGCACCTGAGAGACAACGGATTCGAGATCCTCGACCGCAACTGGCGGGTCCGCGAGGGCGAGCTCGACATCGTGGCCCGCGACGGGTCGGCACTGGTCGTGGTGGAGGTGAAGACGCGCTCGTCGACGCGCTTCGGATTGCCGGTCGAGGCCATCACGCGGGCCAAGGCGCAGCGCCTGCGGCGACTCGCCTACGCCTGGGCCGACGAGCATCACGAGCGCTCCCGGCATCTGCGGATCGACGCGGTCGGCATCGTCGCTCCCGGGGGAGTCCCGTCGCAGATCCGGCACCTGCGGGCGGTGGCCTGATGGGCCTGGGGAGGACCTCCGCGGTCGGTCTCGTCGGCTTCGCGGGAGCCGTGGTCGGGGTGGAGGCCCACTCGGCCGACGGCACCCCGGGCATGGTGATCATCGGCCTGCCCGACGCCGCGCTCGCGCAGGCGAAGGAGCGGGTGCGCTCGGCGGCGATCAACTCCGGCAGCACCATCGCCGAGTACAAGATCACCGTGAACCTCTCGCCGGCCGCGATGCCCAAGCACGGCTCCGCCTTCGATCTCGCCATCGGGCTGGCCGCGCTCGCGTCGCTCCGTGAGGTCGATGCGGAGTCGGTCGCCGCGGTCGTCCATATCGGGGAGCTCGGCCTGGACGGCCGGCTGCGCTCCGTCCCGGGCGTGCTGCCCGCGGTGCTCGCGGCCGCCCGCGAGGGCAGGCGCCGCGTGATGGTCCCCGTCGAGGACCGGCTCGAGGCGGAGCTGGTCGACGGCGTCGAGGTGATCGCGGTCTCCTCGCTGGCGGCGGCCGCCGTCTGGCACGGAGCCGAGTGGGAAGTGCCGGTGCTCCCCGAGGCCGCGCCGCCGTCTGAGACGGTGTCCGAGCCGGAGGCCCGCCTCGATCTCTCCGACGTGGTGGGGAACGAGGAGGCGGCCGAGGCGATGGTCGTCGCGGCGGCGGGCGGGCACCACGTGTTCCTGCTCGGGCCTCCCGGCGCCGGGAAGACGATGCTCGCCTCGCGCCTGCCGGGCATCCTCCCCGACCTCGACGACGATGCAGCGCTCGAGGCCACCTGCATGCGCTCGCTGGTCGGAGCGCCGACCGGTGGCGCGCTGGTGCGCAGACCGCCGTTCGAGAGTCCGCACCACTCCGCTTCGTCCGCAGCGATTGTCGGCGGGGGCAGCGGCCGCATCCGGCCCGGCGCGGTCGCCCGCGCCACCCGGGGAGTGCTGTTCCTCGACGAGGCCCCCGAGTTCTCGTCCGTCGCCCTCGACGCACTGCGCCAGCCGCTCGAATCCGGAGTGATCCGCATCCACCGCGCGAACGCCGTCGCCGAGTTCCCCGCGCGGGTGCAGCTCGTCCTCGCGGCGAACCCGTGCCCGTGCGGCCGCTTCGGCATCCCCGGAGAGACCTGCACCTGTGCTCCCTCGGTCCGCCGCCGCTACCTCGCGCGGCTCAGCGGACCGCTGCTCGACCGCGTCGACATCCGCCTGACGGTCCGCCGGATCAGCGCGGCTCAGCTGGCCGCACGTCGAGACACGTCCGGAATGTCGACGGCGCAGGCTCGCGCCCGTGTCGCCGCGGCGCGGTCCCTCGCAGCGGCTCGCCTCGCCTCCACGCCGTGGACGCTCAACTCGGAGGTCTCCGGCGCCTGGCTGCGCTCGGACGCGGTGCGCCCGACCAGTGCCGAGTCCCGCACGCTCGACCGGGCTCTGGAGCGAGGTCTGGTGACCATGCGCGGCTACGACCGGGTCCTGCGCCTGGCCTGGACGCTCGCGGACCTCGACGCAGCCGACCGGCCGTCAGCAGCCCACCTCGCGCGCGCGCTCGTCCTTCGAGGAGGTGCCGCGTGATCCGGCCCGACGCGCTCTTCGACGGAGCGGAGCTCGACGCTGTTCGCCGACTGCTGCCGAGCGGTGCAGCCGAGCCCCGGTCAGCTGCCGACGGCGAGGCGACCGATGAGTCTGACGGTGGTCGGGGGTCACTCGTCGACGCTGCTGCCCGGTGCGGCTGGAACTCTCTGACCGAGCCCGGCGACTCCGTCGCCGCCCTCCTCATCGAGAGGGTCGGCGCGGCCGAGGCCTTCGCCCACGTCGTGTCCTCGTCGTCCGCGGAGGAGATCCTCGCGCCCCCGCATCGCGCTCCCTCCGACGAAGAAGGCCCGGCACCCGCGCCCCTCGACTCCGAGGTCGCCGCCCTGCAGTCGGGGCTGGCGCGCTGGCGACCGCGCCTGGACCGCAGGCTCCTGTTCCGACGTCTCGAGATCGCCGAGCGACTCGGCGCCCGGCTGCTCCTGCCCGGGGCTCCCGTGTGGCCCGAGTCGCTCGACGACCTCGGGCCGCACGCGCCACTCCTGCTCTGGCTGCGCGGTGATCCCGCCGCCTTCGATCCGCCGCACCGCCTCGCCCTCGTCGGCGCCCGCGCTGCCACCGGCTACGGCGAGCACGTCGCCGCCGAGCTCGCCGCGGGCGTCGCGGCGCGAGGCGTCGCCGTCGTCTCGGGCGGTGCCTTCGGGATCGACGCGGTCGCCCACCGTGCCGCCCTCGGCTCCGGAGGCCGGACGGTCGCCTTCCTCGCCGGGGGAGCGGACCGCCTCTACCCGACGGCCCACGCCGACCTCCTCCACCGCATCATCGCCACCCCCGGCTGCGCCGTCGCAACGGAGGTCCCGCCGGGCACCACGCCCACTCGCTGGCGATTCCTGCAGCGCAACCGCCTCATCGCCGCCTCCACCGCGGGCACCGTCGTCGTCGAGGCCGGCGCCCGCTCCGGATCCCTCAACACCGCCGGCCACGCGGCTGCCCTGGGCCGCCCCCTCGGTGCGGTCCCGGGCCCGGTCACCAGTGCCTCCTCCGCCGGCTGCCACCGGCTCCTCCGCGAGTACGCGGCGACCTGCGTCACCTCGCCGGCGGACGTGCTCGAACTGCTCGCTGTCGGCGACGCCGACGGATCGTGCCGAGCGCTGACCGCGGCTGAGGCGCGAGTCCTGGCCGTCGTCGAATCCGAAGGAGGCTGTGACGCCGCAACCGTCGCCCGGCTCTCCGGGGATTCGCTCGATTCGGCACTGTCGGCGCTGGGTGCGCTCCTCGCAGACGGACGCGTCCACCGTTCCGAGGACGGGGACTGGGAGCGGGCACCCGGGTGAGCGGCCCCGCCGCCGCGGCGCTGTCGGCGGTCCGCCCTACGCTGAAGGGGCATCGGCGAGGGGAGCGGCATGGACGCCACGGCAGCAGGACACGGCGGAGAGCGCCCGCAGCTCGGGCACTTCCGCGCCGCCGACAGGGTCATCGCGCATCTGAGCGACACGCACCTGCTGGCCGACGGCGCTCCGCTCTACGGGAAGGTCGACACGGTCGCCCGCCTCGCGCAGGCGGTCGGCCGGCTGGCCGAGCGCGGCGGACGCCTGGACGCGATCGTGGTGACCGGGGACGTCGCGGACCGCGGCGAGGAGGACGCCTACCGGCGCGTGCGCGAGCAGCTCGACCCCGTGGGCGAGCGGTTCGGCTGCCCGATCGTCTGGGTGATGGGCAACCACGACGAGCGCGGAGCCTTCCGGCGGGTGCTCCTCGAGCAGGACCCGGCGGGCGCGGGACCCGTGGACCAGGTCGTCGACCTCGGCGGGCTCCGGCTCATCGCGCTCGACAGCGCGGTGCCCGGCTTCCACCACGGCGACCTCACCGACGCCCAGCTGGCCTGGCTGAAGGACGAGCTCGCCGCACCGGCCCCGCTGGGGACGATCCTCGCCCTGCACCACCCTCCGCTGCCCACGCCGCTCGGCGCGATGACCGTGCTCGAGCTGCGGGGGATCGACCGCCTCGAGGAGGTGGTGCGCGGAACCGACGTCCGCGCGATCCTCGGCGGCCACCTGCACTACCCCACGGCTGCGACCTTCGCGGGCGTGCCCGTGCTCGTCGCCGGCGCCACCAGCTACACGATGGACCTCGGAGCGCCCGAGCGGGAGCTCGCCGGCGTCGACGGAGCGCAGAGCCTCTCGCTCGTCCACGTCCACCCGGAGACGGTGGCCGCCTCGTTCGTGCCGACGGCACCGGCCCCGATCGCGACGCGGTTCGGCACCGACCTGATCGAGCGGCTCGAGGGGCTCGACGAGCAGGGGCGCATCGACCTCTGGTCGCGGATGCCGGACGGATCATGACCGGCGAGACGCTCGCCGACTCGGTCGAGCACTTCCTCCGGTACGTCCTCGATGAGCGGTCCCTCTCGCCCGCCACCGCGAAGGGCTACCGCTCCGACCTGGCGCGCCTGATCGCCCACACGGAGGAGAAGGGGCGGCTCCTCACCGCCGAGCTCGACCTCGAGCTGCTGCGCGACTGGCTCTGGCGAGAGTCGGAGTCGGGGATCGCCCGCGCGACCCTCGCCCGGCGCACCGCGGCCGTCCGCTCCTTCTCCTCCTGGGCGCATCGGACCGAGCGGCTCCCCGTCGACGTCGCCGCACGCCTCAAGACGCCCAAGTCGGGACGGACACTGCCGCGGGTCCTCACGCTCCCGCAGGCGGAACAGGTGCTCGACACGGTCGCGGCGCGAGGCGCGACCGAGGACCCGGTGGCGCTGCGGGACCTCGCGATCGTCGAGCTGCTCTACGCCTCCGGCATCCGCGTCTCCGAGCTGGTCGCCGTCGACCTGGGCGACGTCGATCTCGGCAGGCTCACCGTGCTCGTCACCGGCAAGGGCGCCAAGCAGCGGGTCGTCCCGTTCGGCGTCCCCGCGAAGGAGGCGCTCGTCGACTACCTGGAGCGCGCCCGACCCTCTCTCGCCACCGGCGACGGGAGCGGGGCCCTGCTGCTGGGACGGCGGGGCGCGCGCCTCACCCCGCGCACGGTCTACGGCGTGGTGGCGAGGCTCCTCGACGGCGGGCAGGGCTCCGGACCGTCCGGTCCGCACACCCTCCGCCACACCGCGGCGACCCATCTGCTCGACGGCGGAGCCGACCTCCGCGCCGTCCAGGAGATGCTCGGCCACGCGAGCCTGGGCACCACGCAGATCTACACCCACGTCTCGACCGAGCGGATCCGCGACGCCTACCGCCTCGCCCACCCCCGCGCCTGACCGGACGCGCGAGTCACCGGACGCACCCTTCCGCGCCACTCGCTGAACACCCTGCGCCACGTCGTCCATCGGCAGGAGCACCGCCCGGGGGATCCCGCCGAAGAACCGCATCGGCGAGACGTAGTCGCCACCCTCGCGGACGCCGAGGTGCACGCACCTCCCGTCGCAGTGGCCGCCCGCACCCACTGCTCCGACGGGCTGGCCCGCGGTGAGGACCTGCCCGGCCGTCACCGATCCGTCGACCGGCTCGACCGTCGAGACCAGACCGTCCGCGTGCACGATGCTCACCACGGACCGGTCGACCACCCTGCCCGAGAACGACACGGTGCCCGCCGCGACGGCGACCACGGGCTGCCCGGCCGCTGCCGCGAGGTCGATCCCGCGGTGCCCGGGGGCGTAGCGGTGGGCCGGCGCGCCCCACGGCTCCACGACGGAGAACCCCGGGACGGGTGAATTCCACCGCGGGTCGGACCGGCCGGGGGACGAGGTGCCGGAGGGCGAGGCGCCGAGAGGCGCCGCGACGAGCAGAGCGGCGAGGGCGAACACGCCCGGGCGCAGGAGTCGGGATCGGAGCATGCGGCCACCCTCCTGGAGCCGGTCCGGGACCGGTGGTCGGCCGAGCGGATCAGGGGAGGAGAGCGCGACGGGCCCGGCTGTGGAGGGAGGACATCGGCCGGGGGAGAGCGCAACCCGTCCCGGCGGTGCCGCGGCGAGGAGTAACGTGCCGGTGATCCGGCTCGGGAGCGGCACCCCGCCCCCACCGGCGGCGAGAATCGGAGACGACCATGACCAGCGGACGATCTGACACGACCAGCGGGAGAGCGGACATCCCGAACCCCTCGGCGGCGAAGCTGAAGAGGAAGGTGATCGGCCTCGCGATCGCGGCGGCGGTCGGCGGCTTCCTCTTCGGCTTCGACTCGTCGGTGGTGAACGGTGCCGTGGAGGCGGTGCAGGGCGAGTTCCAGCTCTCGGCCGCCCTGATCGGCTTCGCCGTCGCCTCCGCGCTGCTCGGCTGTGCGCTCGGCGCGTATCTCGCTGGGCGCCTGGCCGACCGCTGGGGCCGCATCAAGGTCATGCTGCTCGGCGCCGGGCTCTTCTTCATCTCCTCCATCGGCGCCGGCGCGGCGTTCGCGGTCTGGGACCTCGTGCTCTGGCGCGTGGTCGGCGGCCTCGGCATCGGCATCGCCTCCGTGATCGCTCCGACCTACATCTCGGAGATCGCGCCCAAGGCCATCCGCGGAGCCCTCGCGTCGCTGCAGCAGCTGGCGATCACGCTCGGCATCTTCGCCGCACTGCTCTCGGACACCCTCATCGCGAACGGCGCGGACGGCGCCTCCGAGCCCTTCTGGTTCGGCGTCGCCGCCTGGCGCTGGATGTTCATCGCCTGCGCCGTGCCGGCCGTCATCTACGGCCTCCTGGCCCTGACCCTGCCGGAGTCGCCCCGCTACCTCGCGACCCGCGGCCGCTCCGAGGACGCCCGCGCGGTGCTCGCGACGGTCACGCCGCGCGACGAGGTCGACGAGGCGCTCGCGGACATCCAGAAGAAGATCGACGAGGACTCCGAGAACGCGAAGCGCTCCAGCCTCCGCGGTCCCGCCCTCGGCCTGCTCCCCGTGGTCTGGGTCGGCATCCTGCTGTCGGTGTTCCAGCAGTTCGTGGGCATCAACGTGATCTTCTACTACTCCACCTCTCTCTGGAGCGCGGTCGGATTCGACGAGTCCAACTCCTTCGCGATCTCGGTCTTCACCTCGGTCGTGAACGTCGTCGTCACCTTCGTGGCGATCTTCCTGGTCGACAAGGTCGGCCGGAAGCCGCTGCTGCTGGTCGGCTCGGCCGGCATGGCCGTCTCGCTCGCGCTGATGGCCATCGCCTTCAGCCAGTCGACGATCAGCGGAGAGGACGTCTCGCTGCCCGGCGCGTGGGGGCCGATCGCCCTCGTCTCGGCGAACGCGTTCGTCGTCTTCTTCGGTGCGACCTGGGGCCCGCTGGTGTGGGTCCTCCTCGGCGAGATCTTCCCGAACCGGATCCGGGCGGCCGCGCTCGGCCTGGCGGCCTCGGCCCAGTGGATCGCGAACTTCGCCATCACGGTGACCTTCCCGATCCTCTCGCAGGACGTGTCGCTCACCCTGGCCTACGGCCTCTACGCCGCCTTCGCGGCGATCTCGTTCGTCTTCGTCTTCATGTTCGTGCCCGAGACCAAGGGCCGCTCTCTGGAGGAGATGGACACCCTGCACATCCGCACCGTGATGAAGTCGGCGCGCAAGTAGCACCGGTCTTCCGAGCCCCGACGGCCGCCCTCCCGCAGCAGCGGGGGAGGCGGCCGTCCTGGTGCTAGACTCCACGGAGCACCTCGCTCGTCGGGGTGACTACGCGCGCCCATTCGGCCTCCGCTCCCCACGGTCCCTCTCCGCTCACGCGGCCGGGGCGGGAGTGCGCCGGGCGCCAGGGCGACGTGCCGACCGGCCGTCGCAGACAACCGAACGGGAGTTCGGCGCCGTCGTGCGCCCGGGCCCCGAGACAAGGAGAACGACTCATGGCAGTCGTCACCATGCGCCAGCTGCTCGACAGCGGCGTCCACTTCGGGCACCAGACCCGTCGCTGGAACCCGAAGATGAAGCGCTTCATCCTGACCGAGCGCTCGGGCAGCTACATCATCGACCTCCAGCAGTCGCTGGCCTACATCGACAAGACCTACGACTTCGTCAAGGAGACGGTCGCCCACGGCGGCACCATCCTCTTCGTCGGCACCAAGAAGCAGGCGCAGAACGCGATCTCGGAGCAGGCGACCCGCGTCGGCCAGCCCTACGTGAACCAGCGCTGGCTCGGCGGTCTCCTGACCAACTTCCAGACGGTCTCGAAGCGCCTCGCCCGCATGAAGGAGCTGGAGGAGCTCGACTTCGACGACACGTCGAAGAGCGGCTTCACCAAGAAGGAGCTCCTCATCAAGAAGCGCGAGCTCGACAAGCTGCACAAGTCGCTCGGCGGCATCCGCAACCTCTCGAAGACGCCGTCGGCCCTCTGGGTCGTCGACACCAAGAAGGAGCACCTCGCGATCGACGAGGCCAAGAAGCTGGGCATCCCGGTCATCGGCATCCTCGACACGAACTGCGACCCGGACGAGGTCCAGTACCCGATCCCGGGCAACGACGACGCGATCCGCTCGGTGAGCCTGCTCACCCGCATCGTCGCCGACGCCGCGGCCGAGGGCCTCATCCAGCGCCACCAGAAGCCCGAGGCCGAGGGCAACGTCTCCGCCGTCGAGCCGCTGGCCGAGTGGGAGCAGGAGCTGCTCTCCACCGGTGCGCCCGCCGCCGACGTGCAGGAGCCGAACGAGCAGGCCGGCGCGGAGACCGAGAAGGTCGCCGACGCCGAGGCCGAGACCGCCGACGAGGCCGTCGTCGAGGCCGAGACCCCCGCCGCGGAGGAGGCCCCCGAGGCCGACGCCGCTGCGACCTCGACCGACGAGACCGCCACCGCCTGACACCCCGTTCCGTGACGGGGGTCGGACGCCGCACCCGCGGTCGTCCGGCCCCCGCTCGGTCGGTGCACGTTCACCACGAGTAAGAACCGCCGTCACCTCGGCGTGCTGGGCTCCTCCCGTGAGCCCGCCGCGAGTGACGGCGCCACAGGGTTTCCGAACCAAGAGGAGTTCCGAGAACATGGCAAATTTCAGCCTCGCTGACGTCAAGACGCTGCGCGAGCAGCTCGGTACCGGCATGGTCGACACGAAGAACGCGCTCGTCGAGGCCGACGGCGACCTGGACAAGGCGGTCGAGATCCTCCGCCTCAAGGGCGCCAAGGGCAACGCGAAGCGCGCCGACCGCTCGACGAGCGAGGGCCTCGTCGCCGCCGCCGAGAAGGACGGCGTCGCCACGATGATCGAGCTCGCCTGCGAGACCGACTTCGTCGCCAAGGGCACGAAGTTCATCGCCCTCGCCGACGCCGTGCTCGCCGCGGTGGTCGCCGCCGGCTCCACCACGGTCGAGGAGGCCCTCGCGGCCCCCGCCGACGGCAAGACCGTCGCCGACCTCATCAACGACGAGGCCGCGATCCTCGGCGAGAAGGTGGAGCTGCGCCGCGTGGCCTCCGTCTCGGGCGAGCACTTCGCGATCTACCTCCACAAGACGAACAAGGACCTGCCCCCGCAGGTCGGCGTGGTCGTCGGCTACGCGGGTGAGGACGCCGAGACCGCGCGCTCCGTCGCCCAGCACATCTCGTTCGCGAACCCGTCCTACCTCTCGCGCGAGGACGTGCCGCAGTCCGAGGTCGACAACGAGCGCCGCATCGTCGAGGAGATCTCGCGCGGCGAGGGCAAGCCCGAGGCCGCCCTGCCGAAGATCATCGAGGGACGCGTGAACGCGTACTTCAAGCAGGTCGCGCTGCTCGACCAGGACTACGCGAAGGACAACAAGCTGTCCGTCAGCAAGGTCCTGAGCGACGCGGGCCTGACCGTGTCGGGCTTCGCCCGTTTCAAGGTCGGCGCCTAACAGCACTGCAGGAGGGAGTCCGGGTCGTTCAGTCGACCCGGGCTCCCTTCGCTCTGCCCGGGGCGGCCCCGGGCGTGGTCGCGGGGCCCGCTCCGCGCGGGATAGGTTTGTACGGGTCTACGGGAGGAAACGTCCATGACGGAGACGGATGCGATGACGACGGGCAAGCGCCGCAGGGTGCTTCTGAAGCTGTCGGGGGAGGCGTTCGGAGCCGGCACGCTCGGCGTGAACCCGGACGTGATCAGCGCCCTGGCGCGCGAGATCGCCGATGCCGCGACCGAGGTGGAGATCTCGGTGGTCGTCGGCGGCGGCAACTTCTTCCGCGGAGCCGAGCTCTCGCAGCGCGGCATGGACCGCGGCCGGGCCGACTACATGGGCATGCTGGGCACGGTGATGAACGCCCTCGCCCTCCAGGACTTCCTCGAGCAGGCGGGCGCCGAGACGCGCGTGCAGTCAGCGATCGCGATGACGCAGGTCGCGGAGCCCTACATCCCCCGCCGGGCGATCCGGCACATGGAGAAGGGCCGCGTCGTCATCTTCGGCGCCGGCGCCGGACTCCCGTACTTCTCGACCGACACGGTCGCCGCGCAGCGCGCGCTCGAGACGCACGCCGACGTGGTCCTCGTCGCCAAGAACGGCGTGGACGGCGTGTACGACGCCGACCCGCGGACGAACCCCGACGCGAAGAAGCTCGACGCGTTGACCTACCAGGAGGCGCTCCAGCGGGGCCTCAAGGTGGTCGACTCCACCGCGTTCAGCCTCTGCATGGACAACGGCATGCCGATGCAGGTCTTCGGCATGGAGCCCTCGGGCAACGTCGCGAAGGCCATCCGCGGCGCCGAGCTCGGCACGCTCGTCTCGAACTAGACTGACCACTTCCCTCTCTTAAGGAGCTCCCTGTGATCTCGGATGTACTGGCCGACGCGAAGACCAAGATGGGCAAGGCCGTCGAGGTCGCCAAGGAGGACTTCTCCACGGTCCGCACCGGACGCGCGAACCCCGGCATGTTCCAGAAGGTGCTGGTGAGCTACTACGGCACCCCGACGCCGCTGTCGCAGCTCGCCTCGATGCAGAACCAGGAGGCCCGCACGCTCGTCCTGACGCCCTACGACAAGGGCTCGCTCCGCGACATCGAGCAGGCCATCCGGGACATGCCGAACCTCGGCGCGAACCCGACCAACGACGGCACGATCATCCGGGTGACCCTGCCGGAGCTCACCGCCGAGCGCCGCAAGGAGTTCGTCAAGATCGTCCGCACCAAGGCCGAGGACGCCAAGATCGCGGTGCGCAACATCCGCCGCAAGGGCAAGGACGACCTCGACGCGCTGAAGGGCGACATCGGCGACGACGAGCTCTCCCGCGGCGAGAAGGAGCTCGAGGCGCTCACGAAGCAGCACGTCGACGCGATCGACGAGGCGCTCAAGCGCAAGGAATCCGAACTGCTCGAGGTGTAGCGGTGCCCGAGATCCCCGAAGGACCCGGGGGCGGCGAGAAGAGACCGTCTCCGCACGTCCCGGGTGCCCGGGGATCCCGGATGGTCACCCGCGACGCGCTACGTGCGCGCGCCCAGCAGGGCCGGGCCGACGTCGAGCGCCAGCTCGAGGCGACCCGCGCCCAGCTCGAGGCGACGAACGACCGCCTGACCGCGCGCTCCGGCCGGAACCTCGTGTCGGCGACCGCGATCGGACTCCTCGGCGGCGGCGCGATGGTCGTCAGCCTCCTCCTGGTCAAGGAGCTCTTCATGGTGCTCGCGGGGGTGGTGGTGCTGCTCGCGGCGCTGGAGCTCTCGAACGCTCTGCGCCACGCCGGTCGGGACATCCCGCGCATCCCGACCGGGATCGTGGCGGTCGTCGCCGTGCCGGCCGCCTACTACGGCGGCCTCGGCGCCGCGTGGGCCACCGTCCTCGGCGGATCCGTCCTCGTCGGCCTCTGGCGGCTGGGGGAGCAGCTCTTCCGGCGCACCGCCTCCAGCCGGAGGGACCTCGCCCTCGACATCGGCCTCGGCGCGTTCGTCCAGGGCTACACGACCTTCCTCGGCGCCTTCGCGATCCGTCTCGTCGCCGAGCCCGGCGGCCAGCTCTGGGCGTTCGCGTTCCTGGTGCTCGTGATCGTCGTCGACACCGGCGCCTACGTGAGCGGACTCACCTGGGGCAAGCACCCGATGGCACCGCGGATCAGCCCGAAGAAGACCTGGGAGGGGTTCGCCGGTGCGGCCGTCGCGGGGATCGGCGTCGGCGTCCTGCTCGCCCTGCTGATGCTCGGCCAGCCCTGGTGGGTCGGCGCGGTGTTCGGGGCGGTGGTGCTGCTCACCGCGACGCTCGGCGACCTCGCCGAGTCGCTGATCAAGCGCGACATCGGCATCAAGGACATGAGCTCCTGGCTGCCCGGCCACGGAGGAGTCCTCGACCGGCTGGACTCGATCCTGCCGTCGGCCGCCGCGGCCTACGTGCTGTACTTCGTCTTCGCCCACTGAGCGGGCGCCTCACCGGGGCGTGCCGATTCCGCTCCCGGCGCGCGGCTTGGCATGATGTCGGGATGACCGCTCCCTTCCCCCGAGCCCGCGAGTCCCGTCCCGGCTACGACACGGCCGAGGTCGACTCCTTCCTCGCGTCGGCGCGCGAGGCCTACTCGCAGCTCTCCGGGGGACCGGCGGACCTCCGCGCCGCTGACCTGCGCCACACCGCGTTCACCCTGCGCAAGGGCGGCTACTCCGCGCCCCACGTCGATGCGGCGCTCGAGCGCCTCGAGGACGCCTTCGCCCTGCGGGAGCGCCAGTACGCGATCGCGGCCCGGGGCGAGGAGTCGTGGCTCGCGGACGCGCGGTCGACCGCCCAGGAGATCGTGAACCGGCTGGCACGCGCTCCCCGCGAGCGGTTCACCCGGGCCGGAGCTCTCACGACGGGCTACAATATCCGCCAGGTCGACGCCTTCGCCGACCGGATCTCCGGCTACTTCCGCGACGGATCGGTGCTGACCGTGGACGACGTGCGGACCGTCTCCTTCGCCCCGCAGCGCGGCGGGTACGCCGAGGCGCAGGTCGACCTGCTGCTCGACACGGTCGTCGACGTGATGCTGGCGGTCCGCTGACCGGAGCCGGATCTGCTGGCCGATCAGGTCATCGTCCGTTATGCTTTCGTAATCGTGGCTCAGCATCCTCAGACCTCCGTCGCCCACACGCCCGCGAACCGCACCAGCGGTCGCCCGGCGGTCCCGCACCAGACCCCGGTGCGGCGCTCCTGGGCTCGGATCCCGGTGACGGTGCTGGCCTTCACGGCCTCGATCGCGTTCGCCATGGTGAACGTCGTCGATCCGTCCAGCGGCGCGGTCGCCTCCCCCTACTACCAGGCCCCGGCGCGCTTCAACGGCGACTCCGCGCAGCGGCTCGTCGTCGCGGACGCCGTCGAGCGGACCGTCCAGCGCGACTCGTTCGGCGCCGAGGCGAAGCCGACGCCCACTCCGACCCCGACGCCCACTCCGACCGAGACTCAGACCGCTTCCGCGACCGCCGACGAGGAGGAGTCGGGCTCCGCCGAGGCGGAGACCGCCGCTCCCGTCCAGCGCGCCGCCGCTCCGGATCCCGGATCCGCGAAGGCGATCGCGTACGACATGATCGTGCAGCGCGGCTGGGCCGACAGCGAGTACGACTGCCTCGTCCTCCTCTGGAACCGCGAGTCCGGCTGGAACGTTTACGCCGAGAACAAGTCCAGCGGTGCCTACGGCATCCCGCAGGCACTCCCCGGCAGCAAGATGGCGTCGGCCGGCTCCGACTGGGCGACCAACGCGAGCACCCAGATCACCTGGGGCCTCGGCTACATCTCCGGCCGCTACGGCTCGCCCTGCGGTGCCTGGGCCCACTCCGAATCGGTCGGCTGGTACTGATCGTTCCCCTCCGCTCGGCACCGCGTCCGGCGGGCTGAGGCTCTCGCTACCCTGGTGCCGTGGATTACGCGCTGCTCGGGGTCGTCGGGATCATCACGGTCGTCACCGTCGCGCGGTTCTCGAGCCGCCTCGGGATCGCCGCACCGCTGCTCCTGGTCGTCATCGGTATCGGCGCGTCCTACCTCCCCGGGGTCCCGGACATCGAGGTCGAGCCTGAGCTGATCCTCGCGGGCGTGCTGCCGCCGCTGCTGTACTCGGCCGCGATCCAGGTGCCCCTCACCGACTTCCGGCGGAACCTGCGCTCGATCTTCGGGCTCTCGGTGCTGCTGGTCGTCGTGACCGCCCTCGTGGTGGGCGGCTTCCTCTACCTCGTGTTCCCCGATCTGAGCCTGCCCGCAGCGATCGCTCTGGGCGCCGTCGTGAGCCCGACCGACGCGGTGGCAGCGACCTCGATCGGCAAGAAGCTCGGACTCCCGCCCCGCCTGGTGACGGTGCTCGAGGGCGAGAGCCTCGTGAACGACGCGTCGGCGCTGGTGCTGCTGCGCGCCGCGACGGCTGCGGCGGCCGTGGTCGGCGCCTCCGTCACGACCGACGCGATCGACGTGGGCGAGGTGGGGGTCCTCTTCGTCTACTCCGTCCTGATGGCGATCGTCCTCGGACTGGTGATGGGCGTGCTCACCGTCTTCGTGCGCTCGACGCTGCGGGACCCGGTGCTCGACACCGCCGTGTCCTTCGCCGTGCCGTTCCTGGCCTACATCCCGGCCGAGGAGCTGGGCGCGTCCGGGGTGCTCGCCGTCGTGGTCACCGGGATCTACACGGGGCACAACAGCGCGCGCTTCCTCTCGCCGCAGTCGCGGATCAGCGAGCGGGTGAACTGGCGGACGGCGCAGTTCCTGCTCGAGAACGGCGTCTTCCTGCTCATGGGCGCCGAGATCAAGGCGATCGTCTCCGGGGTCGTGGACCCGGGCGAGTTCGGAGTGGGCACCGCGGTGCTGCTGGGTCTGGCCACCGTGGTCATCCTGATCGTGCTGCGGGCCCTCTTCGTGTGGCCGCTGCTCCTGTGGCTGCGCAGCTCCGGTCGGCGGGCGGAGCGGATCAACCGGAGGCTGGCGGTGGGCCTGATGCGACTGCGCAACAGCGCCACCAGCGATGAGCGCTTCCGGCGGCGGCAGGTGCGAGCGGAGCGGCTCTACCTCCGGCGCGAGACCGACCTGGCCGCGACCACGAGCGAGGCGTTCGGCTGGCGCGGCGGAGTCGTCCTGTCCTGGTCCGGGATGCGCGGCGTGGTCACGCTCGCCGCGGCCCAGTCGCTGCCGGACGAGACTCCCTACCGCTCCCAGCTGATCCTGATCGCCTTCACCGTCGCCGTCGTGACGCTGCTCCTGCAGGGTGCGACGCTCCCGGCGCTGATCCGGCTCACCGGCATCCAGGGCACCGACGGAGAGGCCGACCGCCGCGAGCTCGCGACGCTGCTCGACGAGGTCGCGGCCACGGGCATCCAGGCCCTCCCCGAGGCGGTGGCGGAGCTGCCCGACGGCGAGGCGGGCGAGCGCGTCCTCGAGCGCGTGCGCCGCGACACTCTGACCCGCTCGCAGGTGGCGTGGGAGCAGGTCGGCCGCGCGGAGGACGCGCCGCTCGGCCCGCACGCGCAGTACCTGCGGCTGCGCCGAGCGGTCCTGCTCGCCGAGCGGGAGGCACTGCTGGACGCCCGGGGGCGCGGGGTCTACTCCTCGCGGACGCTGCGGCGGGCGCAGCTGATGCTCGACGCCGAGGAGACCCGGCTCGAGATGGACGACAGCTCCCACTGACGGAAGGGGCACGGCGGCGGCCTCCTAGACTGGGGGGATGCCGCGCAGCAACAGACCCCGGGGCGGCCGCCGTGACGACGACGACGAGCAGCGCGACCTCTCGCAGATGCTCGCCGGCTTCCGGCGCACCGAGTCCCACGCCGGTCGGGAGTGGAACGTCCAGCCCGTCTCCGCAGCGCGGGCCGTGAAGAACTACCTCTGCCCGGGCTGCGGGCTCACCATCGACATCGGCCAGCCGCACCTGGTCACCTGGCGGGCCGACGGCGCGCTCGGCGACGCGGCCGATCTGGCCGGCCGCCGCCACTGGCACACGCACTGCTGGAGAATCCGAGGAGCACGATGACCCACGAGATCCGCGGAGGCGTCGTCCTCCCCGCCCGTCGCGAGGACATCGAGCTGCACACGGCCGACGGGCTGACCCTTGTCGGGGAGCTCGCGCTGCCCCTGGAGCACGAGCCGGTCGCGACCCTGGTCACCCTGCATCCACTGCCCACCCACGGCGGCTTCATGGACTCGCACATCCTGCGGAAGGCCGCCGCCCGCCTGCCCGCGCTCGCCGACCTGGCGGTCCTCCGCTTCAACACCCGCGGCACCGCGTCGCCGCGCGGCACGAGCGAGGGCGCGTTCGGACACGGCACCGAGGAGCGCGCCGACGTCGCCGCAGCCCTGGCGCTCGTCGCGGAGCGCGGACTGCCGCACCCCTGGCTGGTCGGCTGGTCCTTCGGCACCGAGCTCGCGCTGAAGTGGGGGAGGGAGCACCCCGTCGAGGGAGCGATCCTGCTCTCGCCGCCGCTGCACCGCACGAGCGCGGAGGAGGTCGCCGCCTGGGGCGAGGACGGCCGACCGCTCGTGGCGCTCGTCCCGGAGTTCGACGACTACCTGCGGCCGGAGGCGGCCGCCGAGCGCTTCGCGAGCGTGCCGCAGCTGGACCTCGTGGCCGTGGAGGGCGGGAAGCACCTCTGGGTCGGCGAGGCGCAGACCCGCCGGGTCCTCGACGAGATCGTGCGCGTGGTCGCGCCCGCCTCATCCCCGCTGCCGACGGAGTGGGCGGGCGAGCTCGGCTGAGCCCGCCCGCCCAGCGACCGCCTAGCGGCCGGACGAGCCGCCGTCGGAGTCATCGCCGTCGGAGCCGCTGCCGTCGGAGCCGTCGCCGTCGCTGTCGTCCGCGAGTCCGTCGATGTGGCCGATGAGCCCGCGCAGTCCCGACACGTAGCCGGCGATCGCGTCGCGCTCGGTGCGGATCTCGTCGAGGCGCCGCTCGGCGGTGTCCATCAGCTCGCGGCTGCGGCGCTCCGCGTCCGCGACGAGCTTCTGCGCCTGGTCGCGCGCGTCGTCGAGGAGGGCGTCGGAGTCGTCCTGGGCCTTCCGGCGCAGTCGCGTCGTGTCGTCGAGGGCGTCGCTGCGGAGGGCGTCCGCCTCGAGGCGCTTGTCGTTCGCGCGTCGGATGGCGTCGGCGAGCTGCAGGTTCGACTCGTCGAGGTAGCGCTGGGTCTGCGCGACGGCCTCCTGGTGGCGGAGCAGGTCGTCGCGGTCGGCCTCCTCGCGGCGCGCGGCGAGCTCGACCACCAGGTCGATCCGGGCCTGCTCGACCTCGCGCGAGAGCGCAGCGGCCTCGTCGGCGGACGCGGCGCGCAGGCCCGCCAGCTCGGCGTCGAGCACGGCGACGGCCTCGGCGCGCTCCTGGGTGAGCCGGGTGCGCTGGTCGGCGATCTCGCGCGCGCCCTCGGCGCGGACTGCGGCGACCTCGGCGTCGAGCGCGGCGCGGGTCGAGAGCACCTCGGCCTCGACCGCCGCGCGCGCCTGGGCGACCTCGGCCTCGACGGCCGCCCGGAGCCGGTCCACCTCGGAGGCGACCTCGGCCCGCAGGAGCTCGTTGGCCTGGGCGAGGCGGGCGGCCTCGGCGCGGGCGACCTCGATCTCGCGGGCGGCGACGGCGCGCATCTCCGCGGCCTCGCGCTCGGCCTCGGAGCGGATCGCGGCGGCCTCGCGCTTCGCGGTGGCGCGGGTCTCGGCGGCCTCGGTCGCCACGGTGCCGCGGATCGCGGCGGCCTCGCGGACGGCGTCCTGGGTCATCACGTCGCGGTCGTCGGCGGCCTTGCCGAGCGTCGCCGCGGCCTGCGCCTCGGACTCGTCGCGGGTCCGGTCCGCACGGCGGCGCGCCTCGGTCACCAGGCGCTCGGCCTCGTCGCGCGCATCCTGGAGGATGCGGTCGCCGTCGTCGCGGGTGGAGCGGCGGAGGGCGGAGGCGTCGTTCTCGGCCTGGGCGATGATCCGCTCGGACTGCTCCTCGGCCACGCGCAGGGTGTGCTCGAGCTTGGCGCCCAGGCCGGCGTAGGTGGGAGTGCCGACCTGCTGCAGCTCCTTCTCGAGGCCCTCGATCCGGGAGGACAGGCGCTTCACCTCGCGGCCGCTCTCGGCCGCCTGGGTGTTCGAGTGGATGAGCTCGCGGCGCAGGCCCTGGACGGCCTTGTCGACCTCGTCCCGGTCGTAGCCACGGAACACCTGGGTGAATTCGGCCTCGTCGTTCGCCACGTCGTCTCCTTCAGAGCAGGACCGCGGTGGGGCTCGCGGCACTCGGAAAGTGTATTCAGCGCGGAGGCCGCGGCCGGGGCGACACCCGCACCGCGCGCCGCCCGGGCCGCACTCTCGGCTTCTCCCGGGCATCCGAGCGAGGGCATCGGCTATCGTGGACTGTCTTTGTCTGTTGCCGTCGCGCCCCGGTCCGGCTGCGTACCCCGAGCCGGCCCCGGCCGTCACCCCGATCCGGCAACGCAGGAGGAGTACTTTCGTGCGGTTCGTCTTCGCCATCATCGCCACCGTCATCGCTGCCGCGATGATCGTGCTCGGCATCGGTCAGCGGACGGTCTGGGCTCCTCCGGAGTCCCTCACCGCCGAGACCGCGCTCGACTCCTCCGCTCCCTACGCGGTCATCGACGGCAGCACCCTGGGCGCCAACCCGGGCCGCCAGACGATCACGGTCGAGGGCAGCGGCGATCTCGTCGTCGCCTACGCACCGACCTCCGACGTGCTGGGCTGGGTGGGCGGCTCGAGCTACGACGCCATCGGCTACGAGCGCGCCGACGACACCCTCACCTCCGCGGAGGAGACGGGCGAGCGCGTCCAGCTCTCCTCCGACGTCGAGACCGCCGACGCGGCGGTCGTCGATCCGCGCGGCTCCGACCTCTGGCTCGAGGAGTTCGAGGGGAGCGGCAGCGTGACCCTGGCGCTCGACGTGCCGGAGGACGTCTCCATCCTCATCGCGAGCGACGGCACCGCGCCGGCAGCCGACTCCGTGCGCGTCAGCTGGCCCGTGGACACCGCGACGCCCCTCGCCGGCCCGCTGCTGCTCGGAGGAGCCGTGTTCCTCCTCCTCGGCCTCGTCCTCTACATCTGGGCCTTCGTCCACCTGCGCCGTCAGCACGGCCCGCGCCGGAAGGGGCCGCAGGGCCGGATCCCCCGCGGAGCCCGCCGCCCCCGGCCGCGTGCCGGGATCCAGGCCTCCACGGCGTCGCCGGCGCCCTCGCGCCGCCGGGCCGCCCTGGTGCTGCCCGTCGTCCTCGGGACGACGGTCCTCCTCTCCGGCTGCAGCTCCGACTACTGGCCTGATCTCGCCGCGGGCGCGAGCGAGGCGCCGACCGCGTCCGCCACGGCGACCGCGGGGGCAGAGCCGGTGTCGGCCGAGCCGACCCCCGTGGTCACCACGCAGCAGGCGGAGGCCGTCGTCGCCGAGGTCGCCGATGTCGCGTCGCGCGCCGACGCCGCCCGGGACGCCGGGATCCTGGCCGAGCGCTTCCAGGGCGAGGCGCTCACCGAGCGCACCACCAACTACGACGTCGTCGCCAAGGGCGGGACCATCGACCCCCCGCAGACGATCCCGGCCTCCCCGGTGAGCCTGGTGCTCCCGCAGGACACGGAGTCGTGGCCGCGCCTGGTCACCGCCGTCGTGCAGAACTCGACGGACACCACCCAGGCCCCGATCGCGCTGATGATGAGCCAGGCGAGCCCGCGCGTCGACTACAAGGTCGACTACGCCATCTCGCTCGAGGCCAACGCGCGCATCCCCGACGTCGCGCCCGTCACCGTCGGCACGTCGATCGTGGCGCCGGACTCGCGCCTGATGAAGCTCGCCCCGCAGACCGTCGGCTCCGCGTACGCCGACGTGCTCGCCAACGGCGACTCGAGCCAGTACGCCGAGCTCTTCGCGGCCGACGGCGACACCCTCCGGGGCCAGGTCGGCGTCGACAAGAAGAACGCCGACCGCGAGGCGCTGCCGGACACCGCCTCGATCGAGTTCTCGAACGCCGCCGGCACGTCGCCGACGATCGCGCTCGCGACGAACGACTCGGGGGCCCTCGTCGCGGCGAGCATCGCCGAGACGTCGACCGTCCGCCCCACTGCCGAGGGCTCGACCGTCTCGACCTCCGGCGCCTCGCAGACCCTGCTGGGCACGGACAAGTCGACGACCGGCATCGAGACCACCTACGGATACCAACTGCTGTTCTACGTACCGCCCGTCGGATCGGAGGAGAAGATCGTGATGCTCGGATGGAGCCAGGGACTCGTCTCGGTGGTGCAGCTGCCGTGAGCACCGTCCCGCCCCTGCCCGGAAACCTCCGCGGCGCCGTCGACCTCTCGTCGCTGGTGAACCGCCGCACCCCGCCCGCCGCCTCCGCCGGCGCCTCGGCCGCGCCCGCCGCTCCCGGAGGCGCGCCCGGCGCGAATCCGCTGCTGCTGACCGCCGGCGACGCCGAGTTCGACCAGGTGGTCCAGCTCTCCTCGCGCGTGCCGGTGATCGTCGACCTGCGCGGCTCCTGGTCGGACCAGAGCCAGAGCATGACCGCGCTGCTCGAGAAGGTCGTCGTCTCGTACGCCGGCGCGTTCGTGCTCGTCGGGGTCGATGTGGAGTCGAGCCCGCAGCTGGCGCAGGCGTTCCAGGTGCAGTCCGTGCCGACGGTCGCCGCGATCATCGGCGGCCGCCCGGTGCCCCTGTTCAGCGGCCTCGTCGCCGAGGAGCAGCTGCGCGACCTGCTCGAGCAGGTCCTCCAGCTCGCCGCTCAGAACGGTGTGACGGGCACGGTGCCGGTGGAGGGAGCCGCTCCCGCCGAGGGCGCGGAGCCCGAGCCCGAGCCGCTGCCGCCGCACCACCAGGAGGCCTACGACGCGATCGACCGGGGCGACTACGCCGCGGCGATCACCGAGTACGAGACCGCCATCGCGCAGAACCCGCGCGACGACCTCGCGGTCGCCGGTCTCGCTCAGGTGCGGCTGCTGGCCCGCCTCCAGGGCCGCACGCTCGACGACATCCGCTCGACCGCCGCGGCCGAGCCGTCGAACCTCGACGCGCAGCTCGCCGTCGCCGACCTGGACGTCTCGGGCGGCCACGTCGAGGACGCCTTCGACCGGCTGCTCTCGATGTTCCCGCGCCTCGACGCCGAGGGGAAGGCCGCCGTCCGGGCTCGTCTCCTGGAGCTCTTCGAGATCGTCGGTCAGACCGACCCGCGCGTCAACAAGGCTCGGGCCCGGCTCACCGGCCTGCTCTACTGACGCCGGCCGGAACGCCGAGAGGCCGCCCGCTCGCGACGATCGTCGCGGCGGGCGGCCTCTTCCGTGCGGGAACCGATCAGTCGGCGGGTCGCAGGTAGAGCACGGCCAGCGGGGGCAGGACCAGCTCGGCGGAAGCCGGGCGGCCGGCCCACGGCTCCTCGCGAGCCTCGACCGCTCCGAAGTTCCCGACTCCGCTGCCGCCGTAGATCTCGGCGTCCGTGTTGACGAGCTCCTCCCAGCGGCCGGCCGTGGGCAGGCTCACGCGGTAGCCGTGCACGGGCGAGCCCGAGAAGTTGGCGATGACGGCGATCGGGCGACCCTCGCTGTCCTTGCGCAGGAACGAGACGACGTTGGCCGCCGCCGCGCCGCCGTCGATCCACTCGAAGCCCGACTGCTCGTGGTCGAGCTCCCAGAGCGACGGCGAGTCGCGGTACACGCGGTTCAGCTGACCGACGAGGCTCCAGAGACCGCGGTGGCTCGGCTGATCGAGGATCCACCAGTCCAGACCCCGCTCCTCGCTCCACTCGGAGTACTGGCCGAACTCCTGGCCCATGAAGAGCAGCTGCTTACCGGGGTGGGCCCACATGAAGGCGAGGTAGGCGCGCACGTTCGCGAGCTGCTGCCAGTGGTCGCCCGGCATCTTCTGGATCAGCGAGCCCTTGCCGTGCACGACCTCGTCGTGGCTGATCGGCAGGACGAACTTCTCGCTGAAGGCGTAGACGAACGAGAAGGTGATCTCGCCCAGGTGGTACTGGCGCCAGAGCGGGTCGTTCGCCATGTAGTCGAGCGAGTCGTGCATCCAGCCCATGTTCCACTTGAGCCCGAAGCCGAGGCCGCCGGAGCTGGTGGGCTGGGTGACGCCGGGCCAGCTCGTCGACTCCTCGGCGATCATCATGATGCCGGGGTGCAGCTTGTAGGCCGTGGCGTTGACCTCCTGGAGGAAGCTGATCGCCTCGAGGTGCTCGCGTCCGCCGTACTGGTTCGGAAGCCACTCGCCCTCCTTGCGGGAGTAGTCGAGGTAGAGCATCGAGGCGACGGCGTCCACGCGCAGGGCGTCGACGTGGAACTCCTCGAGCCAGAACAGGGCGTTAGCGACGAGGAAGTTGCGCACCTGGGTGTGCCCGAAGTCGAAGACGTAGGTGCCCCAGTCCATCTGCTCGCCGCGGCGCCAGTCCGGGTGCTCGTAGAGCGGCTCGCCGTCGAAGCGGGCGAGGGCGAAGTCGTCCTTCGGGAAGTGCCCGGGCACCCAGTCGACGATGACGCCGATGCCGGCCTGGTGCAGACGGTCGATCAGGTACTTGAGGTCGTCGGCCGTGCCGAAGCGGCTCGAGGCGGCGTAGTAGCCGGTGACCTGGTAGCCCCAGGAGCCGCCGAACGGGTGCTCGGCGAGCGGCATGAACTCCACGTGCGTGAAGCCGAGCTCGGTGACGTACTCGATCAGCGGGTCCGCGAGGTCGCGGTAGCCCAGTCCCGGACGCCAGGAGCCGAGGTGCATCTCGTAGACGCTGAGCGGCTGCGTGTGCGGATCGACCGAGGCTCGCTTCTCCATCCAGCCGGAGTCGCCCCACTGGTGGTGCGAGACGGGGACCTTCGAGGCGGTCGCAGGCGGCACCTCCGTGGCGCGGGCCATCGGGTCGGCCTTCCGGACCCAGTGGCCGTCACGCGAGAGCAGGTCGAACTTGTAGGAGGCTCCGGGCTCGACGCCCGGGACGAAGATCTCCCAGACCCCGGTCGTTCCGAGGTTGCGGAGGGAGTGGCCCTCGCCGTTCCAGTCGTTGAAGTCGCCGACGACCCGAGCGGCCTGGGCGTGCGGGGCCCAGACGGCGAAGCTCGTGCCCCAGACCCCCTCGTGCTCGCGGTGACGGGCGCCGAGCGCCTCCCAGAGGCGCTCGTGGCGGCCCTCGCCGATGAGGTAGAGGTCGAAGTCACCGACCGTCTTCGAGAAGCGGTAGGGGTCCTCCGCGGTCCACTCGCCGCCGCCGCCGTAGCGGGCCTCGACGGTGTACGCCTGCGGACCGAGGACGTGGAAGCCCTGCCAGATCCCATCGCTGAGGTGGCTGAGCTCGACGCGGGCGCCGGTGGCGAGCACCACGGCGACCTTCTCGGCGAGCGGGCGGCGCACGCGGACGACCGTCACCGGGTCGGAGACGCCGGGGGCCGCGACGAGGTGCTGGCCCAGGACGTCGTGGGGGAGCGCGTTGCTGCCGGTGGCGAGCTGCTGCAGCACCCACTCCGGGATGTCGGGCAGCGCGATCGCCGCAGTGCCGTCGACGGGGCCCGAATCGGACGCGGGGTCCTCGGTCGTCTCGGCGGGGCCGGTGGTCGTCTCGAGGGGAGCGGCGCTGTCGGCTGCGACGGAATCGGCGGCGTCCGTGTCGTCGGGCAGGTCGCCCTCGGCCCCGCTGCCGACCGGAGCGGACTCCGCGTCGTCGGCGTCGGGCTCGACGGTCACGGCGTCATCGGCCGCGACCGACTGAGGCGCCTCCGGTACGGTCTCGACCGCGTAGCTGCGCGCGTTCTCGCCGTCCGCTCCGGGGTGCTGTCGAGCGTCGGGCGCCGCGTCGGCGACGTGCGCGCCGTGGCCGGAGGTGGTCGCCGAGCTGGTGCCGGTCGTCGGGACCGTCTCGGCGTGCGCGCCGAGGCCCGCCTCCTCGGCCGGGCTCGTGCCCTCGGGGGTGGTTCCGCTCATCGCTCGTCCGCCTTCACGCTCAGGATGTGCACGGGCTCGACGAACGAGTCGAGCCGCACGTAGTCGTCGCTGCCCCAGGTCCAGACGGCGCCGGTGATCAGGTCCTCGACCTCGAAGGTCGCGCTCCAGTCGAGCCCGATCGCGGGCAGGTCGAGGTGGACCGTGGTCTCGCGGGCCGAGTGCGGGTCGGTGTTGACGACGACGATGATCGTGTCGTCGGTCCCGGTGCCCGTGAACGCGGCCTGCAGGTGCTTGGAGTAGACGAGGATCGCGTCGTCGTCGCTGCCGTGCACGTGCAGGTTCCGCAGCTGCCCGAGCGCGGGGTGCGAGCGCCGGATCTCGTTGAGGCGCGTGATGTACGGCGCCAGCGAGCGGCCCGACTCCTCGGCGCCGGCCCAGTCGCGCGTCTTGTACTCGTACTTCTCGTTGTCGATGTTCTCCTCGGCGCCCGGGCGAGCGACGTTCTCGACCAGCTCGTAGCCGGCGTAGACCCCCCACAGCGGCGACGCGGTCGCGGCCAGGGCCGCCCGCACCTTGTACGCCGAGCGGCCGCCGTACTGGAGGTACTCGGTGAGGATGTCCGGAGTGTTCACGAAGAGGTTCGGCCGCATGTAGTCGGCCGTCTCGTGGGAGATGCTCGTGAAGAACTCGCCGAGCTCCTCCTTGGTGTTGCGCCAGGTGAAGTACGAGTACGACTGCTGGAAGCCGACCTTGCCGAGTGCGCGCATGATCGCGGGGCGGGTGAACGCCTCCGCGAGGAAGACGACCTCGGGGTGCTCGGCGTTGACCTCGTGGATGATCCACTCCCAGAAGTCGAGCGGCTTCGTGTGGGGGTTGTCGACGCGGAAGATCCGCACGCCCAGGTCGATCCAGTGCCGCAGGACCCGCAGCGACTCCTGACGGATGCCCTCGGGGTCGTTGTCGAAGTTGATCGGGTAGATGTCCTGGTACTTCTTCGGCGGGTTCTCGGCGTAGGCGATCGAGCCGTCGGGGAGCGTCGTGAACCACTCGGGGTGGCTGGTGACCCAGGGATGGTCGGGCGAGGCCTGCAGGGCGAAGTCGAGGGCGAGCTCGAGGCCCGCGGCCTCGACCGCGGCGTGGAAGGCGCGGAAGTCGTCCTCGGTGCCGAGGTCCGGGTGGATCGCGTCGTGGCCGCCCTCGGCCGAGCCGATCGCCCACGGCGAGCCGGGGTCGTTCTCGCCGGCGTCGAGCGTGTTGTTCGGGCCCTTGCGGAAGGAGCGGCCGATGGGGTGGATCGGCGGCAGGTAGACCACGTCGAAGCCCATCGCGGCCACAGCGGGGAGGCGGTCGATCGCGGTGCGGAAGGATCCGCTGGTCACGGTCCCGTCCTCGTGGCGCACGGCGCCCTCGGAGCGGGGGAAGAACTCGTACCAGGCGCCGACGCCGGCGCGGGTGCGCTCGACGTGGACGGTGCGCGGCTCCGAGACGCTGGTGAGGCTCATCACCGGGCGGGCGTCGAGCGCGCCGTGGACGGCGGGATCGGTCGCCGCGGCGAGGCGCTCCTCGGCGCTCAGCGTGGTGTCGCCGACGCGGGCGGCGGTGTCGGAGAGCAGGCTGCGCTCGCCCTCGGGCCGCGAGGAGTCGTCGGCGCCGCTGCGCAGCAGGCCCTCGCCGATGGCGAAGGTGACGTCGATGTCCAGGCCGGCCGGGATCTTGACCTCGGCCGTGTGGAGCCAGGTCGCCCAGTCGTCGGCGTAGGCGCGGATGCGGTAGCTCCAATCGCCCTCCTCGTCGAGGGCCACGAGGCGCCCGTAGCGGTCGGTGCCGGTCGCGAGGAGCGACATGCGGTGCTCCGACTCGGCCCCGGACGGCGAGCGCAGCAGGAGGTCGACACCGATGAGGTCGTGCCCCTCGCGGAAGGCCGTGGCAGCGAAGGGGACGACCTCGCCGACGAACGCCTTCGCGGGCCAGCGGTCGTCCTCGAGCCGCGGCTGCGGGTCGATGATCGGCAGGCGCTCGGCCCGGACGCGGTAGCCGCTCCCGGTCGTCGCGGTCGCCGGCGACGCGTGGGGTGCGTCCGCGGTCACCGGGGCGGCCGGTGCACTGTCGGCCGCGGGGGGAGCAGGAGTCGCCTCGGGGGCGGCGGCGGGCGCCGGAGCGGCCGTCTCGGGAGGCGCCGACGCCTCCTGGGGTGCGCGTCCGCGACCCGCTCGCCGTGCGTCCTTGCCGTTCTGAGCCTTGCCGAAAGGTATCTGAGCCACGTCACGACAGTAGCGACCGGCGGCGGCTCGCACACGACGGTTGCGCCCGCGCTCGGGCCTGTGCAAACGGACCCGGGGAGCGCGTGCCGGAGGGTGGCGGCGGGTCCGCGTCCCGCCGATCCGCGGTGGTCGGGGTCCGCTAGGGTGACCGAGCGCGACCGCCCCGGTGCTCCGCGACCGGGCGCTCCGGGGTCCGCAGAGAGTCGAGGGGTGCCGTGAAGGCGATCCGCCGCTTCATCGTCCGCTCCGTCCTCCCGCCCGAGCTCTCGGCTCTGGGCGATCTGGCGGGCAATCTGCGCTGGGCCTGGCACGAGCCCGCCCGGCGCTTGTTCGAGCGGGTCGATGCGGAGCTGTGGCGGAGCGGGGGAGCGGACCCCACCGCCCTGCTCGGAGCGGTGAGCCCCGAGCGCCTCGCCGAGCTGGCGGGGGACCAGGGCTTCGTCGACGAGGCGTGGCGCCTCCGCGACGAGCTGGAGCGCTACCGCACCGAGCCGCGGTGGTACCAGTCGCTGCCGGAGTCCGCCCCGCGCTCGATCGCCTACTTCTCGCCGGAGTTCGGGATCGCGGCGGCGCTGCCCCAGTACTCCGGTGGACTCGGCATCCTCGCCGGCGACCACCTGAAGGCCTCCTCGGACCTGGGCGTGCCGCTCACCGGCGTGGGCCTCTTCTACCGGTCGGGCTACTTCTCGCAGAAGCTCTCCGCCGACGGCTGGCAGCTCGAGTCCTACCCCTCGCTCGATCCCGACGGGCTGCCGCTGCGCGTCGTCCGTCTCGCCGACGGCTCGCCCGCCCGCATCGTGCTGGCGCTCCCCGAGGGACGCGCGCTCTACGCCCGGGTCTGGCGCGCGGAGGTCGGCCGGGTGACCCTCCTCCTGCTCGACACCGACATCCCCGAGAACGAGGACTCGCTCCGTTCCGTCACCGACCGCCTCTACGGCGGCGGGGGCGAGCACCGCCTGCTGCAGGAGCTGCTGCTGGGCATCGGCGGGGTCCGCGCGCTCGGGCTCTGGGCCGAGGTCTCGGGTGGCGTCCTCCCGGAGGTGTTCCACACGAACGAGGGGCACGCCGGCTTCCAGGGGCTCGAGCGCATCTCCGGCCTGATCGGCGCGGGCCTGGACTTCGACCAGGCTCTCCAGGTGGTGCGGGCGAGCACGGTCTTCACCACGCACACTCCGGTGCCGGCGGGCATCGACCGCTTCGACCGCGGGATGATCGAGGAGTACTTCTCCACGGAGCTGCTCCCGGGCGTGCAGGTCGAGGACGTGCTCGCGCTGGGCGCAGAGCCGGGGGACTCCGGGACGGCGTTCAACATGGCGTACATGGGCCTGCGGCTCGCGCAGCGCTCCAACGGCGTCTCGACGCTGCACGGCGAGGTCAGCCGATCGATGTTCTCGAGCCTCTGGCCCGGCTTCGAGACGGCGGAGGTGCCGATCGGCTCGGTGACGAACGGCGTCCACGCGGCCACCTGGACCGATCCGATCCTCCGGCGGCTCGCGGAGGAGCGGCTCGGCACCGACGACACGACGCGGGCCGACTGGGCCTCGGGCGCGCTCGGCGACACCGAGCTGTGGGCCGCGCGCCGCGCGATGCGGGAGCAGCTGGTACAGGACGCCCGCCGCCGGGCCGCCCGCTCCTGGCGCGAGCAGAACCCGGGCGGCCTCCCGCCGGCCTGGCTGGACGAGCTGCTGGACCCGGACGTGCTCACCATCGGCTTCGCACGGCGGGTGCCGACCTACAAGCGGCTGACCCTGATGCTCCACGACCCCGAGCGTCTGCGGGCGCTGCTCACCCACCCGCAGCACCCGATCCAGATCGTCATCGCGGGCAAGTCCCACCCGGCCGACGAGGAGGGGAAGCGCCTGATCCAGCGGCTCGTCCGCTTCGCGCAGGAGCCGGACGTGCGTCGCAGGATCGTCTTCCTGCCGGACTACGACATCGCGATGGCGCAGCTGCTCTACCCGGGCACCGACGTCTGGCTCAACAACCCGCTGCGCCCGCTCGAGGCGTGCGGCACCTCCGGGATGAAGGCGGCGCTCAACGGCTCGCTCAACCTCTCGATCCTCGACGGCTGGTGGAACGAGTACTTCGACGGCGAGAACGGCTGGGCGATCCCCTCCTCCGACCGCGCGCTCGACCCGGAGGCCCGCGACACGCTCGAGGCCGAGGCGCTCTACGAGCTGCTCGAGACCGAGGTCGTGCCGCGCTACTACGAGCGCGATCACGACGGCGTGCCCCGGCGGTGGGTGCGCTCGATCCGGCACACCCTCGCGACCCTCTCGCCCGAGCTCTCCGCCGAGCGGATGGTGCGCCAGTACGTCGAGGCGCTCTACTCGCCGGCCGCCGAGGCCGGGCGCGCCGTCGCCGCCGACCACTTCGAGCCGGCCAAGGAGCTGGCGACCTGGAAGCGGCGGGTCCGCGCCGGCTGGCCCGGGGTCGCGGTCGCGTCCGTCGAGTCCGGCGGGATCGACGCGGTGCCCCAGCGCGGGGACCGGCTCGCCGTGCGGGCGGGCGTGCGCCTGGGCGAGCTCTCGCCGGCGGACGTCTCGGTCGAGGTCGTCTACGGGACGACGTCCGCTGACGGCTCGCTCACCGAGGTCCGCCACCACGAGCTCGAGGTGGTCGAGGAGTCGGGTGCCGTGGTGCCGGCCGACGCGGTCGGGCGCGTGCCCTACGCCGGAGTGGTCACCCTCGACCGCAGCGGCTCCTTCGGCTACACCGTCCGCGTCGTGCCGCGGCATCCCCTCCTGGCCCGCTCCGCCGAGCTGGGCCTGGCCGCCGCCGCCGGCTGACCCCGCCCGGTCCCTCTCCGCGAGATGCCGCTCCGGTGCGCCTTCCTCGGCGTCTCGCGGACCGGAGTGGGATCTCGCGGGAGGAGGACGGCGCATGGAGCGAAACGGCGCCCGGAGGAGGACGGCGAGGGATCGGGGGTCAGCGCGCGATGTCGGCGAGGAGGGCGGCCGTCGCGGCGACGAGGTCGGCGGGGGCGAGCTCGATGTCGAAGCCCCGGCGCCCGCCCGACACGAGCACCGTGTCGTGGAGCTCGACGGTCTCGTCGATGACGGTGCGGTGCAGCGTCCTCTGCCCGAGCGGCGAGATGCCGCCGAGCACGTAGCCGGTCCGGCGCTGGGCCAGCACGGGGTCGGCCATCGCCGCCCGCCTGCCTCCGGCCGCGGCCGCGAGCTCCTTCAGCCCGAGCGAGCCGGTGACGGGCACGACGCCCACCACGAGCTCGCCGTCCACGTCGACCATCAGGGTCTTGAACACGCGCTCCGGCTCGACGCCGAGCGCCTCGGCCGCCTCGAGCCCGTAGCGCGTCGTGGCCGGGTCGTGCCGGTACTGGCGGGGAGTGAAGGGGACGCCCGCCGCCGTCAGCGCGACGGTCGCCGGGGTCCCCGGCCCGCTCCGCGCCATCAGGCGGCCTGCTCGGCCGCCGGCCCGTGCGCGGCGAAGAGCTGCATCGAGGTGCCGGCCACGCGGATGACCTGCCCCGGCTCGAACGACTCGCCGTGCTCCAGCGGCTCCGGCTCCTCGCTGTTCCACAGGCGCGTGTAGCCGGTGACCCCCTCGCCCTCGGCGAGCACGACCGTGGTGTCCTGCTCGACGCCGTGCACCACCAGCAGGACGCGGTCCGGCTCGCCCTCGACCGGCGTCGAGGCCGCGAGGTACTGCAGCGTCCGGTTGGCGGCGGAGGTCCAGTCGTGCTCGCTCATCCCGCTCCCGTGGGCGTCGAACCACGCCATGGTCGTGGCGCCCGGCTCGCTCGCGTCGCCGCTGCCGTAGCGGGAGGGACGCAGCGCCGGGTGCTCGCGCCGCAGGCGCAGCAGGGTGCGCGTGTGCGCGCGGAGCGCGAGCTGCCAGTCGGCCAGACCCTCCCAGCGCACCCAGGTCAGGTCCGAGTCCTGGCAGTAGGCGTTGTTGTTGCCGCGCTGGCTGCGACCGGTCTCGTCGCCCGCCGTGATCATCGGCACGCCGGCCGACAGCAGCAGGGTGCCGAGGAGGTTACGCATCGCCTTGCGCCGCGCCAGCGTGATCCGCTCGTCGGTGGTGGGGCCCTCGAAGCCGTGGTTGAAGGAGCGGTTGGTGTCGGCTCCGTCGCGGTTCGACTCGCCGTTGCCGATGTTGTGCTTGACGTTGTACGAGACCAGGTCCGCCAGCGTGAAGCCGTCGTGCGCGGTGACGAAGTTGACCGACGCGAGGGGGCCCCGCTCCGCCGAGAAGGTGTTGGAGGAGCCCGAGAGCCGGGTCGCGAAGCCGCCGATGCCGACGGGGGCCGTGCCGGCGCGGCGGGCGTAGTCGATGTCCGAGAGCCAGAAGTTGCGGGCGCGGTCGCGGTAGCGGTCGTTCCACTCCGACCACCCGGCCGGGAAGTTCCCCGTCTGCCAGCCGCCCATTCCCACGTCCCAGGGCTCGGCGATCATCTTCACGCCGGCCAGCGCCGGATCCTCGACCGCGGCCCGCAGCAGCGGGTGGTCGCTCCGGAAGTGCGCGATCTCGTCGCGGCCGAGGGTCGCGGCCAGGTCGAGCCGGAAGCCGTCGATCCCGACCTCGCCCGACCAGTAGCGCATCGAGTCCAGCGCGAGGCGCTGCGCCGCGGGCCGGCCGAAGTCGATCGTGTTCCCGCAGCCGGTGACGTCCACGTAGTGGCCCTCGGGCGTCTGGCGGTACCAGCCGGCGTCGTCGATCCCGCGCAGGCTCGACATCGGCCCGCCCGGCCCCTCCTCGGCGGTGTGGTTGTAGACCACGTCCAGGATCACCTCGAGGCCGGCCTCGTGCAGGAGCTTCACCATCCCCTTGAACTCCCGGAGCACCGCGGTCGGTCCGCCGCGCTGCGCGGTGGAGGAGGCGTACGCGGCGTGCGGGGCGAAGAAGTTCAGCGTGTTGTAGCCCCAGTAGTTGGTCAGCCCCTGCCGCAGCAGGCGCTGCTCCGACACGAACGCGTGCACGGGCAGCAGCTCGACCGCCGTCACGCCCAGCTCGAGCAGCGCCGAGACCGTCGACTCGTGCGCCAGGCCGGCGTAGGTGCCGCGCAGCTCCACGGGGAGCGCCGGGTTCAGCCGGGTCAGCCCCTTCACGTGCGCCTCGTAGATCACGGTGCGGTCCATCGGGGTGCCGGGCCGGGAGGAGGAGCCCCAGTCGAACGCGTCGTCCACGACGACCGAGCGCCACTCGTTCTCCGCCACCCGGTGCAGGCCCCGGGAGTACGGCTCCAGCAGGGCCCGGCGGGGGTCGAAGCGGTGCCGGGGGCCCGTGGGTCCGTCGACGCGCAGGGCGTAGCGGCGGCCGGGGGCCAGCAGATCGGAGCGCGCGGACCAGACCGCGGCGTCGTCGCGCGCCAGCGGGACCGTGCGGGTCACCCAGGTCGGATCCTTCTCGTCGTACAGCAGCAGATCGACGGCGCTCGCGCTCTCGGACCAGACCCGCAGCTCACCGCCCTGATCGTCCACGGTCACGCCGAGCCGGGCCAGGGGATCGTGAGAGGTCATGCGACTTACAGTAGTGACGGGCACCGGCTCCCTCCGTGCCCCCGACGCGGGACGAAGGGCTGCTGTGATCTACCTCGACCACGCCGCGACCACCCCGCTGCGCGCCTCGGCGCTCGCCGCGTTCGCGGAGGCGTCCGCCCACGGCGGCAATCCCTCCTCCGTCCACGGCTCCGGCCAGGAGGCGCGCCGCCGGCTGGAGGACGCCCGGTCGGCGCTCGCCGGGGTGCTCGGCTGCGAGCCGATCGAGGTGATCCTCACCGCCGGCGGCACCGAGGCGGTCAACCTCGGGATCAAGGGCCTCTACTGGCAGCGCCGGAGCGAGGACCCGGCCCGCGTCCGGGTCCTGGTCGCCGAGGGGGAGCACCACGCGACGCTCGACTCGGCCGCCTGGCTCGCCGAGCACGAGGGCGCCGTCCTCGAGTGGCTGCCTCTCGACGACGAGGGCACCCTGCGGCCGGAGGCGCTCGCCGCTGCGCTCGCCGCTGCGCTGGAGGAGGACCCCGGATCGGTCGCCCTGGTCACGGTGCTCTGGGTCAACAACGAGATCGGGACGATCAACCCGATCGCCGAGCTGGCGGCCGCGTGCGCCCGCGCCGGCGTCCCCCTCCACGTCGACGCGGTCGCCGCCCTCGGACACGTGCCGCTGCGGATCGCCGAGATCCGCCGCGCCTCCGGCTCCGGGCGCGGCGCGGGACTGGCCGCCGTCAGCGTCTCGGGTCACAAGGTCGGCGGGCCGATCGCGACCGGTGCGCTCGTGCTCGCCCGCGACGCCCGCGTGGTCCCGGTGCTGCACGGAGGCGGACAGCAGCGGGGCGTCCGCTCCGGAACTCAGGACGTGCCCGGTGCCGCGGCCTTCGCCGCCGCCGCGGTCGAGGCGGACGCCGAGCTGTCTGCGGAGGCGCAGCGCCTGGCCGCCCTGCGCGACCGGCTCGTCGCGGGCGTCCTCGCCGCCGTGCCGGGGGCGACCCTGACCGGGCCCGCCCTCGACTCCGGACGCCGGGTCGCCAACAACGCGCACCTCGCCTTCCCCGGTGCGCAGGGCGACTCCCTCCTCTTCCTCCTCGACACCTCGGGCGTCTCCGTCTCGACCGGGTCCGCCTGCACGGCGGGGATCCCGGAGCCCTCGCACGTGGTCCTCGCGCTCGGCCGGAGCGAGGACGAGGCCCGCGGGGTGCTCCGGATGACGCTCGGCCACACCTCGACCGACGCGGACGTCGACGCCCTCCTGGCCGCGCTGCCCGGCGCCTACGCCCGCGCCGCCCGAGCCGGACTCTCGAACCGCGCGGTGCTGCCCGCCTGAACCCCTGCCGGCCGCGCCCGCGGGAAACGTAGACTCGCACGGTGAAGGTTCTGGCGGCGATGAGCGGTGGAGTGGACTCGGCGGTGGCCGCGGCCCGCGCGGTGGAGGCTGGGCACGACGTGGTGGGCGTGCACCTCGCCCTGAGCAGGATGCCCGGCACGCTGCGCACCGGCAGCCGGGGGTGCTGCACGATCGAGGACTCGATGGACGCGCAGCGCGCCGCGAACGTCCTCGGCATCCCGTACTACGTGTGGGACTTCTCCGAGCGGTTCAAGCTGGACGTCGTCGACGACTTCGTCGCCGAGTACTCGGCGGGCCGCACCCCGAACCCCTGCATGCGCTGCAACGAGCGGATCAAGTTCGCCGCCCTGCTCGAGAAGGCTCTCGACCTCGGCTTCGACGCGGTCTGCACCGGCCACTACGCCTCCCTCCGCACCGCCGCCGACGGCTCCCCGGAGCTCCATCGCGCGAGCGACGAGGCGAAGGACCAGTCCTACGTCCTCGGCGTGCTGACGGAGCAGCAGCTGCGGCACTCGATGTTTCCGCTCGGCTCCACGCCGTCCAAGGCGATCGTGCGCGCGGAGGCGGCGGAGCGGGGCCTCAGCGTCGCGAGCAAGCCCGACAGCTACGACATCTGCTTCATCCCCGACGGCGACACCCGCGGCTGGCTCGCCGAGCGCGTCGCCCCCGAGACCGGAGCGGTCGTCGATCGGGACGGCGCGGTGGTCGGCTCCCACGAGGGCGCTCACGGGTACACGGTGGGCCAGCGCCGGGGCCTGCACCTCGGCGTCCCCGCGCCCGACGGTCGGCCGCGCTTCGTCCTGGAGGTGCGGCCGGTGAGCAACGAGGTCGTGGTCGGTCCGCGCGAGGCGCTGCGCATCGGCGAGATCGCCGGCGAGCGGTTCACCTGGGCGGGCGCCGCTCCCGAGGACGCGGACGCGCCCTTCCGCTGCGACGTCCAGATCCGCGCCCACGCCGACCCGGTCCCCGCCTCCGCGGTGGTGTCGCACGTCGATGGCAGGGTGGAGCTCGTGATCACTCCGGACTCGCCGCTCGACGGCGTCGCCCCCGGCCAGACGGCCGTCGTCTACCTCGGCACCCGCGTGCTGGGCCAGTGCACGATCGACCGCACGGTCGCGGCCGACGCCGCGGTGCTCCGGTGAGCGCCGTCGAGCCCGCCGCCCGCGTCGAGGAGCTGCGGGCGCGGATCCGGTCGGCGAGCGACGACTACTACGCGGCCGACTCCTCGCCGCTGTCCGACGCCGAGTACGACGCCCTGGTGCGCGAGCTGGCCGCGCTCGAGGCCGAGCACCCCGAGCTCGCCGCCGAGGACTCGCCGACGCGGACCGTCGGCGGGATCGTCGGAGCGGGCCTCGCCCCGATCGACCACGCCGAGCGGATGCTCTCCCTCGACAACGTGTTCTCGGCCGAGGAGCTGCGCGAGTGGTGCGAGAAGACGGTGGCCTCGGCCGACCGCCCCGTCGCCTGGCTCACGGAGCTCAAGATCGACGGGCTCGCGATCTCACTCCACTACGAGGACGGCCGCCTCGTCACGGCGGCGACCCGCGGTGACGGCCGCACCGGCGAGGACGTCACCGTCAACGCCCTCCGCGTCGCGGGCATCCCCGAGCGCCTCTCCGGCGAGGGCCACCCGGCACTCGTCGAGGTCCGCGGCGAGGTCTTCATCCCCGTGGCCGCCTTCGCCGAGCTGAACGCCCTCCAGGAGACGCTGCGCGACGAGGCGGTCGAGGAGGCGCGGACCCGCTGGTCGTCCCGCCCGCCCGCCACCCGAGGCGTCTTCGAGGAGGAGAAGGCGCGCACGAGCGCACTGCGGCGCTTCCCGACCTTCGCCAACCCGCGGAACGCGGCGAGCGGCGGCCTCCGCCAGCAGCTCGACAAGAAGTCGGGTCTCGACCTGCGCGCCGGCGAGGCGCGCGTCGGCTCCCTCGCGCTCTACGTGCACGGCATCGGCGCCTGGCCGGACCCGCCTGTCGCGACCCAGTCCGAGGTCTACGGGCTCCTCTCCTCCTGGGGACTGCCGGTCAGCGGCCACAACCGCGTCTCGGGCTCGGTGGAGGAAGTGCTCGCCTTCGTCGAGCGCTACGGCCGCGAGCGGCACTCGGTCGAGCACGAGATCGACGGCGTGGTCGTGAAGGTGGACGAGCTCGAGCTGCACGACGAGCTCGGCGCCACCAGCCGGGCGCCGCGCTGGGCGATCGCCTACAAGTACCCGCCCGAGGAGGTCCACACGAAGCTCCTCGACATCGTCGTGAGCGTCGGGCGCACCGGCCGCGCGACGCCGTTCGCCCAGATGACCAAGGTGAAGGTCGCGGGGTCCGAGGTGCGCCAGGCCACGCTGCACAACGCCGACGTGGTCAAGGCCAAGGGCGTGCTCATCGGCGACACGGTCGTGCTGCGGAAGGCCGGGGACGTCATCCCCGAGGTGCTCGGCCCGGTGGTGGAGCTCCGCGACGGCTCCGAGCGCGAGTTCGTGATGCCGACGCAGTGCCCCGAGTGCGGCACCACGCTCGCTCCGGCCAAGGAGGGCGACGTCGACCTGCGCTGCCCCAACGCGGAGTCCTGCCCCGCGCAGGTCCGCGGGCGCGTCGAGCACATCGGCAGCCGCGGCGCGCTCGACATCGAGGCGCTCGGCGAGGTCAGCGCCGCCGCCCTGACCCAGCCCCTGGTGCCCGCCGAGCCGCCGCTGCGGACCGAGGCCGGCCTGTTCGAGCTCACGGTGGCCGATCTCTTCCCGATCGAGGTCGTCGTCCGCGACTCCGAGACCGGTCTGCAGAAGCTCGACGCGAAGGGCGATCCGAAGGTCGTCACGCCCTTCAAGCGCAAGCGGCAGTTCGCCAAGGACGGCGCCTTCGACCCGGAGGCGGGAGCCTTCGCGGGGGACGCCGCCTCCGTGCCCTCCACCAACGCCCTCCGGCTGATCGAGAACATCGAGCGGGCTAAGACCAAGGAGCTGTGGCGCCTGCTGGTCTCGCTCAGCATCCGGCACGTCGGCCCGGTCGCCGCGCGCGCGCTGGCGGGCTACTTCGGCTCGCTCGACGCGATCCGCGTGGCGAGCCGCGACGAGCTCGCCGCGGTCGACGGGGTGGGCGGGATCATCGCCGACGCCCTGATCGCCTGGTTCGAGGTCGACTGGCACGTCGAGATCGTCGACCGCTGGGCCGCGGCCGGAGTGCGCTTCGCCACGCCCGGCCACCCCGGTCCCGGTGCCGCGGACGCCGCCGGCGGGGTGCTCGCGGGTCTCACGGTCGTGGCGACCGGGAGCCTGGAGGGGTACTCCCGCGAGGGGGCGCAGGAGGCCATCCTCGCGGCCGGCGGCAAGGCCGGCTCGAGCGTCTCCAAGAAGACCGACTACGTCGCCGCCGGTCCCGGCGCCGGCAGCAAGCTCGGCAAGGCCGAGGCCCTGGGGCTCCGGATCATCACCGCGGCCGAGTTCCACCTCCTGGTGACGGAGGGACCGGACGCGATCGCGCTGCCGGAGGAGGCGTCCGCCGACGCTCCGGAGGAGGCCGCCGCCGGCCCGGACGGGGACGTCGCCGGCGCATCGCGCTCCGACGCCTCGCCGGAGGATGACGCCGTGCCGGAGACCGACGCCGTCCCGGACGCGGCCGCCCCGAGCACGGAGGAGCCGACCGGGCCCGATGCCTGACGCGGGCGGCGGGGAGCGGCGGGCGTTCCTGCGCCGCTCCCTCGCCGACGCAGCGTCGCTCGCGCTCGACGCCGCGGCTCGGCCCACCACCGCCGAGCGTCGGACCGCCGAGGTGCTCGGGCGGATCGACCACGTGGTCGTGCTCTCCTTCGCCGGCCGCAGCCGCGACCAGGTCCTCGGCGCGCTCGACGACACGGACGGCCCGGTGTTCACCGGCGGCACGGACGCCGTGATGACCGCGCCCGGCCCGGACGATCCTCCGGGCGCGCGCTTCGCCCCCGAGATGCTGCCGGTGCACGCGCTCCTCGCCACGGCCTTCGCCCGGGCCGACCACTGGCGCGCCGACGGCCGCGATCCGCTGCCGGCGGCCCTGCGCGCGGCCCGGGAGACCGGCACCGGCTGGGCTCTCGCGGTCGACGAGCGGCAGGGCGTCTCGACTACGCTCCTCGCCGATCCGGAGTGGCCCCACCGCGACCCGGGCGCCGCCGGCTCCCGCGGCGGGCGCCTCCTTCCCATCGACGCGCTGGCCGCCGAGGCCGCAGCCGGCACCCTGCCTCCGCTCGTCCTGGTCGAGCCGCGGTCCCTCGTCGATCCGGCCGACTTCGCCGACGCCGCAGCCGCCGGCACCGATCGATCCGCTGATGCGCGCCTCGCGGAGCAGCTGCTGCACGTCGTGTTCGACGCCGTCCGCGACGGGGAGCGGGCGGGGCGGCGGATGCTGCTCCTCGCCGCCGCGCGGGGGAGCGCAGGGCGGCCCGGCACGGTGCCGGCGCTCGTGCTCGCCTCGGCCGTCCCCTCGGGTGCACGGATCGGCGTGCCGCTCGGTCCGGAGACTCCCGCGCAGCTCGTCCGCGCCCGGGCGGGCGTGCGCCGAGCGCTCGTCGATCCGCAGGTCCGAGAGCTGGCCGCACTCCTCAGCGGTCCCGACCGCCCCCTCGCGCGCTGGCCCCGCACGGCGCCGGCTTTCGCGCCGCCCGCGCCGGTCGGGCGGCGCCTCCGCGACGCGGCCCGCCGCGCGCACGTCGACCCCGAGCCGGAGGCCGGACTGCTCGCCCGCGTTCGAGCCGCCGTCCCGGGCGCGTCGCTACACTCCGAGCAGGCGCAGGCGGCGCAGGAGAGGCGGCGGAGATGACCAGCGAGCGGACTCCCTCGGAGCACGACGACGGAGCTCCCCGCTCCCGCTCGCGCCGCCGCTTCCTGGCCGGCACCGCCGCCGCCGGAGTCGGAGCCGGAGCCCTCGCCGGTGGCGCGATCGGCGCGGCCGTCGCCTCCGGCCCCCGCCGCGAGGAGGAGCCGCGACTGCCCGCCCGCACGGAGCCGGGATTCGACCACGTCGTCGTGATCATGTTCGAGAACCGCTCCTTCGACAACGTCCTCGGCCGCCTCTACGGACCGGACGACCTGCCCGCGGGCGAGAGCTTCGAGGGCCTCCTCCCCGACGAGCGGACGAACACCAGCGCCGGGGGACTGACCGTCGGCACGCACGTCTACGAGGGCGCCACCGACTCCGTGATGCGCCAGCCCGACCCGGACCCGGGCGAGGAGTACCCGCACGTCAACACCCAGCTCTTCGGCACGGTGGATCCGCCCGAGAACGCCGGCCGCACCGTCGGCGCCATGACCGCGCCCTTCAACGCGCCCGCCGACGCCTCCGCCCCGACGATGAGCGGCTTCCTCGAGGACTACGTCCAGCACCTGAGGGTGATGAAGAAGGGGCAGGAGCCCACGGCGGAGGAGGCGCGGACGATCATGGGCGGCTTCTCGCCGGAGATGCTGCCCGTCTTCTCCACCCTCGCCCGCGAGTTCGCCGTCTTCGACCAGTGGTTCTGCGCCGTCCCCTCCCAGACCTTCTGCAACAGGTCCTTCCTGCACGCGTCGACCTCGCACGGCTTCGTCACCAACAAGCAGGGCGGCGGCTACGAGAAGTGGCTCGCGGACGACCTGGCCGACGCGCCGACGGTGTTCAACCGCCTCGAGGAGGCGGGGAGGACCTGGCGCGTCTACTTCGACGCGCTGCAGGTGGTCTCCTACACCGGCTTCCTGCACGCGCCGGTGCTCGAGAAGTACTGGAAGACCCACTTCTCGACGATGGACCGCTTCTACGCCGACGTGGAGAACGGCGAGCTGCCCGACTACGCCTTCCTCGAGCCGCGGCTCGTCTTCGACCACAACGACATGCACCCGCCGACCGGGGTCCTGCGAGAGGACGAGGTCGACGGCACGCCCGTCTACGACAGCGCGCTGTCCGACGTCCGCGCCGGCGAGCTGCTGCTGCACCAGGTGTACTCGGCGATCCGGGAGAGCGCGAGCACGACCGGCTCGAACGCGGTGAACACGCTCCTGCTGGCGACCTTCGACGAGCACGGCGGCCTCTACGACCACGTCCCCCCGCCGTCGGCGACTCCGCCGGGCGACGGCCGCGAGGGCGAGATGGGCTTCGCCTTCGACCGGCTCGGCTGCCGCGTGCCGGCGATCGCGGTCTCGGCGTACACGAGGGCCGGCACGATCGTGCACGACGAGCTGCACCACGGCGCCGTGATCCGGACCCTCAGCGCCCTGCACGGCCTCGAGCCGCTGACCGCTCGCGACGCCTCCGCCCCCGACCTCTTCGGGGTGCTGACCCTCGACGAGCCGCGGCAGATCGGCGACTGGCCGACCACGGTGCCGCAGTACCTGCCGCCGAACCCCGAGGCGGCGCCAGCGCATCCGGCGCACGTGAACCGCGACAAGCCGCTGAGCCCGCCCGCCGTCGGCCTGATGGGCCTGCTGCTGGCCCGGTACGGCGAGCCCGGCGAGGACCTGCCGACCACCTACGAGGGCGCGTACAACGCACTCCTGAAGCACGGCGCCAGCCTCTTCGGCGGCTCCTGACGGGCGGGCGGCACGGGCGGAGGCGGTGCGGGCGCGCCGAGTAGACTGGCGGCCGGAAATCCCCCCGAACCACCAGACGGAGACGCATGTCCGAGATCACGGCCGACACGGTCGCCCATCTGGCCCAGCTGGCCAGGATCGACCTCACTTCCGACGAGATCGGGAGCCTCACCAGGGAGCTCGGCCAGATCGTCGACTCCGTGCGCGCGGTCCAGGCCGTCGCCACGCCCGACGTGCCGGCGACCAGCCACCCGATCCCGCTCGAGAACGTCTTCCGGCCCGACGTGGTCGGCGAGACCCTCACGCTCGAGCAGGCGCTCTCCGGCGCGCCCGAGCACGACGGCAGCCGCTTCCAGGTCTCCGCGATCCTGGGGGAGGAGCAGTGAGCGCGCACGGCGACGAGCTCGTCCGCCTCAGCGCGTCCGCCCTCTCCGGGAAGCTGGCCGACGGCTCGGTCTCCTCGGTCGAGGCCACCCGCGCCCACCTCGAGCGCATCGACGCGGTCGACGGAGCGGTCCACGCCTTCCTCCACGTCGCGCGCGAGGGCGCGGTCGCGTCCGCCGAGGCGATCGACCGCCGGCGGGCCGACGGCGAGTCGCTGCACCCCCTCGCCGGAGTGCCTCTCGCGGTCAAGGACGTCATCGTCACGAACGACATGCCGACCACGAGCGGCTCCCGCATCCTCGAGGGCTGGCGCCCGCCCTACGACGCGACCGTCATGCGCAAGGTCCGCGAGGCCGGGCTGGTCCCGATCGGCAAGACCAACATGGACGAGTTCGCGATGGGCTCGACCACCGAGCGCAGCGCCTACGGCCCCACCCACAACCCGTGGGACCTCGACCGCATCCCCGGCGGCTCCGGCGGCGGGTCCGCCGCGGCCGTCGCGAGCTACGAGGCGCCCCTGGCCCTCGGCTCCGACACCGGGGGATCGATCCGTCAGCCCGCGCACGTGACCGGCACCGTCGGCGTGAAGCCGACCTACGGCGGCGTGTCCCGCTACGGAGCGATCGCGCTCGCCTCGAGCCTCGACCAGATCGGCCCCGTCTCCCGGACGGTCCTCGACTCCGCGCTGCTGCACGACGTCATCGCGGGCCACGACCCGCGCGACTCGACGTCGCTGCGCGACTCCTGGCCCTCCTTCGCCGACGCGGTGCGCCGCGCCGACGTGACGGGCCTCCGGATCGGCGTGGTCAAGGAGCTCGACGGCGGCGAGGGCTTCCAGCCCGGCGTGCTGGCGCGCTTCCACGAGGCGCTCGAGATCCTTCAGGGCGCCGGAGCCGAGGTCGTCGAGGTGAGCCTCCCGAGCGTCGAGCACGCGGTCGCCGCCTACTACCTGATCCTCCCCGCGGAGGCCTCCAGCAACCTCGCCAAGTTCGACTCGGTCCGGTTCGGCCTCCGGGTCACGCCGGAGGGCGGCGGCACGGTCGAGCAGGTCATGTCCGCGACCCGCGAGCAGGGCTTCGGCCCCGAGGTCAAGCGCCGGATCATCCTCGGCACCTACGCCCTCTCGGCCGGCTACTACGACGCCTACTACGGCAGCGCGCAGAAGGTCCGGACCCTGGTGCAGCGGGACTTCGACGCGGCCTTCGCGGACGTCGACGTGATCGCCTCGCCGACAGCGCCGACGACCGCCTACCGCCTCGGCGAGAAGCTCGACGACCCGCTGGCGATGTACCGAGGCGACGTCGCGACCATCCCGGCGAACCTGGCCGGCATCCCCGGCATCTCCGTCCCCGCCGGCCTCGCCGACGAGGACGGGCTGCCTGTCGGCATCCAGTTCCTCGCTCCCGCCCGGGAGGACGTGCGCCTCTACACCGTGGGCGCCGCGCTCGAGGCGCTGCTCGAGGAGAAGTGGGGCCGCCCGCTCCTCGCGCAGGCCCCCGACCTGACCCACTCCGTGCTCTCCGCGACCGAGGAAGGTGCCGTCTGATGGCCTCCGCGCACACGTCCGCTCCCGAGCTGATGGACTACGACGAGGTCTTCGAGACGTTCGAGCCGGTGCTCGGCTTCGAGGTGCACGTCGAGCTCAACACGAAGACCAAGATGTTCTCGGACGCGCCGAACGAGTTCGGGTCCGAGCCCAACACGAACGTGACCCCGGTCGACCTCGGCCTCCCGGGCTCGCTGCCGGTCGTGAACGAGCAGGCCGTCCGCTACTCGATCAGCCTCGGCCTCGCCCTGGGCTGCTCGATCGCCCCGTCCAGCCGCTTCGCGCGCAAGAACTACTTCTACCCGGACCTGGCGAAGAACTACCAGATCTCGCAGTTCGACGAGCCGATCGCCTTCGAGGGCTCGGTCGAGATCGAGCTGGCCGACGGCTCGCTCGTGCAGATCCCGATCGAGCGCGCGCACATGGAGGAGGACGCCGGCAAGCTCACGCACGTCGGCGGCGCCACCGGCCGCATCCAGGGCGCCGAGTACTCGCTCGTGGACTACAACCGCGCGGGGGTCCCGCTCGTGGAGATCGTCACGAAGCCCATCTACGGCGCGGGGAAGAGCGCGCCCGAGTACGCGAAGGCCTACGTCGCGACGATCCGCGACATCGTGCTGGCGCTCGGCATCTCGGACGCCAAGATGGAGCGCGGCAACCTGCGCTGCGACGCGAACGTCTCGCTCCGCCCGATCGGCCAGGAGAAGCTCGGAACCCGCACCGAGACCAAGAACGTCAACTCGCTCCGCTCGGTCGAGCGCGCCGTCCGCTACGAGATCCAGCGCCAGGCGGCGATCCTCGCCGCGGGCGGCACGATCACGCAGGAGACGCGCCACTGGCACGAGGACACCGGCCGCACCTCCGCGGGCCGGCCCAAGAGCGACGCCGACGACTACCGCTACTTCCCGGAACCCGACCTGCTCCCGGTCGTGCCGAGCCCCGAGCTGATCGAGGAGCTGCGCGCCGCGCTCCCCGAGAAGCCCGCCGACCGCCGTCGCCGCCTCAAGCAGGAGTGGGGCTTCACCGACCTCGAGTTCCAGGACGTCGCCAACAGCGGCCTGCTGGTCGAGATCACCGAGACCGTCTCCGCGGGAGCCGCTCCGCAGGCGGCCCGCAAGTGGTGGACCGGGGAGATCGCGCGCCTCGCGAACGCGGCGGGCGAGGACCCGGCCTCCCTGGTCACCCCGGCCCAGGTCGCCGAGCTCGCCGGTCTGATCGAGAGCGGCACGCTGACCGACCGCCTCGCCCGCGAGGTCCTCCAGGGCGTCATCGCCGGAGAGGGCACCCCGCAGGAGGTCGTCGACGCCCGTGGACTCGCGGTCGTCTCGGACGACGGAGCGCTCATCGAGGCGATCGACGCGGCACTGGCCTCGCAGCCCGACGTGCTCGCGAAGATCCGCGACGGCAAGGTGCAGGCCGCCGGTGCCGTGATCGGTGCCGTGATGAAGGCCATGAAGGGGCAGGCCGACGCCGCCCGCGTCCGCGAGCTCGTCCTGGACCGCGCGGCCGGCTGAGCCGGTGCGCGGGGAGGTGCGGTCATGAGCGGTGGAACCGGCGACGCGCCCCTTCCCGCGCGGCTCGAGCTGCCGGCGGGCGCCCTCCTGCGTCCTCTCGTCTCGAGTGATGCGGACCTCCTGCACGCGGTGATCGGCGAGCAGCGACCGTGGCTCGCGGCTCTCCTCCGCGGGGACGATCCGGCCGCCCTGCCGTCGGCGTCCCTCGGCGACGACGTGCGCGGTCTCCTGCGCCTCGAGGAGGAGTCGCGTGCGGGCAGAGCGCACGCGTTCCTGCTCGTCGGCCCGGACCGCACCGAGGCGCTGGGCGCTCTGAGCGTCCGGCCCGGCGGCGGCGACTCCGCCGAGGCCTCCTGGTGGGTCGTCCCCGCCGTCCGGGGCTCGCGGCTCGAGGAGGAGCTCGACGCCTACGCGCGCCGCTGGCTCCAGCAGCACTGGCCTTTCGACACGGTCACCACGCCCGACAACCACCCCGACGATCCCGCCTCCCTGGCCGGGGCGAACATCGTGGCGCTCGTGCCCGCCGCGCCGGAGCGCACCGCCCTCCCCGACACCGACGCCGCCTCGGCGGCGCTCCTCTGGGCGGAGTACCGCTCCGCGCATCCGGGAGTCGACGAGGCGCTCCCGCCGGTCGAGGCGTTCGGCGACAGCACGGCGATGGCGGACGAGCTGCTGGGCCTCGTGCGGCGCGGAGTGAAGACGGCCACGGCGTCCCTCGCCGAGGAGGGGGCACCCGTCGCGGGCGACCACTGGATCGTCTGCGACGGCGCGGGAGCGGCGCGTGTCGTCCTCGTGACGGACGAGGTTCGGACCGGTCCGCTCGACTCCGTCGACGACGCGTTCGCCTGGGCCGAGGGCGAGGGGGACCGCACGCGCGCCTCCTGGCTCGACGGCCACCGCCGCTACTTCGCCCGCGTCTCACCGGGCGGCATCGGCGACGTGGTCTTCGAGCGCTTCCACGTGGTCTGGCCGGAGGCCGACGCCGAGCGCGCCGCCGCCTTCGCCCGCTCGGTCGGAGCGTTCCGGCCCGAGGAGCTCGACGGGACTCCCGCGCAGACCTAGGGGGTTTCCCGGATGCCCCGCTCAGGCGCCCTGCGCCAGAGTGGAGTCATGGCTACTCTCGTGCGCCCCCGTCGGGGCAGGATCATCGCCGGCGTCTGTGCCGGTCTCGCCCGCCGATTCGGCTGGAGCCCCTTCGTGGTGCGTCTCCTGTTCGTGCTCTCGTGCCTCCTCCCGGGGCCGCAGATCATCGCCTACCTCGTGATGTGGGTGGTCATCCCGAAGCAGAAGTGACCGAGGCCTCCGCTCCGAGCAGCCTCTGAGAGAACGCTCAGCACCCGGAGCGGTGAGAGGCCTACGGTGGCGGTGTGCGTCCGTCGGGCGCCGAGGAGGAGATCATGGGATTCCTGGACCGACTGCTGGGCCGCGACGAGCAGCCCGAGAGCGCACGCCGCTCGACGTACGCGCCGCCGCAGGCCGCGGACCGCAGGCCCGAGTACGGCTCCCCTCCGGCGACGTCTCCGCGCACCGACGATGAGCGTGCCATCGAGCGCTACCGCTACCTCCTCCGCACCGCGCCGCCCGAGGCGATCGAGCAGGTGCACCGCGAGGCCTTCGAGCAGCTGACCCCGGAGCAGCGCCAGCAGGTCTTCCGAGAGCTCAGCGAGGGGGCCCCCGTCGGCGACGCGCCGAAGGACGACGACCCCCGCACGCTCGCCCAGTCCGCCACGCGGAGCGAGCTGCGCCAGCCCGGATTCATGGAGCGGCGCTTCTCCGGCGGCGGAGGCATGGGCTTCGGCGGCGTCCTCGCCTCCTCGATGCTCGGCACGATCGCCGGGTTCGCGATCGGCTCGGCCATCGCGGGCGCGTTCCTCCCCGATGCGGGAGGCGACTACGCCGGCGGTGACGGCGGGGGAGAAGCCTCGGCCGACGGCGGAGCGGATGCGGGAGGTGCGGACGCCTCCGGTGCGGACGCCGGAGACGGCGGCGGCTGGGGCGACTCCGGCGGAGGCGACTTCGGCGGGGGCGGCGACTTCGGAGGCGGCGACTTCGGAGGCGGCGACTTCGGCTTCTAGCCTCGTTGCAGAGGGCCCCCGATCACGGACAGTGGTCGGGGGCCCTCGCTCGTTCCGGGCTAGTCCTCGTCGGTCAGCATGGCCTTCACCTGGCGGCGGAGGACCTTGCCGATCATGCTCCGCGGCAGCTCGTCGACGACGGTGATCCGCTTGGGCACCTTGTAGGGCGTCAGCGCCTCCCTGACGGCCTTGCGGGCGGCTGCGACGTCGAGCTGCGCGCCCGGCTCCAGGACGACCGCCGCCGCCACGGACTCGCCGCTGCGCGGATCGGGCAGGCCGACCACCGCCACCTCCTTGATCTCGGGCAGGCGGAGCAGCACCTCCTCCACCTCGGACGGCGAGACGTTGAAGCCGCCCGTGATCACGAGCTCCTTGATCCGGTCGACGATGCGCACGAAGCCGTCCTCGTCGATCGTCGCGATGTCGCCGGTGCGGAACCAGCCGTCACCGGTGAAGGTCGCCGCCGTCTCGTCGGGCTTGCGGTGGTAGCCCCGGAACACCTGCGGACCGCGCACGACCAGCTCGCCCTGCTCGCCGGTCGCCACCTCCGTGTCGGGATCCTCGGGGTCGACGATCCGCACGTCGGTGCCGGGCAGCGGGAGCCCGACCGTCCCGGCGCGTCGCGTCGGACCGACCGGGTTGGCCATCAGGACCGGAGAGGTCTCCGAGAGGCCGTAGCCCTCGACGAGCGTGCCTCCGGTCAGCGCCTCGAACGAGTCGACCAGCGCCGGGTCGAGCGGCATCGCGCCGGAGATGGCGATCTCGATGCCGCGCAGGGAGACGCCCCGCTGCTGCGCGCTGCGCGCCAGGCGTTCCGCGATCGGCGGAACGGCCGGGAGGAAGGTGGCGGGGTGCTTCTTGACGACCTTCAGCACCAGCTCCGGGTCGAACTTCGGGAACAGCACCAGGCGCGCGCCCATGCTCATCGCGAAGGTGAGGCAGAGCGTCAGCCCGTAGGCGTGGAACATGGGGAGCACCGCGTAGACCACGCAGTCGCCGCGGCGGACCGTCGGCACCCAGGCGCGCGACTGGGCGGCGTTCGCCGTCAGGTTCGCGTGGGTCAGCTCGGCGCCCTTGGGCGTGCCGGTCGTGCCGCTCGTGTACTGGATGACCGCGAGGTCCTCCGCGACCGGGCGCGGGTGCGCCGGGTCGATCCGCCGCCTCAGCAGCGACTCCCACTCGATCGCACCGCGGACCGGCCCGGTCAGCGCGGCGCGCGACTCCCGGGCCTTCTTCAGCGGCAGGCGGAGGGCTGCGCGCATCGAGGCGGGCATCGCGCGGGTGAGGTCGACGGCGACGACGGTCTCGACGCCGAGATCGGCCGGGAGGTCCTGCACCGTCGGCACGACGCGGTTCCAGGCGATCGCGACACGAGCGCCGTGGTCCTCGAACTGGTGGCGCAGCTCGCGCGGGGTGTAGAGCGGGTTGTGCTCGACCACCACGGCGCCGAGCCGGAGGACGGCGTAGAAGGCGACGACGTGCTGCGGGCAGTTCGGGAGGACGAGGGCGACCGGATCGCCCGCGCGGACGCCCAGGCGGCGGAGGCCCTCGGCGGCCCGCTCCACCTCGTCGGCGAGCTGGGAGTAGCTGGTCGAACGGCCGAAGAACTCGAGCGCGACCTGGTGGGGATAGCGCTCGGCCGACTCGGTGACGATGTCGACGAGCGAGCCGGTCGGGAGCTCGAGCTCCGTCGGCACGCCGGGCGCGTAGCTGCGGATCCAGGGGCGGGGCGGGT
>NZ_PSUV01000018.1:0-79022 GCF_002931985.1 Rathayibacter sp. AY1H2 | reverse complement strand
CCTCCTCCTAGAGTGGGGCGGGTGGGTGCTCACCCGCCCCACTCTAGGAGGAGGGGCCGGGGCTCAGGCTCCCTGAGCCACCGCGTCCTCGATCGGGGTGGGACCGGAGACGATCTCCCACGTCTTCGCGATGGAGGTCGGCTGCGCCAGGGCGGCGATCACCGTCGCGGCGACGTCCGCTCGCGGGATGCTCCCCTTCTCGACGGAGGTGCCGAGCGTGATCGTGCCGGTGCCCTCGTCGTCCGTCAGCCCGCCCGGGCGGAGGATCGTGTAGTCGAGGCCGGAGTCGCGCAGTGCCGCGTCGGCGTCGCGCTTGGCCTCGACGTAGGCCTTCCAGCCCTCCTCCGTGTCCTCGGGGAGCGGCTCGTCCACACCGATCGCACTGACCTGCACGAAGTGCTGGACCCCGACGATCGCGGCGGCCTTCTGGCTGAGGACGGACGCCCCCAGGTCGACGGTGCGCTTGCGCTCCGGGCCCGAGTCGGGTCCGGCTCCGGCGGTGAAGACCATGCCGTCGACGTGGCCCAGCGCCTCGGCGAAGGCCTCGGGCGTCGTGTCCTCGAGGTCGTGCACGAGCGGCTCGCCGCCCAGCCGGACGATGTCCTCGGCGTGATCGGGGTTGCGGATCACTCCGACCGACTCGTGGCCGGCGTCGTAGAGCAGGTGCAGGATCTGCTGCCCCACCTTGCCGTGGGCTCCGATGACGGCGATGCGTGTCATGGACGTTCCTCTCCTCGTCGGGGCGGGTCGCCCCGTGTTCGTGGTCCCCTCCATCCTGCCGCGGCGACCCTGGACGCCCCCAGGCCTTGACGGCGTCCGGGCACCGGGCAGTCAGGCGGCGAGGCGGTCGTCGCGTCCGGTGATGGCGAGCAGGCGGCTCTGGAGGGAGGCGGCGTCGTCGACCGGCACGGGCGCGGCGTAGAGGCCGCTCGCGCGCAGGGTCTCCTCCTGGGGTGCGAAGAGCTCCCAGACCGCTGCGACGAGCTCCTCGTCCAGCCGGTCGTCGCTGCCGGTCGCGCGGGCGAGGTCCCAGGCGTGGACGGTCACATCGGCCGTCTGCTCCTGCAGCAGTTCGACGGCGCTGACGGTGTCGCGCCCCAGCTGCACGGTCGCGGCCGGGTCGACGGTGCGGACAGCGTCGCGCAGGCGGTCGGTCACGCGGCGCCACTCGCTCCTCAGATCGGTGGCGACGGACTCGAGGCGCAGCGCCGACTCGTCGCCCCCCGAGAGGAGCGTGTGCGCGCGCTGCTGCTCGCGGACGACGTGCAGCACCAGAGCGCGCGTGTCCCACTCGGTGTCGGGCGTGGGGGCCGACCAGTCCTCGACGGCGCTCAGCCGGAGCTCGAAGGCGCGGTGGGCGCGGTCCTGCAGATCGAGCCAGCGGCTCATCTCGGCGCCGGGGCCGGTCTCGGTGGCGGTGGGGGAGTCGGGCTGCTCGTGCGTCATGGTCTCTCCGGAGCGTCGTGGTGCTCGGGTCAACCGCGAGTGGTCGGCGCTCATTCCCGGCCGGCCCGGGCGCAGCGGCCGGGAAGCCGATGTCGGTGGTGGGTGCGATCATGTCCGGAGGTGTGGTCGAGCAGGACGGAGCGGCGTGAGCAGGCAGGACGGCACGGCGTGAGCGAGCAGGACGGCACCGCGTGAGCAAGCAGGACGGCACGGGGCGGCAGGTCACGACCGAGCCCTTCGACGACCCGCGCGCGAGCATCATGCACATCGACATGGACGCGTTCTTCGCCTCCGTCGAGCTGCTCGACCGGCCGGATCTGCGCGGGAGGCCGGTCATCGTGGGCCACCACGGAGCGCGCTCCGTCGTCACAGCGGCGACGTACGAGGCGCGCCGCTACGGCGTCAACTCGGCGATGCCCATGGCGGTCGCCCTCCGCCGCTGCCCGCAGGCCGTGGTCCTCGAGCCGCACATGGAGCGCTACCGCGAGGCCTCTCGCCGCGTCATGGCGATCTTCGACTCCTTCACGCCGCTGGTCGAGCGCCTGAGCATCGACGAGGCGTTCCTCGACGTCGCGGGTGCCCGCCGCATCTCGGGCTCGCCGTTCGCGATCGGCACCGAGATCCGCCGCCGGGTGCACGCCGAGCTCGGGCTGACCTGCTCGGTCGGGATCGCCAGCACCAAGTTCGTCGCCAAGCTCGCCTCCGGCCGCTCCAAGCCCGACGGTCTGCTGGTCGTCCCCGCCGACGGCGTCCGCGAGTTCCTCGATCCGCTGCCCGTGAGCGCGCTGTGGGGAGTCGGCGCGAGCACGGAGGAGGCGCTCGTCCGCCGCGGTCTGCGCACCGTCGCCGACGTCGCGACCACCCCGCTGCCGTCGCTGGTGTCCGCCCTCGGCGAGGCGACCGGGAGGCGCCTGCACGCCCTGGCGAACGGGGTGGATCCGCGGCCGGTCGACACCCGCCAGATCGAGAAGAGCGCCGGACACGAGATCACGTTCGCCGACGACGTGGCCGACCCCGAGCTCGTCCGTCGTGAGCTGCTGCGGCTCTGCGACAAGGTCGCCGTGCGGATGCGCCGCTCGGGAGTGCGCTGCCGCACCGTCGCGGTGAAGGTGCGCTTCGGCGACTTCAGCACCCTCACCCGCTCCCGCACGCTCGTCGAGGCGACGGACGTGGCCCGGGTCCTCTACGAGGCCTCCTCCGCGCTCCTCGAGGCGGCCAACCCGATGCGGCGGCCCGTGCGGCTGATCGGCGTGCGCGGCGAGCAGCTGGTCGAGGGCGACGACGTCGCGTTCTCCCTGTGGAGCGACTCCGACGACTGGCGCGACGCGGAGCTCGCGGTCGACGGCGTGGCCGCCCGCTTCGGCTCCGGGGCCGTGCGTCCCGCCTCGCTCCTGTCCCGGTCGGCTCCCGAGTCGGCCAAGGGGATCGACCTCAGCGACACGCTCGCTACGCGGAACCGATCGTCAGACTGATCGGGCGGTGGTCGGAGCCGTTCGGCGGCAGGACCGCGACGGTCGCGGCGGTGACGCCGTCGGCGAGCGCGTGGTCGAGCGAGACGAGCGGCAGCAGGGACGGCCAGGTCGCCGGGAAGCCGACTCCGCCCGTGCGGACGAGACCCGCCTCCGCCAGCACCGGAGCGAACAGGTGGTCGTCCGTCGGCGTGTTGAAATCGCCGATGACCAGTGTCCGCTCCGACGCGTCGTCTCGAAGAGCGGTGGCGAGGTTCGAGAGCATGGTGTCCCGCTCCTCGTGGTCGCCCGGCCGGAACGAGGCCAGGTGCACCACGAACAGGCGCGCGCTGCCGACCGGCGTGTCGACGTCGACGGCGAGCGCGCGCTCCCAGCCGAGACCGAGGTCGAGCGGCTCCTCGTCGGTCAGCTCGGTCCGGCTCCAGACGCCGACGGTGCTCGAGACGGACGAGTACGGGTACTCGTCGGCCAGCTCGGCGTCGACCGCGTCCACGGCGTCTCCGTCGAGCTCCTGCAGCGCGATCACGTCGGGGCCGCGGGCGGCGAGCGAGGCGGCCAGCCCACCGGCGTCGCTGCTCGTCTCGATGTTCTGGCTGACGACGGTGAACGAGCCGGAGCGCACGGCCGGCGCCGGAAGCGCGACCGGCAGCACCAGCACGCCGTAGACCATCGCCAGCACGGTGACCGCGGCCGCCGTCCGGCGCGACCGGAGGGCCGCCGCGGCCGCGATGAGGAGCAGCACGAGCAGCCCCGTCCAGGGGATCCCGACCTCGAGGACCGACAGCCAGCCGATCGGATCGGGCAGCGCGCGGTGGAAGGCGAGGAAGGCGGCGAGCACGAGGCTCGCGACCGACACCGCGGCCGAGCGCACGGGGCGGCGGCGGCGGGTGCGGGCGGACATCCGTCGATCATGGCAGCAGGTCCCCGGAGGTCCATGGACGAGTCCTGTGCGCCCCGGCGGGCCGCTTGTCGCCGCGGAGAGCCGCGGAGTACCGTCGCACCATGCCCAACATCGCAGTCTCCCTGGCCGACACCGTCACCACCGCGGGTACCGCGACGATCTACGGCGAGCCCGTCACCGTCGACGGCGTCTCGCTCGTCCCCGTCGCCCTCCGCTGGTTCGGTTTCGGCGGAGGCAGCGGCTCCGAGGACGGCCAGGAGGGCGGCGGCGGAGGCGGCGGCGCCACGGTCATCCCGATCGGCGCCTACATCAAGGACGACCTCGGCCTGCGGTTCCAGCCGAACGTGATCTCGGTCCTCGCCGTCGGCATCCCCTTCGTGTGGGTGACCGGCAAGGCCCTCGCGCGCATCATCCGCGCCCTCAAGAAGTAGCCGGAGCGGCCCCGCGTCAGCTGGCGCGCTGCTGGCGCGCGGGGTACCACTTCTTCTTCGTCCGGCCGAAGCCGACGATCAGCCGCTCGGCGTCGTCCGGCCGGCGGGGGTCGTAGATCACCGCGGCGGGCTCGCCGGCCATCCACGCGTCCCCCCGCTTCAGCGGGTACTTCTGCGCGCGCTTCTCCACACCCTCGGCGGTCCGGTAGACGACCAGGAGCCTGCCCAGATCCCGTGCCGAATCGCGATCGCCGCGTGCCGGATCCGGCCCGACGACGCGCGCCGGCACCCGCGTGCCGTAGCTGAGCAGCTCGCGGCGGATCCGCGCACGGCGCTGCCAGAGCAGGGCCTGCAGCAGGACGATCAGCAGCACGGCCAGGACGACGACCACCGACCACGACATGACGTCTATGATTGCCGATGAACACGGGAGTCCGGTGCACCGGGCTGAGAGGAAGGCAGCAGCCTTCGACCGTCGAACCTGATCTGGGTCATGCCAGCGAAGGAACGTTTCGATCTCCTCTTACCAACCCGTGCCCTCCATTCGCTTCCACGAAAGGGCACGTCAGTGCAGAACACGAACGCGCAGAACACGAACGCGCAGAACACGAACGCGCAGAACCTCACCTCCTCCGCCCCGGCCCGGCGCGATCTGCGCTGGCGGGTCGTCGACATCGTGGTGGCGAGCGTCGTCGCCGTCGCGAGCGGGATCGTCTTCTGGGCCTGGGGCCTGGCGACGAACGTCCTCGGCCTCGCTTTCGAGTTCCTGCCCGGGCTCGGCGGGCTCCTCGGCGGCGGCTGGCTCTTCGCCGGCGTCCTCGGCGGCCTGATCATCCGCAAGCCCGGAGCCGCGCTCTACACCGAGCTGGTCGCCGCGGCCGTGTCGGCTCTGATCGGCACCCAGTGGGGCTTCACCGTGCTGATCTCCGGACTCGTGCAGGGACTCGGCGCGGAGATCGTCCTGGCGCTCTTCCTCTACCGCAGCGGCCGTCCGCTCGTCGCGATGCTGGCCGGTGCCGGTGCGGGGCTCGCCCTCGCGATCAACGACCTGCTGTCGTACTACGCCGTCAACGACGCGCTCTTCAAGACCGTCTACGTCGCCTCCTCGATCGTCTCGGGCGCGCTCCTGGCCGGGCTGCTGTCCTGGTTCGCGGTGCGGGGGCTCGCGGCCTCGGGAGCGCTGGACCGCTTCGCATCCGGGCGCGAGGGCCGGACGGTCGAGGGAGCCGGCGCGGGCGCTCGATGAGCGGCGCTTACGTCCGGGCGCGGGGCTGGAGCTGGCGGCACGCGGGACGCTCCCGCGACGCCCTCTCCGGCCTCGATCTCGCGCTGGAGCCGGGGGAGCGCGTGCTGCTCCTCGGCCCCTCCGGCGCGGGAAAGAGCACGCTGCTGCACGCCCTGGCCGGCGTCCTCGGCGGGGAGGAGGACGGCTCCGCGGCGGGCGAGCTCGAGATCGACGGAGCTGCGCCGCTCACCCGGCGCGGTGTCGCGGGGCTCGTGCTGCAGGATCCGGACACTCAGGCGGTCCTGGCGCGGGTCGGCGACGACGTCGCGTTCGCCTGCGAGAACCTCGGCGTGCCGCGCGAGGAGATCCCCGCGCGAGTGCGGGAGGCGCTCGGCGACGTCGGGCTCGACGTTCCGCTGGACCACTCCACCTCGGCGCTCTCGGGCGGGCAGAAGCAGAGGCTCGCCCTGGCGGGTGTGCTCGCCATGCGTCCGCGGCTCCTGCTCCTCGACGAGCCCACCGCCAACCTCGATCCGGACGGTGTACGCGAGGTGCGGGCGGCGGTGGAGCGCACGGCCGCCCGCACGGGGGCGACGCTGATCGTCGTCGAGCACCGGGTCGACGTGTGGGTCGGCCTCGTCGACCGGGTCGTGGTGCTCGGGCGGGACGGCGCGGTCGTCGCCGACGGCGCTCCAGTCGAGGTCCTCGATCGAACGCACGACGTGCTCCGCGCCTCCGGCGTCTGGCTGCCCGGTGACACCCCCGCCCGGCGCGGGGCGAGCGAGCTGCCCTCGCCCGCCGCCCTGAGCGCGCACGACCTCGCCATCGGCCGGCCCGTCCTCGGGCGCCGCCGCTCGACCATCGTGGCCTCGGGGCTCGAGCTCGCCGTCGACTCCGCGCGGGCCACGGCCGTGCTGGGACCCAACGGCGCGGGGAAGTCGACCCTCGCGCTCACGCTGGCCGGTCTCCTGCCGCCGGTCGCGGGGCGGGTGACCGCCTCCGAGTCGCTCCGCGCCGGTGCGGGCCCGGAGCCGATCCGCTGGACCTCGGCTCAGCTCGCCGGACGGATCGCGATGGTGTTCCAGGAGCCGGAGCACCAGTTCCTCACCGCTCGCGTGCGCGCCGAGCTCGCGCTGGGCGCCCGCGACGAGACGGAGCGGCATCGGGCGGAGGAGCTCCTGGAGCGCCTCGGCCTCGCGCACCTCGCCGACGCCAACCCGTTCACCCTCTCCGGAGGCGAGAAGCGGCGCCTGGCCGTCGCGTCCGCCCTCACCCGGTCGCCGTCCGTGCTCGTCCTCGACGAGCCGACGTTCGGGCAGGACCGCCTGACCTGGGAGGTGCTCGTCGACCTCCTCGCCGAGCAGCGCGACGCAGGCACGGCGGTGCTCGCCGTCACCCACGACGAGGCGCTGGTCGCCGCCCTCGCCGACTCGGTCGTCACCCTCGGCGCCCGCGAGGTGGTGTCGGGATGACGCTCCTCGACTCCGTTCCCGCGCGCAGCCGGATCGCCCGGGCCAACCCGGTGGCCAAGCTCCTCGCCAGCCTGGTCATCGCGTTCGCGCTCCTCCTCACGGTCGATGCGGTCTCCGCGGCGACGGCGCTGGCGCTCGAGCTGCTGGTTCTGCCCTTCGCGGGGCTCCGAGCGGGTGAGCTCGTGCGGCGGACGGCTCCCGTCTGGATCGCGGCTCCGCTCGCCGGCCTCTCGACAGTCCTCTACGGGCGCGACAGCGGCGCCGTCTACGCGGAGTTCCTCATCGTGTCGGTCACAGAGGGATCCGTCGCCCTCGGGCTGGCCATCGCGCTGCGCGTCCTGGCGATCGGACTGCCGAGCGTGGTCCTCATCGCCACCACCGACCCGACGGACCTGGCGGACGGCCTCGCGCAGATCCTGCGCCTGCCCTCGCGCTTCGTGCTCGGCGCTCTCGCCGGCATGCGGCTCGTCGGTCTGCTCGTCGACGACTGGCGCACCCTGTCGATGGCCCGCCGGGCCCGTGGGGTCGCCGACGGCCGCGGGCCCGTCGAGGCGCTCCGCAGCCTCGCGGCCCGCACGTTCTCGCTGCTCGTGCTGGCCATCCGGCGGGGGAGCAGGCTCGCGACGGCGATGGAGGCGAAGGGCTTCGGCTCCGGCGTCCCGCGCACCTGGGCGCGGCAGTCGCGCCTCGGAGCCGGCGACCTCCTGCTGCTCGCGGGCGGAGTGCTGATCGCTGCCGTCGCCGTGACCGCCGCCGTCGTCACCGGCTCCTGGAGCTTCGTCCTGCATGGCTGAGCGGATCCTGCCGCTGACGGATCACACGGCGGGCGACCTCGCCCGCTCCGTGATCGCGCGGCGTCGTCGGACGGTGCTGCTGGACGGACCGAGCGGCTCCGGCAAGTCGACGTTCGCGCGCGCGCTGGTCGAGCAGCTCCGTCTCGCGCCGGCGGCATCGTCGGTCGCGCTCGTGCGGATGGACGACCTCTACCCCGGCTGGACGGGCCTGGACCGGGCGTCGCGGGAGACGGCCGGGACGCTCGTCCGCCCCCACGGCCTCGGCCTCGCGGCGCACTGGCGGCCCTGGAACTGGGCCGCGGGGACGACGGCCGGGCGCCGCGTCGTCCGCGAGACGCTTCTCGTGCTCGAGGGCTGCGGATCGGCCGGCGCCGCCGCGCGCCGCCACGCCGATCTGGTGGTCTGGCTCGAGGCCGACGACGAGGTGCGGCGCGTGCGCGCGCTCGAGCGCGACGGCGAGCTCTTCGCTCCGCACTGGGACGCCTGGGACCGCGACTTCCGCTCCTACTGCGCTCGGGATCGGCCCCGGGAGAACGCCGACCTCGTGCTGGACACGGGCGGCGGGGGAGCGGTGCGCGGCTGAGGGGTCCCCGCCGAGCGCGGCGACGAGCGGATGCCGGTGGGAGGCTCTCCCTCGGCGGCGGTCAGGCCCAGCCGAGCTCGTGCAGCCGGTCGTCGTCGATGCCGTAGAAGTGCGCGATCTCGTGGACGAGCGTGACGTGGATCTCGTCGCGCAGCGCGTCCAGATCGTCGCACGCGGCGAGGTGCGGCTCGCGGAACAGCACGATGCGGTCGGGCATCTCGCCGAAGCCGTAGCGCTCGCGCTCGGTGAGGGCGACGCCGTCGTAGTAGCCGAGCAGATCCAGGGTCCCGTCCTCGGGCCGGTCCTCCACGACGAAGACGACGTTGTCGAGCCCGTCGACCATGTCGTCCGGGAGCGCGTCGAGCTCGGAGATCACCAGGGCTTCGAAGGCGTCCTCGTCCAGCTCGAGCATCCGGGACCTCTCTGCGTCGGCGATCGCTGCCGGTCGCCGGATGTGCGAAGAGGCCCGGAGTCGGAACTCCGGGCCTCTTCCGCTGCATGCACAGCCACTGGGGTGAGTAACGGGGCTCGAACCCGCGACCTCCTAGACCACAACCAGGCGCTCTGCCAACTGAGCTATACCCACCAGGAGCGTGTTCCGGCGGGGTGACCCGCCGAAGCAACTGTACGAGAGTACTACATCCGCGAGGCGAACTCGTCCACGACGGCGGCCGACACGGCCTGCACCTCGGCGGTGCTCGGCCCCGGCTGCTCCACGAACACGGCACGGCGGTAGTACTGCAGCTCGCGGATGCTCTCGAGGATGTCGGCGAGAGCGCGGTGTCCGCCGTGCTTCTTGGGCGCGTTGAAGTAGATGCGCGGGAACCAGCGCCGTGCCAGCTCCTTGATCGTGCTGACATCGACGTTGCGGTAGTGCAGGTGGCCGTCGAGGCGCGGCATGAACTTCGCGAGGAAGGCGCGGTCGGTGCCGATCGAGTTGCCGGCGAGGGGGGCCTGCTGCTCCGCCGGGACGTGCTTCAGCACGTACTCCAGCACCTCGTACTCGGCCTCCGCGACGCTGACGCCGGAGGGGATCTCGACCAGCAGCCCGGAGGTCTCGTGCATCGACCGGACGAAGTCGCCCATGTTCTCGAGCGCGGTCGCGTCGGGCCGGATGACGAGGGAGAGCCCCTCGTCGAGCGGGTTCAGCTCGAAGTCGGTGACGACGACGGCGATCTCGACGAGCTCGTCGACGGAGAGGTCGAGCCCCGTCATCTCGCAGTCGATCCAGACAAGACGGTCGGGGGCGCTACTCATGCGGGGCAGTCTATCGGCGGCCGCCGACACCCGGTCCGGCCGTCCCGCTCCTCCTACACTGGACCCTCGTGATCACGCTCGCCTGCTGCCTCCTGATCGTCAACGCCGTGTGGAACGCGATCGTCTGGCCGCCCTTCCTCCGCCGCGTCCGCAAGGACCCGCGGGCGCGCGACGCGGACGGCCGCGCGACGACCTTCCTCCGCGTGCACACGGTGCTCATCGGCGTGTCGCTCGCCCTCGCCGTGGTCTCCCTAGTCGTGGGAGTGCTGGGACTCGTCCGGGGCGCCTAGGCCCCGGCGGGCGCGGCCCCTGCGCTTCGGTATCGTGGTCGCAGTCCGCCCCCGTAGCTCAGCGGATAGAGCAGGAGCCTTCTAATCTCTTGGTCGCAGGTTCGATTCCTGCCGGGGGCACCATCGGATCGGGAGCGCGCCGGTCGCCGTCCCTAGTCTTGTCCCGGTGGCGTGCGGATCAGCGTCGACGCCTCGCGCCCGTCCTTCGACCGCGTCGCGGCCTCTCCTCGGGCGGCGCTGCGCTCCTCCGAGGAGTGACGCCCGGCACCCACGGGGTTTTCCTCCGCTCCGGTGACCCTCGGACGAGGACTCGCGGTCGCTCCACCAGTAACACACCGGCAAATCGGAGGCAACACCGGCGTGTTTCCCACCCGAAGTCGTTTGAGTGTCATTCAGGCACCTAGTCTTGGGGTGTCCGGAATTACAACGACGTAACGAACGGAGGTACGACCATGCTGCTCCTCGCCATCCTCGGTGGAATCGCCGTCGCGTGGACGATCGTCGCGGCGCCCCTCGCCGTACTGGTCGGCCGAGTCGCCCGTGCACGTGATGCACACAGCTAGTCAGTACACGCACCGCCCGCACCACGGAGAAGGCCCCGATCGCACTCGCGATCGGGGCCTTCTTCTCGTGGTCGGGAGCACTCAGACCGAGCTGCGGTCCTGGCCTCGGTCGTCGTCCGAGGCGGACCGCTCGAACCGGGCCTCGTCCGCCCGGACGACCGCCTCGTCGTCGGCCGGCACGTCGTCGCGGTCTCCGTCGGCCGGAGCCGACGGCGTCGCGTCGTGCTCCGCGTCCGGCTGCGGCTCGGCGGCAGGAGCCGAGCGCTGCGGGTCGACGGGCGGCAGCTCCTCCACGGGACGCTCGCGCGACGGCACCTCCAGGCGGTCGACGTCGGCGAGCAGGCGGCGGGTCTCCTCCTGCGAGGCGTCCCCGGCCGACGCGGGGAGGACGATCGTGGGCGTCTGCGGGGCTGCAGAGCCGGAGGCGGAGCCCGCGCCGACGACGACCGGTGCGACGGCGGTCGGTGCGGCGGCCGGGGGAGCGGTGCGCTGGGGAGCGGCCTCGGCGGTGCTCGCGGCCCGATCGGACGACGGAGCGGACTCGGCGGAGCGGTCTCGACCCGTCTCCGAGAAGCGCCAGCGCTCGAGGTCGGCGAGGAAGGCCTTCCGGGCGCGCCCGGGCTTGTCCCGCCACTGCACGAGGCGGTCGCGGAACTCGCCCACGCTCGCCTGCGTCTGGTAGCCGCCGGTGCTCGACGTGTGCTTCAGCTCGGCGAGCTCGTGAGCGGCCCAGTTGGCCGCGACTCCGGAGCCCTTGACGGGCAGGAGGCGCAGGTGCGTCTCGGCCTGCGCGGACGCGCGGTCGCTGAGGACGCGCTCCGGGCTGCTGAGGACGTTCCAGGCCGAGGCGTCGACCGCGGCGTCGACGAGCGTCGCGATGACCGCGTTCTTCCGCTCGTGATCCTGCTGACGGATGAGGCGCGCGATGGAGGCCCGGAAGACGGAGCCGATCACGATCGCTCCGACCACCACGGCCAGCAGGACCACAGCGGCCGTGAAGACCGCCTGGTGCCCGTCGCTCGTGCGGATCCAGGACATGAACTCGTTCCACCACTGCATGGGGCGAACGCTATCCGGGGCGGTCGCCGCCGCCCGTTCGGCACGCCGCCGACCGGGCGGATCGGCGCGTCAGGCGACGCGGAAGACCTCGATCGCGTCGTCGACGCTCCAGAACTCGCCGAGCTCGGCGCCGGCGGGCATGCCCGCCCGCAGCAGCCGGGCGCGGTACCGCTCGCCGAGCGGATCCTCGACCAGCTCGATGTGACCGACCACGGCGCCCGAGCCGGTGCTCACGCGCCACAGCCGGGCGTTGACCCGGGTGAGCGTCGGCGGGGTGCGGGTGGCGTGCAGCGTGGACAGGGACATCGGTTCCTCCTGCTCGAGTCTCGGAGCACCCACCGGCCGAGTGCTGTCGCAGACTACGGCCGACCACCGACATCCCCGCCGGGGCGTCAGCGCAGGGTCGTGCCGTGCACCGCGAACTCCTCGATCGCGTCGATCTCCTCCTGCGAGAGGGGGCCGGCGTCCAGCGCGGCGACGTTCTGCTCGAGCTGCGCGACGCTCGACGCGCCGATGATGGCGCTCGTGACGGTGGGCACCCGGAGCACCCAGCTCAGGGCGAGCTGGGCCAGCGACTGGCCGCGCTGCTGCGCGATCGCGTTCAGGCCGCGGGCGCGCGTCAGGTACGCCTCGTCGATCCGGTCGGAGGAGAGGAAGCGCGACGTCGCCGCACGGGACCCCTCCGGCACGGTGCCGTCGAGGTAGCGGTCCGTCAGGAGCCCCTGCGCCAGCGGCGAGAAGACGATGCAGCCGGTGCCGAGCTCGTCGAGCACGGGGAAGAGGCCGTCCTCGGGTCCGCGGTCGAAGAGCGAGTAGCGGGGCTGGTGCAGGAGGAGCGGGACTCCGCTGCCCGCCAGTGCCGCCTGCGCGGCCCGGGTCTGCTCGGGCGAGTAGTTCGAGATGCCGGCGTAGAGCGCCTTGCCCGACTCCACCGCCGAGACGAGAGCGCCCATGGTCTCCTCGATCGGAGTCTCCGGGTCCGGACGGTGCGAGTAGAAGACGTCCACGTAGTCGACGCCGATCCGCTGCAGGCTCTGGTCGAGCGAGGAGAGCAGGTACTTGCGCGAGCCGCCGTCCCCGTACGGGCCGGGCCACATGTCGTATCCGGCCTTGGACGAGATGACGATCTCGTCTCGGTACGGGCGGAGGTCCTCCGCGAGGATGCGGCCGAAGGCCGTCTCGGCGGCGCCGTAGGGCGGTCCGTAGTTGTTCGCGAGGTCGAAGTGGGTGACGCCCAGGTCGAACGCGCGGCGGAGGATCGCGCGCTGCGTGTCGAGGGAGCGGTCGGATCCGAAGTTGTGCCAGAGGCCCAGCGACAGGGCGGGCAGCAGCAGGCCGCTCCGTCCGGTGCGTCGGTAGTCCATCCGGTCGTAGCGGGCGGGGGCGGCGTCGTAGCTCACGCCGCGACTCTATTGCAGGGGGCGGATCCGCGGAATGCAGGGGGCGGTGAGCGTGTTGGACCGACTGACGCCTCCGGCACCCCGGACGCGTCGACGCGACAGGAAGTGAGTCACACGCAATGCGCACATTCGTACTCGCCGGAGGATGCTTCTGGTGTCTGGACGCCGTCTACCGCGTCCTCGACGGCGTGACCGACGTCGTCTCCGGCTACACCGGCGGCCGCACGACCGAGCCCGACTACGAGGACGTCTGCTCCGGGCGCACCGGCCACGCCGAGGCCGTCGCCGTCACCTTCGACCCCGAGGTCATCCCCGAGCAGGTCGTCCTCGACGTCTTCTTCACCCTGCACGACCCGCGACAGCTGAACCGCCAGGGCAACGACGTCGGCACGCAGTACCGCTCGGCGATGTTCTACTCCTCCGACGAGGAGAAGGAGCTGTTCGAGACCGCGCGCGACCGTGCGTCCGAGTGGTGGGACGGCCCGATCGTCACCGAGATCTCGCCGCTGGGCGTCTACTACCCCGCCGAGGACTACCACCAGGACTTCTTCGCGAAGAACCCGGGCCAGGGCTACTGCATGGCGGTCGCACTGCCCAAGGTGAACAAGATCCGCAAGTCCTACTCGAGGTACATCACCGCGTCGTAACGCTCCTCCACAGGGGACGATCCGCTCGTCCTCTCCCCAGAAGGGCCCGCCTCCACCTCGGAGGCGGGCCCTTCGTCGCGACACTGGCCCTGCGGCGCCCGAGCGGTACCAGCCCCCTCCGCCCGGGCGCCGTGCCCGTCGCAGCCGTGGCGGGGCAGGAGTAGAGAGGACACGACCATGACCGACACCCTGACCGTCATCGGGACCATCGGCACCGAGCCCCGGAGCATCGACACCTCCAGCGGCACCGCGATGACCAGCTTCCGGCTCGCCTCGACGCAGCGGCGCTACGACCGCTCGGAGCAGCGCTGGGTCGACGTCTCGACCAACTGGTACACCGTCACCGCGTTCAACGGCCTGGCCGGCAACGCGCTGTCCTCCCTGTCGCGCGGCGACCGGATCCTGGTCACCGGGCGGCTCGGGGTGAGGGCCTGGGAGGCGGGAGGCAAGGCCGGTACCGATGTGGTCCTCACGGCCGAGGGCATCGGGCACGACCTCGCCTGGGGGACCAGCAGCTTCACGAAGACCGTCGGGCGCGCCTCTGCTCCCGCCCCCGCCGCCGAGCCCGCGTGGAGCGAGGAGGCGCCGCGCGAGGGCGCCGCGGCGGGGGACTGGGGCGCGTCGGGCCAAGACCGCGGTGATGCCGTGCCCGAGCCGCCGGTGGCGGCGGGCGTCGGCGGAGGCGCTCCCGGTCTCTCGGTAGGATCCGGGGAGACCCCGTTCTGATCCGGGGGACCGGAGCGAGAGCCGTCCCGGTCGGGAGGAGCCGGGCGTGACACGGAACCGAGCGGCCCGCATCGCGCTCGTGCTCGGCGGTCTCGCCGTCTGCCTCTCCGGTTGCACGTCGCCGTCGGCGCCGGACCCCGTGGTGTCCTCCTCCGCGGCCGAGGCGCCGGCACCGGCGGAGTCCGCCGCACCCGTCGCCTTCGTGCCGGGCGGGACGACGGAGCAGAACCTCCCCGTGTTCGAGCAGACCCTTCGCGCGGCGGCCGAGCCCGATCCGGAGGTGAGCGGCTCCAGCGTGGTCGACGCGCTCGTCGCGGCGGGGTTCTCCCGCGAGTCGATGCAGCTGACAGCGGACGAGACCTCGGTCGGACTCGACGCGGACTCGGTGCAGGTCTCCGTCAAGCTCGGGGAGTCGTGCCTCATCGGCCAGTACGGCCCGAAGAGCGGCGGGGTGCGGGCGGTGATCGCGGCACCGATCGCGACCGGCGCCTGCCTGGTCGGCCGGACCGTCCCGATCCAGGGCTGACGCGCCGGACCCGACCGGGAACCGCCCCGCCGTGCGCCCCGGTCGGGGTCTGAAAGGGCGAAAGGATCCTCGACGAGGCCCCTCGCCCGTCGAGTCCGAGAGCGCCCGGTGTTCGCCCGACGCTCCTGCAGGACCACTCCGACCGGTGCGGATCCGAGCGTGAGCACAGCCTCGTGCGGGCGGACCGGTCGACGATCCCGGTGGTCGGCGGCGCCCTCCCCTCCCCGGGACGCCGCTCCGCACGGTTAGGCTGCCCTGACCGACACGTGGGCCCCAGCGCGGGCACCGCGACGGACGTGCCGACAGGAGTGCTCGGCACGAGGACCACGACGAGGGGGAACTCGCCATGACCACATCCCGACCGCAGACGACGACGCGAGCGAGGTGGAGGCGCGCCGCCATCGCGGTCGCGAGCACGGCAGCCGTCGTCCTCGGAGTGACGACAGGAGCCGGAGCGGCCGCCGCCGAGCAGGAGCGTCTGTCCGCGCAGGTCAGTCCCTATAACTGGTCGACGACGGAGACCTTCTCGGCCGCCCAGACCGCTGCCGTCGCGGGCGACGTCACCGGGCTCGACGTCACGCTCTCCGACTCCGCTCGGCCGACGGGACCGTACCCGGCGTTCACGACCTACAACTGGGCCATCGGGGACTACGACCTCGCCGGGTCGGCGACCCTCGCGTCCGGAAGTCGCAGCTTCCGCATCGACCTGAAGCAGCCCCTCGCCTCGTTCGGCAGTGGAACCGTCGCTCTGCAGATCACTGCGCAGAAGCAGCCGATCAAGAACCCCGAGGAGCCGATCGGCCAGCCGGTCGACAGCGGCTACGAGCTGACCACGTCGGCCACCCTCTCCGTCGCCGAAGCCTCCGGCAGCGGCGGCGTCGGCGGGGTCGACCTCAGCGGGACCGCGCAGACGCTGCAGCGGAGCGCCGCGTACTTCGCGTACAAGAAGGACGTCGACGTCGTGGAGGTCAAGGGCGGCGACACCGTCGTCCTCGAGTCCAACCGGGACGGCTTCTACGACCTCCAGGGGCTCGCCGCCTACGTCGGTCCCAGCAGGACCGAGCGGATCCCCGCCCAGGTGGTCGCGGACAACGATCAGTCCAAGGTCACCGTGACGATCCCGTCCAGCGCCTACGACGCCTACAAGGACCGCGTGAGCAGCCTGCTCCAGGTCACCGGCATCAGCAACGGCAGGGTGGAGCAGCCCCGCGGAGCGACCATCACGTCGGACGCCGCGGTCCGTGTGACGGGAAGCGGAGCCACCACCCCGCCGGTCACGCCGTCCCCGACGGCCACCGCGACCACCCCGCCGGTCACGCCAAGCCCGACCACTCCTCCGGTCACGCCCGTGCCGACCAGTACGCCGACGGCCCCGCCTGCCGGCTCGCCGGTCGTCTCGCGCATCTCGGGCACCGACCGTCAGGGCACCGCGGTCGAGGTGTCCAAGCGCACCTTCCCGGCGAACGTCCCCGTCGTCTACGTCGCCACCGGGCAGAACTTCCCGGACGCGCTCAGCGCCGGACCCGCCGCGGCCAAGGCGGGCGGGCCGCTGCTCCTGGTCGACCGCGACTCGATGAGCCAGGTCGTCCGCACCGAGCTGACGCGTCTCAAGCCCGCGAAGATCGTCGTCGTGGGCTCCGAGCTCAGCGTCGGCAGCCAGGTCTACAGCGACCTGGCCGCGTATGCGCCGAAGGGGAAGACCACACGCATCGGCGGAGTCGACCGCTACGACACCTCGAAGCTGATCCTCCAGGACGCCTTCAGGGGCGGCTCCTCGATGGCCTGGCTGGCCACGGGCGAGAAGTTCCCCGACGCCCTGAGCGCCAGCGCCGCAGCCGGCGCGAATAGCGCTCCGGTGGTGCTGACCAACGGAACCGGCTCCACGGTGGACCCCCTCACCCAGCAGATCATCAGCGGCCTCAAGGTCAGTAGCTTGACGATCGCGGGCTCGACGCTCTCGGTCAGCGCCGGCATCGAGCGCTCGATCACGGGCCCGGTGATCACCCGCATCGGCGGGACCGACCGGTACGACACCTCGGAGAAGCTGAACGAGGCGGCCTTCACCTCGGCGAATACCGTCTACCTCGCGACCGGTGAGAAGTTCCCCGACGCCCTGGCCGGAGCCACGGCGGCGGGCTACACCGGGAGCCCGCTCTTCGCGGTCCAGCCCACCTGCGTGCCCCGGGCGGTCCTCGCCGACATCACCGCGTCCAAGGCGACGCAGGTGATCCTGCTCGGCAGCACGGACACGCTGTCCGAGGCGGTGGAGCGCCTGACGCCCTGCAGCTGATCCGCACCGTCGTCCGCTGACGCGATCCGCCCTCCCCACCGGCCCGGCCGGAGCGGAGGGCGGTCCGCGTTCAGACGCTCCCTCCGACGCGGACCGGCGAGTTCCCGTTATCCTCGACTGGTGCGGACGGTCCCGCGGCCTGCGCTCCGCGTCGGCCGGGGCCCGGCGTCCCGCCCCGGTCCGAGCCTCCGTCAGCGCCTCCGCGCGGAGCAGACCACCGGCGGGCGACCCGACTCCGCGCAGACCGACGGACTTGAGGACTGGGCATGGCTGAATACATCTACTCGATGGTGCGCGCGCGGAAGGCGGTCGGCGACAAGCTGATCCTGGACGACGTCACCATGTCGTTCCTGCCGGGAGCGAAGATCGGCGTGGTCGGGCCCAACGGCGCCGGCAAGTCGACGATCCTGAAGATCATGGCGGGGCTGGACACGCCGAGCAACGGCGAGGCGCGGCTCAGCCCGGGCTACACCGTCGGCATCCTGATGCAGGAGCCCGAGCTCGACGAGACCAAGACGGTGCTCGAGAACGTCCAGGAGGGCGTGGGCGAGATCAAGGGCAAGATCGACCGCTTCAACGAGATCTCCCTCGCGATGGCCGACCCGGACGCCGACTTCGACAGCCTCCTCGCCGAGATGGGGACCCTGCAGGAGGCGATCGACGCCGCCGACGCCTGGGACCTGGACTCGCAGCTGGAGCAGGCGATGGACGCGCTGCGCACCCCGCCGGGGGACTCCCTCGTCACCAACCTCTCGGGTGGCGAGAAGCGCCGCGTGGCGCTCACCAAGCTCCTCCTGCAGAAGCCCGACCTGCTGCTGCTCGACGAGCCCACCAACCACCTCGACGCCGAGAGCGTGCTCTGGCTCGAGCAGTTCCTCTCGAAGTACCCCGGCGCCGTGCTCGCCGTCACCCACGACCGGTACTTCCTCGACAACGTCGCGGAGTGGATCGCCGAGGTCGACCGCGGCCACCTCTACCCCTACGAGGGCAACTACTCGACGTACCTCGAGAAGAAGAGCGCCCGCCTGGAGGTCCAGGGCAAGAAGGACGCCAAGCTCGCCAAGCGGCTCACCACCGAGCTCGACTGGGTGCGCAGCAACGCCAAGGGCCGTCAGGCCAAGTCGAAGGCGCGCCTGGCGCGCTACGAGGAGATGGCGGCCGAGGCCGAGAAGACGCGCGTGCTCGACTTCGAGGAGATCGTCATCCCGGTGGGCCCACGTCTCGGCTCCCAGGTCATCGACGCGAAGAAGCTGCACAAGCAGTTCGGCGAGCGCGTCCTCATCGACGACCTCAGCTTCACGCTGCCCCGCAACGGCATCGTCGGCGTCATCGGCCCGAACGGCGTCGGCAAGACCACGCTCTTCAAGACGATCGTCGGCTTCGAGCCGCTCGACTCGGGCGACCTGAAGATCGGCGAGACGGTCGACATCTCCTACGTCGACCAGAGCCGCGGCGGCATCGACCCGCAGAAGAACCTGTGGGAGGTCGTCTCCGACGGGCACGACTACATCACCGTCGGGAAGACCGAGATCCCCTCCCGCGCCTACGTCTCGCAGTTCGGCTTCAAGGGCCCGGACCAGCAGAAGAAGGCCGGCGTCCTCTCCGGCGGCGAGCGGAACCGCCTCAACCTCGCGCTGACGCTCAAGCAGGGCGGCAACCTGCTCCTGCTCGACGAGCCCACCAACGACCTCGACGTCGAGACCCTGGGCAGCCTCGAGAACGCGCTCCTCGAGTTCCCCGGCTGCGCCGTGGTCATCACTCACGACCGGTGGTTCCTCGACCGGATCGCGACCCACATCCTCGCCTACGAGGGCACCGAGGAGGACCCGGCCAACTGGTACTGGTTCGAGGGCAACTTCGAGGCGTACGAGGAGAACAAGATCGAGCGCCTCGGCCCGGACGCGGCGAAGCCGCACCGCTCCGCGTACCGCAAGCTCACCCGCGACTGATGCGCCTGCACGTCGCCATCCCGCTGCGCTGGTCGGACTTCGACGCCTACGCGCACGTGAACAACGCCGAGATGCTGCGCCTGCTCGAGGAGGCGCGCATCCAGGCGTTCTGGAAGCCGGACTCGCCGCAGCCCGGCGGGATGGCGACGGCGGTGCTCGACGCACGGCCGGGCGCCGAGTCGATCAGCCTCATCGCCCGGCAGGAGATCGAGTATCTCGCGCCGATCCCGTACATGCGCGCGCCGATCGACGTGGAGCTGTGGATCGGGCGGATCGGCGGGGCGAGCCTCGAGGTCTGCTACGAGCTCTACTCGCCCGCCGGCGTCGTCCCGCGGGTGCTCTTCACGAAGGCGGCCACCACTCTGGTGCTGGTCACGGCCGCGACGGGCAGGCCCCAGCGCATCCCGGAGGAGCTCCGCGAGGCGTGGGGCCCCTACGTCGAGGAGCCCATCACCTTCTCGAAGCGGGGCTGAGCTCAGCCCAGGGGGACGCGGACCATGCCCTCCTGGGCGACGCTCGCCACGAGCACGCCCTCCTGCGTGTAGATGCGCCCGAGCGAGAGCCCGCGTCCGCCGGACGCGCTCGGCGCCTCCTGCACGTAGAGGAGCCACTGGTCCACGCGCGCGGGGCGGTGCCACCACATCGCGTGGTCGAGGCTCGCGATCCGCAGGCCCGGCGACGTCCACGCCGCACCGTGCCGGCGGAGCGTGGATTCGAGGATCGTGTAGTCGCTCGCGTAGGCGAGGGCGGCGCGGTGCAGCATCGGATCGTCCGGCAGCGGTCCGAGCGAGCGCATCCACACGCTCTGGTGCGCGACCCGCTCGGGGTCGGCCCGGAGGTACACCGGCTGCTCGACGTGCCGCACGTCGAAGGGGCGCTGCGTGGCCCAGAAGCTGCCGACCGGGTGGTCGACCCCCGCGAGGATCTCAGCGGTGCTCGGCAGCGACTCCGGGTCGGGGATCCCCTCCGGCATCGGCGCCTGGTGATCGAGGCCCTCGTCCTCGGTCTGGAACGAGGCGATCATCGAGAGGATGGGGCGTCCGTTCTGGTAGGCCTGCGTCCGACGGGTGCAGAAGGAGCGGCCGTCGTGGATCCGGTCGACCGAGAACGTGATCGGCAGGGAGACGTCCCCGGGGCGGAGGAAGTACCCGTGCATCGAGTGCACGGAGCGCCCCTCGACGGTGCGACCGGCCGCGATGAGCGACTGCGCGAGGACCTGGCCGCCGAAGACCCGCCCCTCGGGCATCCACTGCGAGGGACCCGTCGAGATGTCCTCGCTGGTGCGGGCGCCGGTGTCCGTCAGGTCGAGCGCGGTGAGGAACGAGGACAGGGGATCGGGCACGGTACCTCCGGGGTGTCGGGCGGTGGGGCGAGCGGCCTCGGGTAAGTTTATCGACGCGATGAGTTCGTCCTTCTCCCTGGCGGATCCGCCCAGCCTGTCGGATCTGCGCGTCTTCCTCGGCCGTTCGGCCCGGGTCGAGGACGGTGCGGTCCGGCTCCTCGCCGACGACCACGTGCTGGCCGCCTACACCGCGATCCTCCAGCCCCGCGGTCTGCTCGACCGCTCCGCGACCGTGCTGGGCCTGCGCGTCTTCGCGCTCGACGAGCCCGCCGGTTTCGACCGGGTCGTGCCGATCCGTGCGCTGTCGGACCGCCTCGCCCGCCTGCAGTGGGAGCCGGGCGGAGCGGACGGCAAGCCGGTCGTGCTGCCCGACGGCGACGACGCGACGGCGGGACCCTGGGCGGGCGTCTCCCCGCCCCGCGGCGGCTGGACCCGGCGCGAGCCCGTGGACCCGGGCTTCCTGGAGCGCGTCGCGCGCGAGGGGATCGACGAGATCGCGGCGGCCGTCGGCTCCGAGACGGGCGAGCAGATCGTCGGCCGCGTGCGGTCGAGCGTCTGGGGCCGCCCGCTCGACGGCCTCGAGGACGTCCCGGCGGGAGCGGCGTTCGCCCTCTTCGCGCTCGGGTTCCTCGGCGCCGACGACCCGGTCGCCCTGCTCGAGAGCGGCGCCTGGCGCCGCCTCACCTCACGGCGCGGACACGTGCTGGTCCGCACCCCGGGCTGAGCGGCTACTCCTCGAAGGTGTTCACCATCGCGTGGGCGGCGCGCTCCAGGTAGTCCCAGAGCAGGGCGTCGTCGGCCGGAGCGAGCTCGAGATCGTCGACGGCCGTCCGCATGTGCTGGAGCCAGTGGTCGCGGGCCTCGGGGTTGATCCGGAACGGCTGGTGCCGCATCCGCAGGCGCGGGTGGCCGCGCTCCTCGCTGTAGGTGCCCGGGCCGCCCCAGTACTGCTCGAGGAAGCCGGTCAGCCGCTGGATCGCGCCCTCGAGGTCGTGCTCGGGGTACATCGGCCAGAGGACCTCGTCCTCGCGGACGCCCTCGTAGAAGCGGCGGACCAGGCGCTCGAACGTCGGCCGGCCGCCGATGTGCTCCCAGAAGCTGCGCAGCGGAGGCGTGCCGCCGATCTGCAGGCCGCTCACGAGCGCGCTCCCGTCGGGCCGGAGGTGCCGCCGCCGTCCTGGGGCGGCGTCCCGCTCCCGCGCCGCAGCGCGCGGGGGAGTCGCACGGGCTTGCCGTGCTCGGTGCTGATCGTGGGGGAGGGCGTGGTCCGCGGCGGCTTGGCGCCTCCGACGCTCGTCGCCCCCTCGAAGCCCTCGAGGACGACGGTGGCCAGCGAGGGGAGCTTCACGTCGAGCGCGTCGAGCGACTTCTTCAGGCGCAGGCGCAGCTCGCGGGCGACGTCGTCCTTGGCGGTGGTGCGGGTCTTGACCACGACCCGGATGACCAGGGCGTCGTCGGCGATGGACTCCAGGCCCCAGAGCTCGGGCTTGTCGATGATCCGGGCCCGCCAGCGACTGCTCGCCGCCAGCTCGTTCGCTGTCGCGAGGACCGTGGACTGCACCTGCTCGAGGTCCGTCTCGTAGGGCACGGCCAGGTCGACGATGACGCGCGACCAGCCCTGCGACATGTTCCCGACCCGGACGATCTCGCCGTTGCGGACGAACCAGAGGGTGCCGTTGACGTCGCGGATCTGCGTCACCCGGACGCCGACCGACTCGACCACGCCCGTCGCCTGCCCGGTGTCGACGACGTCGCCGACCCCGAGCTGGTCCTCCGCGACCATGAACAGCCCGTTGAGGACGTCCTTGACGATGTTCTGCGCGCCGAAGCCGAGGCCCGCGCCGAGGGCGGCCGTCAGCAGGGCGAAGGAGCCGATGAGGTCCTTGTCGATCGTCGTCACGATCATGACCAGGGCGATGACGACGATCAGGATCGAGCTCAGGTTGTTGAGGATCGACCCGAGCGTGCGCGTGCGCTGCACCACCCGCACGGCCGCGAGCGGCGACGCGGCGATCGACTGGGTGTCCTCGACGCGCTGGCGGCGCTTCACTCCCGACACGATCTGGTCGACGACGCGGCCGATCACGAAGTGGGCGATGACGCGCACCAGCAGCGCGCCCAGCACGATCCCGAGGATCGCGACCACCTTCCAGAAGGGCTCGGACTCGAAGAAGGAGACGGTGGCGGCGACAGGGTCCGGGGTGGAGGTCTGAAGAAGCAGCATGACCGCTCCAGGCTACGGGACGCCTCCCTCCGAGACGGGTGCACGAGCTCCGCGCGCGTATAGATTCGAGTCGGGTCCGCTCGGACCCGGACACCGCCCTGGGAAGGACGCCCGATGCTCCACTCCACCCGGACTCCCGCCGAGAAGCGCCGCCTCTTCCGCGAGCGCCTCGCCTCGGGCGAGCTGCTGCAGCTGCCCGGCGCGTTCACTCCGCTCTCCGCGCGCCTCATCGAGGCGAAGGGCTTCGACGGGATCTACGTCTCGGGCGCCGTGCTCTCGGCCGAGCTGGGGCTGCCGGACATCGGGCTCACCACGCTCAGCGAGGTGGCCGGCCGCTCGCAGCAGATCGCGCGCCTGACCGACCTGCCGGTCCTCGTCGACGCGGACACCGGCTTCGGCGAGCCGCTGAACGTCGCGCGCACGGTGCAGATGCTCGAGGACGCCGGAGTCGCGGGGCTGCACATCGAGGACCAGGTGAACCCCAAGCGCTGCGGGCACCTCGACGGCAAGGCGGTCGTCGACGAGGCGACCTCGGTGCGGAGGATCGCGGCGGCCGTCGACGCGCGCCGCGACTCCGATCTGGTGATCATGGCCCGCACCGACATCCGCGCCCTCGACGGCCTGCCGGCCGCGATCGACCGCGCCAAGCGCCTCGTCGACGCCGGAGCCGACGCGGTGTTCCCCGAGGCGATGCGCGACCTGTCCGAGTTCGAGGCCGTGCGCGCCGCGATCGACGTGCCGATCCTGGCCAACATGACCGAGTTCGGCAAGAGCGAGCTGTTCACCGCGCAGCAGCTCGCCGACGTCGGCGTGAACGTCGTGATCCACCCGGTCTCGCTGCTCCGGATCGCGATGGGCGCCGCGATGCGGGCACTCGACGCCCTCAAGGCGGAGGGCTCGCTCCGCTCGGAGGTCCCGGGCATGCAGACGCGCGCCGAGCTCTACGAGCTCCTCGACTACGCCTCGTACAGCCGCTTCGACGAGGGCGTCTTCGACTTCTCGCTCGCCGACCACTACGGCGCCTGAGCGCGCCGACCCGCATGAACCGGCGGCGCTCCCCGGCGCCGCCGCCCGCCTCTCGCGAAGGAGCGAAGGATGAGCACGACCGATCAGGACATCCGCAAGGGACTCGTGGGGGTCGTCGTCGACACGACGGCCGTCTCGAAGGTCGACCCGGCGTCGAACTCGCTGCTCTACCGCGGCTACCCCGTGCAGGAGCTCGCGGCGGGGACCTCGTTCGAGGACGTGGCCTGGCTGCTCTGGCACGGCGAGCTCCCCACTGCGGAGGAGGCGGCCGGGCTGGCCGCCGTGGAGCGGGCCCACCGCGCCCTGGCCCCCGAGGTGCGCACCGTGATCGACCTGCTGCCGCTGTCGGTGCACCCGATGGACGTGGTGCGGACGGCGGTGAGCGTCCTGGGCGCGCTCGAGGAGGATCCGGACGCCGACGCTGCCGAGGCCGTGCTGGAGCGCTCCGTGCGGCTCTGGGCGGCACTGCCGGCGATCGTCGCCTACGCTCAGCGCCGCCTGCGCGGCCTCGAGCCGATCGATCCGCGCGACGACCTCGACTACTCCGAGAACTTCCTCTGGACGACCTTCGGCGAGGTGCCGGAGCCGGTCGTCGTCGACGCGTTCCGCGTCTCGCTGGTGCTCTACGCCGAGCACTCCTTCAACGCCTCGACCTTCACGGCCCGCGTCGTGACGTCGACGCTGTCGGACGTCCACTCCGCCGTGACCGCCGCCGTGGGAGCGCTCAAGGGACCGCTCCACGGCGGGGCGAACGAGGCCGTGCTGCACGTGCTCGACGAGGTCGGCACCGGACCGGAGGCGGACCGGCGGTCCCGCGAGTGGCTCGCCGAGGCTCTCGGACAGCGCCGGAAGGTCATGGGGTTCGGCCACCGGGTCTACAAGTCGGGCGACTCGCGGGTGCCGACCATGGACGCCGCTCTCCGGCGGCTCGCCGAGCACGAGGGGGCCGGCGAGATGATGGAGCTGTACGACGCCCTGGCCGCGGCGATGGCCGAGCGGACGGGCATCCTGCCGAACCTCGACTACCCGTCCGGCCCCGCCTACCGGCTGATGGGCTTCGACACCGGGATCTTCACTCCGCTGTTCGTCGCCGCGCGGGTGGTGGGCTGGACGGCCCACGTGATCGAGCAGCGGGGCTCGAACGCGCTCATCCGGCCGCTGTCCGCCTATGACGGGCCGGAGCGCCGCTCGGTCCCGCAGCGCTAGGCGCCGGGAGCGGGGAGAGCCGCCCGGTCCCGCAGCGCCGAGCGCCGGGGGACCGGGCGGCTCGCTGTCAGCCCCGGGTGTCGCGCTCCTGGGCGCGGAGCGCACGCTCCACGCCGGCCAGGTTCTCGATCACGAGTCGGCGCAGCGCCGGGACCTCCGGGTTCGCGTCGAGCCAGGCGCGGGTGGCGTCGACGATCTCCTGCGAGGGCGTGGCGGCCGGGTAGAAGCCGACGACCAGGTACTCGGCGATCTTGTAGCTCTTCGACTCCCAGAGGGTGCGGAGGGCGTCGAAGTAGACCGGGACCATCGCGTCGAGCAGGCGCGGGTCGGCGGCGCGCTGGAAGCCCAGGCCCGTCGAGCGGACGATCGTGTTCGGTGCCGAGTCGTCGGCCGTGACGGAGTCCCACGCCGCGCGCTTCGCCTCCGCGGTCGGCAGTGCGGCACGGGCGTACGCGGCCGACTGCTGGCCGGTCGACGTGTTGTCCGAGGCGAGCGCCGCGTCGATGTCGTCCGCACCGGCCCGCCCGCCGGCGACGAGAGCGATCAGCAGCTCCCAGCCGAGGTCGGTGTCGATGTCGAGGCCGCCGAGGGCGGTGGAGCCGTCGAGCAGCGCCTGCACGGCCTCGAGGTGCGCCGGGGTGGACGCGATCGCGGCGAAGAACTTCACGAACTGGAACTGCGCGTCGCTGCCCGCCTCGGCGCTCTGCGCGAGCGTCCACAGCTGATCGCCCGCCTCCTCGACGACCTCGGCCCGGTACTCCGGAGCGACGTACTGGGTGGCGGTGGCGACGAGCTGGTTGAGCACCGTCCGCAGGGTCGTGGACTCGGTCTCGGTCGCGACGTTGCCCAGGACGAGGCGGACGAAGTCGCGCGGCGCCGACTCGGCGTCGCGGGTCGAGTCCCAGACCGAGCCCCAGACCAGCGAGCGGGCCAGGGGGCTGTCGATGCTCGCGAGGTGCTCGACGGCCACGGCGAGCGAGGCGTCGTCGAGGCGGACCTTCGCGTAGGCGAGGTCGTCGTCGTTGAGCAGCACGAGCGCCGGACGGGTGCGGCCGATCAGCTCGGGCACCTCGGTGCGCTCCCCGTCGACGTCCAGCTCGAGGCGGTCGACGCGGACGAGGCGCTCGCCCTCGAAGTCGTACAGGCCGATCGCCAGGCGGTGCGGGCGGATCGTCGGGTACTCCTCGACCGCGGTCTGCAGGATCGCGAAGGACGCGATCGCTCCGCTCTCGTCGACCGCGATCTCGGGGCGGAGCGTGTTCACGCCGGCCGTCTCGAGCCACTGCGCCGACCACTCGGTGAGGTCGCGCCCGCTGGTGGCCTCCAGCTCGACCAGCAGGTCGCGCAGCTCCGTGTTCGAGAAGGCGTGCTTGACGAAGTACTCGTGGACGCCGGCGAGGAACTCCTTCTCGCCGACCCACGCGACGAGCTGCTTGAGCACCGAGGCGCCCTTGGCGTAGGTGATGCCGTCGAAGTTGACCTGGACGTCCTCGAGGTCGTTGATGGTCGCGACGATCGGGTGGGTCGAGGGCAGCTGGTCCTGGCGGTAGGCCCAGCTCTTCTCCATCGCGGCGAAGGTGGTCCACGCCTCGGTCCACTCCGTCGCCTCCGCGGTGGCGAGGGTGGAGGCGTACTCGGCGAACGACTCGTTGAGCCAGAGGTCGTTCCACCACTTCATCGTGACCAGGTCGCCGAACCACATGTGGGCGAGCTCGTGGAGGATCGTGACGACCCTGCGCTCCTTGATCGCGTCCGTCACCTTGGAGCGGAACACGTAGGTCTCGGTGAAGGTCACCGCTCCCGCGTTCTCCATCGCACCGGCGTTGAACTCGGGGACGAACAGCTGGTCGTACTTCGCGAACGGGTACGGGACGCCGAACTTCTCCTCGTAGAAGGCGAAGCCCTGCTTCGTCTTCTCGAACACGTAGTCGGCGTCGAGGAAGGGCGCGAGCGAGGCCCGGGCGAAGACCCCCAGCGGGATGGTGCGGCCGTCGGAGGAGACGAGCGAGTCGGTCTCGACCACGTAGGGTCCGGCGACGAGGGCCGTGATGTAGGAGGAGATGCGCGGGGTGGGCTCGAAGCTCCAGGTCGCGATCCCCTCGCCCGCCGGGACCGGCTCGGGAGTGGGCTGGTTCGACACGACCTGCCACTGCGCGGGCGCGGTGACGGTGAAGCGGAACTCGGCCTTGAGGTCCGGCTGCTCGAACACCGCGAAGACGCGGCGGGAGTCGGGCACCTCGAACTGCGAGTACAGGTACACCTCGCCGTCGACGGGGTCGACGAAGCGGTGCAGGCCCTCGCCCGTGTTGGTGTAGAGCATGTCGGCGACGACGGTGAGCTCGTTGTCCGCGGCCAGGGCGTCGAGGCGGATGCGGACGCCGTCGGCGACGTCGGCGGGGTCGAGCTCCGCGCCGTTGAGGGTGACGGAGTGGACCGTGCCCGTGACGGCGTCGATGAAGCTCGAGGCGTCCTCGGTGGCGGAGAAGCGCACCGTGGTCGTGCTGAGGAAGGTCTCGGCTCCCCGGGTCAGGTCGAGGGCGATGTCGTAGTCGTGGACCTGGATCAGCGAGGCGCGCTCCTGCGCCTCGCTCCGGGTGAGGTTGTCTCCTGGCACGGGGGTGCTCCATCCGTTCGTCTCGGGCGCTGCCGCGGGCGCCGGGGTGCGGGCGCCGCCGATCCACCCTAGAGCTGCCGGGACCCGCCATGGAGCCCCGTGGCGCCGATCCTGCGGAGCCGCCGGGGAGCGCGGACGCGGCCGCGGCGAGCGGCGTAGCGTGTCCCCATGACCTCTGTGGACTTCTGGTTCGACCCCTCCTGCCCGTGGGCCTGGATGACCTCGCGATTCGTGGACGAGGTGACCCCCGCGCGCGACCTCGACGTGCAGTGGCACATCATGAGCCTCGCCGTCCTCAACGAGGACAAGGACGTGGACGACTCGTACCGCGCCTTCCTCCCGCGCGCGCTGCGATACACCCGCCTGGTCGCCGCCGTCGCCGAGCGCGAGGGCCGCGAGCACGTCAAGCCGCTCTACGACGCGCTCGGCACCCGGATCCACCCGGGCGGGCGCACCGACGTCGACGCGGTGATCGCCGAGTCGCTCGCCGAGCTCGGCCTGCCTGCGGAGCTCGCCGCCCACGCCGACTCGGACGAGTACGACGAGCCGATGCGCGCCTCCCACTTCGACGGGATCGAGCGGGTCGGCCAGGACGTCGGCACCCCGGTCATCGCGATCGGCGACGTCGCCTTCTTCGGCCCCGTCATCTCGCCGATCCCGAGGGGCGAGCAGGCGCTGACCCTCTGGGACGGCATCGTCGCCGCCGCCTCCTTCGACGGCTTCTTCGAGCTCAAGCGCTCGCGGACCCGCGACCCGCAGTTCGACTGAGCCGACTCGCGGTACTCTGACTCCCGGCCCGGGCACCGCGGGCCCCAGACGGCTCTTCCGGAGGAGTTCTCTCGTGCGCATCCACATCGCCACGGACCACGCAGGGCTGGACTTCAGCCGTCACCTGATCGAGCACCTCGGCGCCGCCGGTCACGACGTGATCGACCACGGCCCCACGTCCTACGACCCGCTGGACGACTACCCGTCCTTCTGCATCAACGCCGCCGCCGCGGTCGTCCGCGATCAGGAGGCGGGGGTCGAGGCCCTCGGCGTCGTCTTCGGCGGCTCGGGCAACGGCGAGCAGATCGCGGCGAACAAGGTCGCGGGCGTGCGCGCGGCGCTCGTCTGGAACCTGAGCACCGCCGTGCTGGCCCGCCAGCACAACGACGCGAACGTCATCTCGATCGGGGCCCGCCAGCACTCCGTCGAGGAGGCCACCGGCTTCATCGACGCGTTCGTCGCCGAGCCCTTCACCTTCGAGGAGCGGCACGTGCGCCGCATCGCGCAGCTCGCCGAGTACGAGGCCACCGGCGACATCGCCGGCCGGGTCGTCGACTCCGCCGCGAAGGAGCGCTGAGTGCCCGAGGGGCACTCCGTCCACCGGATCGCCCTGCAGTTCGAGCGCGACGTCGTCGGGCACCGCGTCGCGACCAGCAGCCCCCAGGGTCGCTTCACCGAGGGAGCCGCGCTCCTCGACGGGCGCGAGGTCCTCGAGTCCACGGCCGTCGGCAAGCACCTGCTGCTGCGCTTCGAGGGCGACCTGACGCTGCACGTCCACCTCGGCCTCTACGGTGCGTGGGACTTCCTCGGGCACGTCTCGCCGCTGTTCCCGGACGGCAAGGCCGGCAGCAGCATCGGCGCTCCCCGGCGCCGCCGCGCCGTGCGCCTCTCCGAGACGGAGCACGAGACCCACTCCGACCTCGACGAGTTCCCGCCGCCGCCCGTGGGCGCGGTGCGCGTGCGCATCATGACGGAGGAGACGGTCGCCGACCTGCGCGGCCCCACCGCCTGCGAGGTGATGGACCCCGCCCAGGTGGAGGCCCTCCTCGCCCGCCTCGGTCCGGATCCGGCCGTCGACGACTCCGACGAGGCGCGCGACCGCTTCGTGAACCGGCTCCGCAGGACGGCGACGCCGGTCGGGCTGGTGCTGATGGACCAGTCCGTGGTCAGCGGCATCGGCAACATCTACCGCGCGGAGCTGCTCTACCGCGCCGGCCTCGACCCGCACACTCCCGGCAAGCAGGTGCCGCTGGAGCTCGCACAGGAGCTGTGGCGGGACTGGGCGGACCTGCTCGAGGACGGCATCCGGACCGGGATGATGATCACGCGCCGCGGCCTGACGAAGACCGAGCGCTCGAAAGCCGTCCGCAGCCGCGCCGAGCGCAACTACGTCTACAAGCGCGAGGGCCTGCCCTGCCGCGTCTGCGGCACGAACGTGCTGCTCGAGGAGATCGGCGCGCGCAAGCTCTACTGGTGCCCGGTGTGCCAGTCGTGAGCTCCGGTGGAGAGACGCCGGCCCGGTCCCGCGCCCGCCGAGCCGTCCGCCCCGCGCTCCGCGAGGCCGCCCGATGACCGGCGGTCTCCTGCTCCGGGGCGCCCGGCTCCTCGGCTCGTCCCGACCCGGTGCCGTGCTCCTGCGCGACGGCCGCGTGGAAGCGGTCGGACCGGACGCCGCCGCCGCCCCGGGCGACGAGGTGCGCGACCTCGACGGGCGCTGGGTGCTCCCCGGCCTCTGGGACGAGCACGTCCACTTCTCCCAGTGGGCGATGACGGCACCGCGCCTGGACGTCTCGTCAGCCGACTCGGCCCGCGGAACGGCGGACGCGGTCCGACGTCGCCTGGCGGAGGAGCCCGGTACCGGCACGCTGATCGGCTTCGGCTTCCGCGACGGCCTCTGGCCGGAGCCGCCGACGACCGCGCTCCTGGACGAGGTCTCTCCGGAGCGGCCCGTCGTGCTGATCAGCGGCGACCTGCACTGCGCCTGGCTGAACTCCGCCGCGTACCGGCGCTACGCCGTCGCTCCCGAGCCCGAGCTGCTGCGCGAGGACGCCTGCTTCGAGCTCGTCACCGCACTCGGAGCCCTCGGCGACGACGAGCTCGACGCGCTCGCCGACGCGGCGACCCGGCGGGCTGCGGCTCGCGGCGTGGTCGGCGTCGTCGACCTCGAGATGCGCTGGAACGCGGGGGACTGGCCCCGTCGCGTCGCCGGCGGAGCACGCTCCCTCCGCGTCGACACCGGCGTCTACCGCGACCACCTCGACCGCGCCCTCGCGGAGGGACTGCGCACGGGCGACGAGCTCGACGGCGGTGACGGCCTGCTGCGGATGGGCCCGCTGAAGGTCCTGATCGACGGCTCCCTCAACACGAGGACCGCCTACTGCGCCCACCCGTACGCCGACCACGACGGCTACGGCGTCCTCACCGTGTGGCCCGCCGAGCTGGACGAGCTGCTCGCCCGCGCGGCCGCCGGGGGCATCCGCTCCACCGTGCACGCGATCGGAGACGCCGCGGCGACGCTGGCTCTGGACGCGCTCGGTCGGGTCGGCGGGGGCCGGATCGAGCACGCTCAGCTGCTCGCGGAGGCCGACCTTCCGCGGTTCGCCGCGCTCGGCGTGGAGGCCGGAGTGCAGCCCGCGCACGCGCTCGACGACCGCGAGGTGGCGGAGCGGTACTGGCCGGGACGGACCGGCCGGGCGTTCCCGCTGCGCTCGCTGCTCGACTCCGGGGCCCGCGTGGTGCTCGGCTCGGACGCTCCGGTCGCTCCGCTCGACCCGTGGGTCGCGATCTCGGCCGCGGTCGCGCGGGCGCTGCCGGGCGACGAGCCCTGGCATCCGGAGCAGCGGGTGAGCGTCGAGGAGGCGATCGTCGCCTCGACCCGGGTGCGCCGGCTCACGCCCGCGGCCGGCGATCCCGCCGATCTCGTGGTGGTCGACCGCGATCCGCTCGCCGCCGATGCAGGAGCCCTCCGATCCATGCCGGTCGCCGCGACCCTCCTGGCGGGCCGCTTCACGCACGGCGGCTGACCCGCGCCCGTCGCGACACCGGCTGCTCCGGATCGCGCGGACGGGCCCGGGAACGACGACGGCCCGCGGGATCCGAGGATCCGCGGGCCGGTCGAGGCGTGGTGCTCAGCTCTCGCTGACGTGGGCGAAGAGGAACCAGCGGTCCTTCTCGAGGCCGCGGCCGATCTCGATCGCGACGTCCTGGCTGCTCGCGTCGATCTCGGCGAGCTCGGCGATCGCCGTGTTGACGGTCGCGATGGCGACGTCCATCTGGCGGATGATCTCGACGATCGCGTTCTCGGAGCGCTGGAAGCCGGGGGTGAGGGGTTCGGACCGCGTCGCCGAGGCGACGGTCTGGATGCGGGCGTCGACCGGGAGGCCGAGGGCGACGACGCGCTCCGCGGCGAGGTCGGCCCACTCGATGGCGCGGCCGACGATCGCGTCGAGCAGCTCGTGGACGCCGATGAAGTTGGCGCCGCGGACGTGCCAGTGCGCCTGCTTGCCGTTGACGGCGAGCGCGGTCATCTCGATGACGACGGGGCTGAGGAACTGAGCGACTCCGGATGCGACATCCGGGTTCGACGAGGTGAGCGACGTGACGGACGTGGTGGACATCGTCTGGTCCTTTCGAGAGGGGGTGACTGATCGTCAACAGTACGCAGATCCCCCGGCGCCGCAAGGAAGCGCAGGCTCGGCTCAGTCCGGTGAAGGACAGGCTCACCTCGGTCGCGGAGGGGCGTCACGGGGGCTTCCCCCCGGGTGCCCGGAGCCGTGCCGCCGGTACGCTCGACCGGGTCGCGGCGGCGGCGGGAGCGGACAGGAGGCGCGGATGAGCGGAGCATCGACGGCCCTCGGCGAGGCCTCGCGCGCCTACCTCCGGCTCTGGCGCGGACTGCCCCGGGAGGTGCTCGCGCTGGTGGCCGCGATCCCGGTCGCGCTCCTCGGTGCCTTCTGCGCCGGCGTCGCGCTGGCCGTCGCGCTCGGGCTCGTCGGAGTCCTGATCGGCCTGGTGTTCCTGCCCGCCGCCCTCTACACGGCGCGCTTCTTCTCGCGGGCCGCCGTCGGCCTCGACGTGCTGGCCGGACGGCCCGCCGTCCCCCGGCCGCAGTGGCGGCGACCGCCCTCCGCCGTCACTCCCTCGACCTTCGCCCTCTACGGTCCGGTGATCGACGGGCACTACTGGCTCGCTCTCCTGCACACGCTCGTCGTGGCTCCGGTGCTCGCGCTGCTGTCCGGACTGCTCCTCGCGCTGTGGACCTGGGCGGGCCCGGGCACCATGGCCGCCGCGCTCACGGGGGCCCCCGGTCCGGCCCGCCTGCTGGCCGAGAGCGGGGCCGCTCTGCTGGGCGCCCCGCAGCCTCCGGCGGGACTGGTCGCCGCGGCGACGGTCGCCACGACCGTCCTCTTCGTCTCGACCCTGCCGTTCGCCACCCGCGGCCTCTCCCTCCTGCACTGGCTGGTCGACCGTCTCCTGCTCGGCCCGTGGGAGTCGGAGGCGCTCCAGCGCGAGGTCGCCGAGCTGAGCGCTTCCCGCGGCGCAGCCGTCGCCGCCGAGGACCGCGCGCTGCGCCGGCTCGAGCGCGACATCCACGACGGCCCGCAGCAGCGCCTGATCCGGGTCCAGATGGACCTGGCCTCGGCCCGCAACCGACTCGCCGCCGACCCGGAGTCCGCCGCCCGCCTGGTCGACGAGGCTCGCGAGCACGTGCGCGCCGCGCTCGACGAGCTGCGCGCCCTCTCCCGCGGAGTGGCGCCGCCGATCCTGCAGGACCGGGGCTTCGAGGCGGCGGTGCACTCGCTCGCCGAGCTCAGCCCGGTGCCGGTCGAGGTCCTCACCGAGCACCCCGTGGCGGACGTGCCGCCCGAGGTCGAGCGCAGCGTCTACTTCGTCGTCGCCGAGCTGCTCGCCAACGTCTCCAAGCACTCCGGTGCTCGATCGGTGCGGGTGCACCTCGACACGCGCGACTCCGGCACTCCGGGGGAGCGCTGGCTCGACGCCTGGGTGGTCGACGACGGAGTCGGCGGGGCGTCGCCGGTCGCCGGTCACGGTCTCGAGGGGGTCGGCGGGCGCGTCCGGGGCCTGCGCGGGATCCTGAGCGTGGAGTCGCCGGTCGGCGGGCCGACCACGGTCGGGGTGCACGTCCCCTACCGCCCGGCCGCCCTATCCTGAGGGCGTGCCCGTGATCCGCGTCGCCATCGCCGAGGACTCGGTCCTCCTGCGCGAGGGCCTGGTCCGCCTCTTCGAGGACGCGGGGTTCGCCTCCGTCGGCGCCTTCGGGGACGCGGACGCCCTGCTCGCCGATCTGGCGCGGGACCCGGCCGGCGTCGACGTCGCCGTGCTCGACGTCCGGATGCCGCCGACCTTCCGCGACGAGGGCGTCCGCGGGGCGCTGGAGATCCGCCGGCGCTACCCGCAGGTGTCGGTCCTGCTGCTCAGCCAGTACGTCGAGGTCACCTACGCGCAGGAGCTGCTCGGCTCCGGCGACGGCGGACTCGGCTACCTCCTGAAGGACCGGGTCGCCTCCGTGGAGGAGCTGCGCGACGCCGTCGAGCGCGTCGCGGCGGGCGGAACCGTCCTCGACCCGCAGGTCGTCGCCTCGCTCCTGCAGCGCAACCGCGACCCGCTCGCCTCGCTGACCCCGCGGGAGCGGGAGGTGCTGGAGCAGATGGCCCAGGGGCGCACGAACGCGGGCATCGCCTCCGCTCTCTTCGTCGGCGTGGGCGCCGTGGAGAAGAACGTGACCGCGATCTTCCAGAAGCTCGGGCTCGAGGACTCGGGCTCCGACCACCGGCGGGTGCTGGCGGTCCTCGCCTTCCTGCGCGCCGGGCGCTGACCACCGGAGAAGAGGAGAACCCGATGCCGTCGAGTCCTGCGGAGGGCGCCCGCGTCCTCGCCCTGACCGGGGGACGCGCCCCGGAGATCGCCGACACCGCGTGGGTCGCTCCGGGCGCCACCGTGATCGGCTCCGTGCGCCTGGGGGAGCGGGCGAGCGTCTGGTACGGCGCCGTCCTGCGCGCCGAGCACGCGCGGATCGAGCTCGGCGCCGGCAGCAACCTCCAGGACGGCGTCGTCGTCCACGTCGACGCCGACTACGACGCGGTCATCGGCGCCGGAGTCTCGGTCGGGCACAACGCGGTGCTGCACGGCTGCACCCTCGAGGACGACGTGCTGGTCGGCATGAGCGCGACCGTCCTGAACGGGGCCGTCGTCGGCACCGGCTCGCTGATCGCCGCAGGCGCCGTCGTCCTCGAGGGGACGGTCGTCCCGCCGGGCTCGCTGGTGGCGGGCGTCCCCGGGAGGGTCCGGCGGGAGCTGACGGAGGAGGAGCGCGAGGGCATCCGCCGGAACGCCGCCTCGTACCTCGCCCTGACGGAGGAGCACCGCGGCGCGGTCGGCTGAGCACGCCCGGAACGCCTCGGAACGACGAAGAGCCCCGGACATCCGGGGCTCTTCGAGAGGAGAGGGGCTGACGAGAATCGAACTCGCATCATCTGTTTGGAAGACAGAGGCTTTACCACTAAGCTACAGCCCCGGATCGGCGGCCTGACGACCGCGAACCGGTGCGACCGGGTCTCTCGACCGGGCACCAGGACAGCGTAGTACATCGCGCGAGCACCGTGGACACCCCGGTCGTCCTCCGCCGCGCGGTTCCGGTCGCCGCTGCCGCGGTGCAGTACACTTGCGAAGGCCATTTCGGCGTGTCGCGCAAGCGCACGTGCGGGGACGGCTCGACGAGAGTCTCACGCACGGTGCCCAGGCCCGCGCATCCGGGGCGTAGCTCAGCTTGGCTAGAGCGCCCGCTTTGGGAGCGGGAGGTCGCAGGTTCGAATCCTGTCGCCCCGACCACGAGTACTCATCGTGACGACATCGACCCGTGACGACCGTCATCCGGCGCCGACACCAACCAGCACAGGAGATCCCCTCACGTGAAGACCACGGTAGAACAGCTGAGCCCGACCCGCGTGAAGCTCGCGATTTCGGTCACCCCGGACGAGCTCGGCCCCAGCATCACGCACGCCTACGGCCACATCGCCGAGCAGATCAACGTCCCCGGCTTCCGCAAGGGCAAGGTCCCGCCCGCCATCGTCGACCAGCGCGTCGGCAAGGCCGCGGTGCTCGAGCACGCGGTCAACGAGGGCCTCGACGGCTTCTACCGCGAGGCCGTCCGCGAGACCGAGGTCCGCCCCCTGGGCCGCCCGCAGGCCGACATCGTCGCCTGGCCGAGCGACAAGGACTTCACCGGCGACCTCGAGCTCGCCATCGAGGTCGACGTGCGCCCCGAGATCACCGTCCCGGACTACGACGGCATCGAGCTCACCGTCGAGGCGGCCGAGGTCACCGACGCCGACGTCGACGCCGAGCTGAACAAGCTCCGCAGCCGCTTCGGCACCCTGGTCACCGTGGACCGCCCGGCGAAGACCGGCGACTTCGCGCAGATCGACCTGGTCGCCTCCATCGACGGCGTCGAGGTCGACACCGCCAACGCCATTTCCTACGAGCTGGGCTCGGGCGAGCTGATCGAGGGCATCGACGAGGCGCTCGACTCGCTCACCGCGGGCGAGAGCACCACGTTCACCGCTCCGCTGCTCGGCGGCGACCACGCCGGCGAGCAGGCCGAGATCGCCGTCGCGCTCACCGCCGTCAAGGAGCGCGAGCTCCCCGAGGCCGACGACGACTTCGCGCAGATCGCCAGCGAGTTCGACACCATCGCCGAGCTGCGCGAGTCGCTCAAGGAGCAGGCCGCTCAGCAGAAGACCTTCGGCCAGGGCGGCGAGGCCCGCGAGAAGCTCGTCGAGGCGCTGCTCGCCCTCGTCGAGGTGCCCGTGCCCGCCGGTCTCGTCGAGGACGAGGTGCACCGCCACCTCGAGGGCGAGAACCGCCTCGAGGACGACGAGCACCGCGCCGAGGTCAAGGAGGCCAGCGAGAAGACCTTCAAGACCCAGATCCTCCTCGACCACGTCGTCGAGCAGGAGAAGGTCCAGGTCAGCCAGGACGAGCTCACGCAGTACCTCATCCAGGGTGCGGCGCAGTACGGCATGGAGCCGAACGAGTTCATCAAGATCCTGTCCGAGAACAACCAGATCGGCCAGATGGTCGGCGAGGTCGCCCGCAACAAGGCGCTCGCGATCGTCCTCGGCAAGGCGAAGGTCACCGACACCGAGGGCAACGCCGTCGACCTGACCGCGTTCACCGCGGTCCCCGGTGACGACGAGGCCGTCGAGGCCTCCGACGAGGCCGTCGCCTCGGACGAGACCGAGGTCGCGGAGGAGGCTCAGGCCGACGCCGACGCCGAGGTCCCCGCCGAGCCCGTCGCCGAGGAGCCCGCCGCCGAGGAGGAGCCCGCCCCGGCCCCCAAGAAGAAGCGCGCGCCGGCCAAGAAGAAGGCCGCCGCTCCCGCCGAGGAGACCCCGGCCGCGGAGTAGTCGCCGCGAGCACGCCAGGAGCCGCCCCCCGATCCGTCGGAGGGCGGCTCCTCTCGTTGGGGGGCTCCGGTCCGCCCCGGGCGAACACGGGCGACTCCCGCTCCGCCCCGGGCGAACACGGCCGGATCGGGTTGGCGGCGTCCGATAGATTCGCCTCCGAAGCGACAACTGAAACGGAGCAATACATGGCCGACATGGTTATGCCCAACAGTGTTTTCGACCGCCTGCTCAAGGACCGGATCATCTGGCTCGGTTCCGAGGTGCGCGACGAGAACGCGAACGAGATCGCCGCGAAGCTCCTGCTCCTGGCAGCCGAGGACTCCGAGCGGGACATCTACCTCTACATCAACTCGCCCGGCGGCTCCATCACCGCGGGCATGGCGATCTACGACACGATGCAGTTCGTCCCGAACGACATCGTGACCGTGGGCATCGGGATGGCGGCCTCCATGGGCCAGCTGCTCCTCACCGCCGGAACCCAGGGCAAGCGCTACATCACCCCGAACGCGCGGGTGCTCCTCCACCAGCCGCACGGCGGCTTCGGCGGAACGGCCTCCGACATCCAGACCCAGGCGCAGCTCATCCTCGACATGAAGAAGCGCCTCGCCGAGATCACCGCCAAGGCGACCGGCAAGACCGTCGAGCAGGTCAACGAGGACGGCGACCGCGACCGCTGGTTCAGCGCCGAGGAGGCCCTCGCCTACGGCTTCGTGGACCACATCCGCTCGTCGGCGACCGACGTGGCCGGCGGTGGCGGAACCGCCATCGACGAGTAGTCCAGCGAACGCGCCGAGAGATCAGGAACAGACAATGACCACACCCACCTTCGGCGGAACGGCGTTCGGCTCCGGAGCCGCACCGTCCTCGCGCTACATCCTCCCCACGTTCGAGGAGCGCACGGCCTACGGCTACAAGCGCCAGGACCCGTACGCCAAGCTCTTCGAGGACCGCATCATCTTCCTCGGCGTCCAAGTCGACGACGCCTCCGCGGACGACATCATGGCCCAGCTCCTCGTGCTCGAGAGCCAGGACCCGGACCGCGACATCGTCATGTACATCAACTCGCCCGGTGGATCCTTCACCGCGATGACGGCGATCTACGACACGATGCAGTACATCCGCCCGCACATCCAGACGGTCGTGCTCGGCCAGGCCGCCTCGGCCGCCGCCGTGCTCACCGCCGCGGGAACGCCGGGCAAGCGCCTCGCGCTGCCGAACGCGCGCATCCTCATCCACCAGCCCGCCGTGCAGCAGGGCGGGGGCCAGGCCTCGGACATCGAGATCCAGGCCGCCGAGATCATGCGCATGCGCGAGTGGCTCGAGGAGACGCTGTCGCACCACTCGAACCGCTCGATCGAGCAGGTCAAGAAGGACATCGACCGCGACAAGATCCTCGGCGCGAGCGACGCGCTCGAGTACGGGCTGATCGACCAGGTGCTCACCAGCCGCAAGAGCCTCCCGGCTCTCACGGCGTAGGGCGTCCAGGAGGGGCCGGGTGGCGGAGCGATCCGCCGCCCGGCCCCTCTCTGCGTCCTCCGTAGCCGTAGCAAAGCGCCACACGAGGCGCAAGGCACGGCGAATCCGGCCCGCCTGCCGAGCCCTCGCGGCTCAGCGGCTAGGCTCGGAGCAGTGTCAGGGGGCTCGTCCCGCTCGCACCGGCCGGAGCTCCGGGCTCCGTTGCACGACCGACCGACGCACGACAGACGCACGACAAGGAAGTGGGGCATCCCCGTGGCACGTATTGGCGAAAGCGCCGACCTGCTGAAGTGCTCCTTCTGCGGCAAGAGCCAGAAGCAGGTCCAGCAGCTCATCGCGGGACCGGGCGTCTACATCTGCGACGAGTGCGTCGAGCTCTGCAACGAGATCATCGAGGAGCGCCTCTCCGAGTCGAGCGAGGAGACGAGCCACGAGTTCGACCTCCCGAAGCCGAAGGAGATCTTCGGCTTCCTCGAGGAGTACGTGATCGGGCAGGAGCAGGCCAAGAAGGCCCTCGCCGTCGCCGTGTACAACCACTACAAGCGCGTACGCGCCCGCAACACCATCACCGCCGCCGACGCGATCCACGACGAGGTCGAGATCGCCAAGAGCAACATCCTGCTCATCGGCCCCACGGGATGCGGGAAGACCTACCTCGCTCAGACCCTCGCGAAGCGCCTCAACGTGCCCTTCGCCGTCGCGGACGCCACGGCCCTCACCGAGGCGGGCTACGTCGGCGAGGACGTCGAGAACATCCTCCTCAAGCTCATCCAGGCCGCCGACTACGACGTCAAGCGTGCCGAGACCGGCATCATCTACATCGACGAGGTCGACAAGATCGCGCGGAAGGCCGAGAACCCCTCGATCACGCGCGACGTCTCGGGCGAGGGAGTGCAGCAGGCACTGCTCAAGATCCTCGAGGGCACCGTCGCCTCCGTGCCCCCGCAGGGCGGGCGGAAGCACCCGCACCAGGAGTTCATCCAGATCGACACGACGAACGTCCTCTTCATCGTCGCCGGCGCCTTCGCCGGGCTCGAGGACATCATCTCGTCGCGGGCGGGCAAGCGCGGCATCGGCTTCGGCGCCCCGCTGCACAACAAGGAAGACGAGATCAACATCTTCAGCGAGGTCCTCCCGGAGGACCTGCACAAGTTCGGGCTGATCCCCGAGTTCATCGGGCGCCTCCCCGTCGTCACGACGGTCACGCAGCTCGACCAGGTCGCGCTCATGCAGATCCTCACCGAGCCGCGCAACGCGCTCGTGAAGCAGTACCAGCGGATGTTCGAGATCGACGGCGTCGAGCTCGAGTTCGACCGGGGCGCTCTCGAGGCCATCGCGGACCTGGCGGTCCTCCGCCAGACCGGCGCCCGCGGACTGCGCGCGATCCTCGAGGAGGTGCTCGGCCCGATCATGTTCGAGGTGCCCTCCTCGGACGAGGTGGCGCGCGTCGTCGTCACCCGCGCCGCGGTGCTCGACAACGCGGCCCCGACGATCGTGCCCCACGCTCCCCGTCGCCAGGAGAAGAGCGCCTAGTCGCTCCCCGCCCCGCTCTGCCAGTTCACCGCGATTGGCCCGGCGGATCGTCGGGCGAGGCGCTCCCGCTTCCCTAACCTGGCGGAGCGCGCCGACGGCGCGTCCGGTCGCCTCGGTGCCGTCGATCCTCCGGGAGGCTCCGCCATCGTCCAGCCGCTGCTCGCCGGGATCGTCGCCGCCCTGACCGGCTTCTCGAGCTCGTTCGCGATCGTGCTCGCCGGGGTGGTCGCGGTGGGCGCGACGGACGAACAGGCGGCCTCGGGCCTCCTCGCCGTCTGCGTGCTGCAGGGAGTCCTGTGCATCGCGCTGAGTATCCGCTACCGCGTGCCGATGACCTTCGCCTGGAGCACGCCGGGCGCCGCCCTGCTGGCCGCGACCGCGACGCTCCCCGGCGGCTTCGACCGCGCGGTCGGGGCGTTCCTGGTCGCCTCCGCTCTGCTGGTGGTCACCGGGCTGTGGCCGGCGCTCGGGAGGCTCGTCGCGCGCATCCCGCGGCCGCTCGCGAACGCCATGCTCGCGGGCATCCTGTTCCCGCTCGTCCTGGCGCCGGTGCGCGCGGCGGTCGAGATCCCCTCACTCGCCTTGCCGGTGATCCTGCTCTGGCTGCTGCTCCTGCGGCTCCTGCCCCGCTGGGCGGTGCCGGCCGCGATCGCCCTGGCGATCGTGCTGCTGATCGTGACGGACGGCGCGGCACTCGCCGGTGCGCCGCTGCTCCCCGTGCCGCAGTTCGTCGCTCCGGTGTTCGAGATCGGAGCGATGGTCGGGATCGGCCTGCCGCTCTACGTGGTCACCATGGCCGGGCAGAACATCCCGGGCATCGCGGTGCTGACGAGCTTCGGCTTCGCGGCCCACTCACGTCCCGGGATCGTCTCGACCGGTGCTCTCTCCGGGGTCTCGGCGATCTTCGGCGGCGTGCCGATCAACTACGCCGCGCTCAGCGCCGCGCTGACCGCGGGTCCCGAGGCCTCGCCGCGGCCGGAGCAGCGCTGGGTCGCCTCGGTCTCGGCGGGCGCCTCCTACCTCGTGCTGGGCGTGTTCGCCGGAGCGGCCGCCGCGCTGGTGTCCTCCGCGAGCCCGCTGCTGATCGAGGCGGTCGCCGGTCTGGCGCTGCTGGGGGTGTTCGTGTCGGCGGTGCAGGCCGCTGTGGAGGACGCGCGGCTGCGGCTGCCGGCGGCGGCGACGCTCCTGGTCACCGCCTCCGGCACGACCATCGCGGGGATCGGATCGGCGTTCTGGGGCCTGGTCGTGGGACTCGTCCTCCTCGCCTGGCTCGTCCCCCGGCGCCGCTAGAGGAGGCCGCGGCGCGCGAGCAGCGGCTCGGTCCGCGCATCCCGCCCGCGGAACGCGCGGTACGCGTCGAGCGGATCGCGGGAGCCGCCGAGCTCGAGCACCCCGCGGCGGAAGCGCTCGCCCGCCGAGCGGTCGAGGCCGCCGTTCTCCTCGAACCACTCGACCGTGTCCGCGTCAAGGATCTCGCTCCAGATGTAGGAGTAGTAGCCCGCGGAGTAGCCGCCGGAGAAGACGTGCGCGAAGTACGTGCTGCGGTAGCGGGGCGGCACGGCGGGAAGGAGGAGGCCCGCGCCGTCGAGCACGTCGCGCTCGAAGGCGGCCGCGTCGCGCGGCTCGACCGGGGCCGGCAGGGAGTGCCAGGCGAGGTCGAGCAGGGCGGACGCCAGGTACTCGCTCGTCGCGAAGCCCTCGCCCCACAGCGCGGACGCCTCGAGGCGCTCGACGGTCCCCGCGGGCAGGGCCTCGCCGGTCTCGACGTGGCGGGCGTACTCGGCGAGGAGCCCGGGGCGGCGCACCCACGTCTCGTTCACCTGGCTCGGGAACTCGACGAAGTCCCGGAACACCGCGGTACCGGCGAAGCGCGGGTACCGCGTGCTCGCGAACAGGCCGTGCAGGGCGTGCCCGAACTCGTGGAAGAGCGTCTCCACCTCGTCGAGGCTGAGAAGGGCGGGCTCGCCCGGGCCCGGAGCCGACAGGTTCAGGTTGTTCACGACGACGGCGGAGTCGCCGAGCAGCGAGGTGCGGCTGGACAGGGAGTTCATCCACGCCCCGCCGCGCTTCGAGTCGCGGGTGAAGGGATCGAGCAGGAACAGGCCCAGCGGCGTCCCGTCCTCCTCGTGCACCTCGAACACGCGGACGTGCTCGCTGTAGCCGGCCAGGTCGCTCCGCTCCGAGAAGCGGACGCCGTAGAGACCGGTGGCGGCGGCGAACACGCCGCGGCGGAGCACCCGCTCCAGCTCGAAGAAGGGACGCAGTGCGCTGGAGTCGACGGAGTAGCTCTCCGACCGCACGCGCTCCTCGTAGTAGGCGCGATCCCACGCCTCGATCGTGAAGCGCGGCGCTCCGGCGGCGTCCTGCTCGGCGTCGGCGGAGGCCTGCATCCGCTCGAGCTCGATCCTCGCGTTCCGGGCGGCGGGAGCGGCGAGCTCGCGCAGCAGCGACAGGACGCGCTCCGGCGAGCCCGCGGTCTGGCCCGAGATCACGAACTCGGCATGCGAGGCCGCGCCCAGCAGAGCTGCGCGCTCGGCCCGCAGCGCGACGATCTGCTGCAGAGTCGCGGTGGTGTCGTGCGGCCCGCCTTCCGCACCGCGGCCGACAGAGGCGCGCAGGACGCGCTCGCGGACGCCGCGGTCGCGCAGACGCGCGAGCCAGGGGTGGCCGGAGTAGAGGGGCAGGGTGATCAGCCAGCCGTCGACGCCGCGGTCGGCGGCGGCGCGCGCGGCGGCGGAGACGTCGGACTCGTCGAGCCCGTCGAGGCCGGCGACGTCCTCGAGGAGGACCGCCCGGTCGTTCGACTCGGCGAGCAGGTCCTTCTCGAAACGCGTGGTCAGGGTCGAGAGCTGCTCGTTCAGCTCGCCGAGCCGTGCCTTCCCCACGTCGTCGAGGAGCGCACCGGAGCGCTCGAACCCGGTGATCCTCCGCTCGAGGAGGTAGGCCGTCTCGGCGTCGAGGTCGAGCTCCGTCGACTGCTCGGCGAGAGCGCGGAGCCGCACGAAGAGGCGCGGGTCGAGGCTGATCGCATCGCTGTGGGCCGAGAGCAGCGGAGCGAGCTCGGCCTCCAGAGCGTCGGTGAGCGGAGTGCGGTCGGAGGCGGCGACGGTGAAGAAGACGGCGCTCACCCGGCGCAGCTCGCGCCCCGCCCGCTCAAGGGCGACGAGGGTGTTCTCGACGGTCGGCGGCTCGGAGGCGCCGGCGATCGCGTCGATCTCGGCGCGGTGCCGGCGGAGGGCCTCGAGGAACGCCGGGCGGTAGGCCTCGGGGTCGACGGCGGCGAAGTCGGGGAGCCCGTGGGGGAGTCCGCTCGGCTCGAGCAGGACGGCGACGGGATCGGGAGCGCTCATCCTGCGAGCCTAGAGCGCGAGCGGGGGAGAGGGCTCCGGCTCAGGATCGCAGGACGCGCGCGCTCACCGGGCTCGGCGACCGCGCCGCGAAGGGGCGTCAGCCCCAGTCGTCGTCGTCCTCGCCCTCCACGCGGCCCTGCGGCTGCGTGATGTAGGCAGCGTCCTCGGCGGGACGGTAGGTGATCGTCGTGCCGTCGTCGAGTTCGAGGACGGGCCTGCCCTCGAGCCAGGTGAGCGTCCAGCGCCAGTCGGCGGTCGCCGTGCCGGCCGCGGTGAGCTCGCCCTCGACGTCGCCGATGGCGGTGACGACGATCTCGGGGAGGGTCTGCGGCGGCACCTGGCCGACCGACCAGCGGGTTCCGAGCTGCATGGGAGGGGTCCTCTCGACGGTGGGGAGGGAGGCGGGACCATTCCCGCCTCCCGGGAGCGGCGCTACGCCTCGGTCTCGAGCTCGATGCCGACCGCGAGGGCGTCGCCCTCGGCGAAGTCGAGCGTCGCGATCCTGCCGACGGCCGCGAGGTCTCCCGCGGCGAGTCGGAGAGACGCGACGAGCTCGGCGGGCGCCGTCACCAGGGCGGAGCGGGCCGGCGTCTTCTGCGAGGCCTTCGCATCGGTCTTCGCGCGCCGGATGGCCGTGAGGACCGAGCTCGCCGCGGCCAGGACGGCGGGGTCGCCGCCCAGGCCCTCGACGGCCGGCCAGGGGCGCAGGTGCACCGAGTCGTCGTGCGACCACGACCAGGTCTCCTCCGTCGCGAACGGCAGGAACGGCGCGAAAAGGCGCTGGAGGACGTCGAGCGCCCGGTGCAGGGAGGCCGCGGCGGACGCGCCGTCCTCGCTGTACGCGCGCTCCTTCACCAGCTCCAGGTAGTCGTCGCAGAACGTCCAGAAGAACGCCTCCGTCGTCTCGAGGGCGCGGGCGTGGTCGTAGTTCTCGAGCGCCGTCGTCGCGTCGGCGACCACGGTGTCGAGGGTGGCCAGCATGCTGAGGTCGAGCGGGTCGGTGACCTCGGCGCCCTCGGCGAGAGGGAAGCCGTGGATGAACTTCGCCGCGTTGAGGATCTTGATCGCCAGTCGGCGGCCGATCTTGATCTGCGTCGGGTTCTGCGGGTCGAAGGCCGCGTCGGTGCCCAGGCGCGAGGAGGCGGCCCAGTAGCGGACCGCGTCCGAGCCGTGCTGCTCGAGCATCGCGGCGGGAGTGACCACGTTGCCCTTCGACTTCGACATCTTCTTGCGGTCGGGGTCGACGATGAAGCCGGAGACGGTCGCCGTGCTCCACGGGGCGCGGCCGTCCTCGAGCTGCGAGCGCAGGAGGGTAGAGAAGAGCCAGGTGCGGATGATGTCCTGGCCCTGCGGGCGCAGGTCGTAGGGAGCGACCAGCTGCCAGAGCTCGTCGTCGCGCTCCCAGCCGCCCGCGAGCTGCGGGGTCAGCGAGGAGGTCGCCCAGGTGTCCATCACGTCGAGCTCGCCCTGGAAGCCGCCCGCCGCTCCGCGCTGGTCCTCCGAGTAGCCGGGGGCCGGGTCGCTGGAGGGATCCACCGGCAGCGCCGCCTCGTCCGGCACGATCGGGGAGTCGAAGACGGGGTTGCCGTCGCCGTCGAGCGGGTACCACACCGGGATCGGCACGCCGAAGAAGCGCTGGCGCGAGATCAGCCAGTCGCCGGAGAGGCCGTTCACCCAGTTCTCGTAGCGGACGCGCATGAACTCCGGTACGAAGCGCACGTCGCGGCCGAGCTCCAGCAGGCGCTCCTTGAGCACCGCGTCGCGAGCGCCGTTGCCGATGTACCACTGGCGGGTCGACACGATCTCGAGCGGCTTGTCGCCCTTCTCGAAGAACTTGACCTGGTGCGTGATGGGGCGCGGGTCGCCGACCATCTCGCCGGACTCCTTCAGCAGCGCCACGACGGCCTGCTTCGCGGAGAAGACGGTCTTGCCGGCGAGCTGCTCATAGGCGGCGCGGCCCGCGTCGCTCGTGATCGCGGCGGGAGCCTCCGAGATCAGGCGGCCGTCGAAGCCGATGATCGCACGGTTGGGCAGGTCGAGCTCGCGCCACCAGACCACGTCCGTGATGTCGCCGAAGGTGCAGATCATCGCGATGCCCGAGCCCTTGTCCTTCTGCGCGAGGTGGTGCGCGAGCACCGGGACCTCGACGTCGAAGAGCGGCGTGCGGACGGTGGTGCCGAACAGCGCCTGGTAGCGCTCGTCGTCGGGGTGCGCGACGAGGGCGACGCAGGCGGGCAGCAGCTCGGGACGGGTCGTCTCGATGAAGACGTCCTCGCCGCCCTCGCGGTGGAAGCCGAGGCGGTGGTAGGCGCCGGGCTGGTCCTTGTCCTCGAGCTCCGCCTGGGCGACGGCGGTCCGGAAGGTGATGTCCCAGAGCGTCGGGGCCTGCGCCTGGTAGGCCTCGCCTCGGGCGAGGTTGCGGAGGAAGGCGCGCTGCGAGGCGGCCTGCGACTCGTCGCCGATGGTCCGGTAGCTCTGCGACCAGTCGACGGACAGGCCGAGGGCCCGCCAGACGTCCTCGAACTGCTTCTCGTCCTCGACGGTGAGGCGCTCGCACAGCTCGACGAAGTTGCGGCGCGAGATCGGCTTCTGGTCGGCGGCCTTGCTGCTCTTGTTGTCGCCGCCCTCGAACGGAGGCGTGAAGCCGGGCTCGTAGGGGAGCGTCGGGTCGCAGCGCACACCGTAGTAGTTCTGCACGCGGCGCTCGGTGGGCAGGCCGTTGTCGTCCCAGCCCATCGGGTAGAAGACGCTCTTGCCGCGCATCCGCTGGAACCGCGCGACGACGTCGGTGTGCGTGTAGGAGAAGACGTGCCCGATGTGCAGCGACCCGGACGCGGTGGGCGGCGGGGTGTCGATCGAGTAGACGTCGGCGCGGGTGAGGCCGGTGCGGTCGAACCGGTAGGTCCCGTCGGTCTGCCAGCGGAGGCCCCACGTGCCCTCCAGGCCCTCGAGGGCGGGCTTCGCGGGGAGGCGGTCGGCGAGGGTCATGATGCTCCGGTTCGCTATGGGCGGCACCGTGTCGGTGGTGATGGTGCCTGGATGGGGGCTCCGGGGCGAGTCGCCCGCCGGCCGCGACGATTCTACCGGAGCGGCGGGAGCCGGGTCAGTCGACGACGGGGGTGAAGCCGGGTCAGTCGACGACGGGGGTGAAGCCGGCGCGGACGGGCGCGAGCGCCTCGTCGAGATAGGGCACGAGCTCGCCGCGGGTGGGGCCCGCCGCGGCCCACGCCTGCACGGCCGCCACCGCGGCTCCGACGCTCGCGTAGGCGATGGCGCGCGAGAGGTGCGAGGGCAGCGGGCGCGCGCTCCGCTCCTCCACGAAGCGGGCGATGACGGCCGCCTGCCGGGCGAGGCGGCCGAGGGCCGACGCCTGCAGCTCGTGGACGCTGCCGATCATCTCGGACTGGGTGAGCACCCACGGCACCGTCGCGGGTCCGAAGCCGGAGCCGATCGCGAGCAGCGCGTCGCCGAGCGCGTCCATCACCGGCGCCTCTGCCGCCGTCTCGGCCAGCGCTTCCGGGAGCTCGGCCAGCCGGTCGTCGACCAGCACCCAGAAGACGTCGCTCTTGGACTCGAAGTAGTTGAAGAAGGTGTTGCGCGAGACCCCCGCCCGCTGGGCGATCTGCTCGATCGTCGTGCCCGCGTAGCTCTGCTCGACGAAGAGGTCCAGTGCGGCGTCCTCGAGCATGGAGCGCGACGACGCGCGGGGCCGTCCGCGCTGCACTCCTCGCACCATGAACCGCTCCTGCTCCGCTTCCCCCGACGCGCTAGGATAGCGCCGGACGACTTCGACCCGGCCATCACCGGTGAGTCTCCGGAAGAACGGCGCCGGCTCCGGCCTGCGCCCAGTAGACCCGGACGGGTGCGGCCCGTGACAGCCGATCGAGTGGGAACGCGTCAGCGGGCACTCCTCCGGGAGCGACCGGCCGACCGGTCCAAGCGAGGTGGTACCGCGACCCGGCCCGGGGTCTGAGATCCGGGCGGGCCGTCCTCGTGCAGACCAGCAGCACTGCCAGGAGACCGCACGTGACCTACCCCCTGACCCCGCCCACCCCGCACGGAGCCGAGCCCGCCGAGGGCTCCGCGTTCGGCCGGGGCGTGTCCCCGTCGCCGCGCTTCCCCGAGATCGAGGAGCGCGTGCTCGCGTACTGGAAGGCGGACGACACCTTCCAGGAGTCGATCCGGCAGCGCGAGGGAGCGCCGGAGTGGGTCTTCTACGACGGCCCGCCCTTCGCCAACGGCCTGCCGCACTACGGGCACCTCCTCACCGGCTACGCCAAGGACGTCTTCCCCCGCTTCGAGACGATGCGCGGACGCCAGGTGCACCGCCGCTTCGGCTGGGACACCCACGGCCTGCCCGCCGAGCTCGAGGCGGAGCGGCAGCTCGGCATCACCGACAAGTCCCAGATCGAGGAGATGGGCGTCGCGGCCTTCAACGCCGCCGCGAAGGAGTCGGTGCTGCGCTACACCGGGGAGTGGCAGGACTACGTCACCCGCCAGGCGCGCTGGGTCGACTTCGACGACGACTACAAGACGCTCGACCCCACCTTCATGGAGTCGGTGATCTGGGCGTTCAAGCAGCTCTACGACAAGGGCCTCGCCTACGAGGGCCACCGCGTGCTGCCGTACTGCTGGCGCGACCAGACGCCGCTCTCGAACCACGAGCTGCGGATGGACGACGACGTCTACAAGATGCGCCAGGACCAGACGGTCACCGTCACCTTCCCGCTGGTCGGCGAGACGGCGGAGGCGCTTCAGCTGACGGCGGTCCGCGCTCTCGCGTGGACGACGACGCCGTGGACGCTGCCGACGAACCTCGCGCTCGCCGTCGGGCCCGACATCGAGTACGCGGTCGTCCCCGCCGGCCCGAACGGCGCGGCCGACGGCAGGGGCGAGCCCGAGGAGCGCGAGCTCTCGGCCGAGTACCTGCTCGCCATCGACCAGGTCGGCGCCTACGCGAAGGACCTCGGCTATCCGGACGCGGAGTCGGCCCTGGCCGCCGTCTCGCGCACCCACCGCGGCTCCGAGCTCGAGGGGATCAGCTACGACCGCCTCTGGGACCACTACGCGGACACCGAGGCCTGGGGCACGCAGAACGCGTGGCGCATCCTCGTCGCCGACTACGTGACCACCAGCGAGGGCACCGGCATCGTGCACCAGGCGCCCGCCTACGGCGAGGACGACCAGAAGGTCTGCGAGGCGGCGGGCATCCCCGTCATCATCTCGGTCGACGACGGCGGCCGCTTCCTGCCGCAGATCAGCGAGGTCGCCGGCCTCCAGGTCTTCGACGCGAACAAGCCCCTCACGCAGCTCCTGCGCGCGGGCCACCGGCTGCTCCGCCAGGCGAGCTACGAGCACTCGTACCCGCACTGCTGGCGCTGCCGCAATCCGCTGATCTACAAGGCGGTCTCGAGCTGGTTCGTCCGCGTCACCGCGATCCGCGACCGCATGGAGGAGCTCAACCAGGAGATCACCTGGGTCCCCGAGAACGTCAAGGACGGCCAGTTCGGCAAGTGGCTCTCGGGCGCGCGCGACTGGTCCATCAGCCGCAACCGCTACTTCGGCTCGCCGATCCCGGTGTGGAAGAGCGACGACCCGGAGTACCCGCGGATCGATGTCTACGGCTCGCTGGACGAGCTGGAGCGCGACTTCGGCGTGCGCCCGGACGACCTGCACCGGCCGTTCATCGACGAGCTGACCCGCCCGAACCCCGACGACCCGACCGGGCGCTCGACGATGCGCCGGATCAGCGACGTCCTCGACGTCTGGTTCGACTCCGGATCGATGCCCTTCGCCCAGGTGCACTACCCGTTCGAGAACGCGGACTGGTTCGACACCCACAACCCGGCGGACTTCATCGTCGAGTACATCGGGCAGACGCGCGGCTGGTTCTACACGCTGCACGTGCTCTCCACCGCGCTCTTCGACCGCCCGGCGTTCCGCAACGTGGTCAGCCACGGCATCGTGCTGGGCAACGACGGGCAGAAGATGTCCAAGTCGCTGCGCAACTACCCGGACGTGGCCGAGGTCTTCGACCGCGACGGCTCCGACGCCATGCGCTGGTTCCTGATGTCGAGCCCGGTCCTCCGGGGCGGCAACCTCGTCGTGACGGAGGATGGCATCCGCGAGGGCGTCCGCCAGGTGCTGCTGCCGCTGTGGAGCACCTGGTACTTCTTCTCCCTCTACGCCAACGCCTCGGCGGGCGGCGGCTACGAGGCGACCAGGCACACCGGCTCCGAGGACGTCCTCGACCGCTACCTGCTGGCCAAGACCCGCGATCTGGTCGAGACCGTGACCGGCCGGCTCGAGGCGCTGGACTCCACGCTCGCGGCCGCCGCGCTCCGCGACTTCAGCGACGTGCTCACGAACTGGTACGTGCGCCGCTCCCGCGACCGCTTCTGGCAGGGCGTCGACGAGGACGGCCGCGGATCGGAGGCGTTCGACACGCTCTACACGGTCCTCGAGACCGTGTGCCGCGTCGCCGCCCCGCTCCTGCCTCTCGTCACGGAGCAGATATGGCAGGGCCTGACCGGCGGCCGCAGCGTCCACCTCACCGACTGGCCGGAGGCGGACGAGTTCCCCGCCGACCCGGCGCTCGTGCACGCGATGGACGCGGTCCGCGGCATCTCGTCCACCGCGCTCTCCCTCCGCAAGCAGGCCGGGCTCCGCGTCCGCCTGCCGCTCGCGCGCCTGACCGTGGTGGTCGCCGACGCCGCCGAGCTCGCGCCGTTCGAGGCGATCCTCCGCGACGAGCTGAACGTGAAGGAGGTGTCGCTGGTGCCGCTGGTCGACTCCAGCGCCGCCGACTACGGCGTCACCTCCCGTCTCGCGGTCAACGCGCGCGCCGCCGGGCCCCGGCTCGGCAAGGGGGTGCAGACCGTGATCAGGGCCGCCAAGGCCGGCGACTGGAGCGAGACGGACGGCGTCGTCACCGCCGGCGGCGTCGAGCTGGTCGAGGGCGAGTACGAGCTCACGCTCGAGGTCGGCGGCTCGGCCGGCGATGACCGCGCCATCGCCCTGCTCCCGCGCGGGGGCTTCGTGCTCCTCGACACGGCGACCACCCCCGAGCTCGAAGCGGAGGGGCTCGCCCGCGACCTCATCCGCGCGGTGCAGGACGCCCGCAAGGCGGCCGGGTTCGAGGTCAGCGACCGGATCGTCCTGGAGGTCGTGCTCGACGAGCCGAGCCTGCAGGCGCTCGAGCCGCACGCGCTCTGGATCGCGGAGGAGACCCTCGCGACCGGATGCGCGTTCACTCCGCTCACCACGGCTCTCGAGGGCGGCGAGGGCGCGATCGCCGTCGGCCCCGCGGGCACCGCCATCATCCGCGTCGAGAAGGTCGAGGCCGCCGATGTCTGATCCGTTCGAGCCGGACGACGCCGACCGCGCGGCCGCCGACGCCGTCTACGCCGCGCTGCTGGAGCGCCTGGGCGAGGCGAGCGTCCGCCCGCGCCTCGCTCCGACCCGGCGCGCCGTCGAGATCCTCGGCGACCCGCAGCGCGCCTACCCGGTGATCCAGATCGCCGGAACCAACGGCAAGACCTCGACCAGCCGGATGATCGAGAGCCTGCTGCGCGCCCACGGGCTGCGGGTGGGCCTGTTCACCAGTCCGCACCTCGAGCGCTTCAACGAGCGCATCGTCATCGACGGAGAGCCGATCTCCGACCGGAGCCTCGCCGACAACTGGCAGGACGTCGAGCCGTACCTGCGGATGACCGACGCCGAGCTGGCCGAGCAGGGCGAGGCGCCGCTGTCCTTCTTCGAGGCGATCACCGTCCTGGCCTACGCGGCCTTCGCCGACGCGCCGGTCGACGTGGCCGTCGTCGAGGTGGGGATGGGCGGCGAGTGGGACTCGACGAACGTCGCCGACGCGCAGGTCGCCGTCTTCACGCCGATCGCCCTCGACCACACCGACCGCCTCGGCTCGACGATCGAGGAGATCGCGCGCACCAAGTCGGGCATCGTCAAGCCGCTCGCCTCGGTGGTCTCCGCGAGGCAGGTCCCGGAGGCGGAGGCGGTGCTGCGGCACGCGGCCGAGGCCACCGAGTCGACGATCGTCGTCGAGGGGGCGGAGTTCGACGTCGAGTCGACGACCGTCGCCGTCGGCGGCCAGGTCGTCACCGTCCGGGGACTCGTCACCACGTACGAGCAGCTGCTGCTGCCGTTCTTCGGCGACCACCAGGCCGAGAACGCCGCCGTGGCCGTCGCCGCGGTCGAGACGTTCCTGGGAGGCGGGACGCAGGAGCTCACCGGCGACGTCCTCGACGAGGGCTTCGCCGCCGCGACCTCCCCGGGCCGCCTGCAGCTCGTCGGACTCGCTCCGCGCACCGTCGTCGACGCGGCGCACAACCCGCACGGTGCCGCGTCCCTCGCCGCCGCTCTCGGCCGCTACTTCGACTTCGACCGCGTGACGGCCGTCCTCGGCGTGCTGGCCGAGAAGGACGCCGAGGGGATCCTCCGGGAGCTCCGCCCCGTGGTGGACGAGCTGATCGTGACCACGGCGCCGAGCGATCGGGCGATGCCCGCCGAGGAGCTCGCCGCGCTCGCCCGCACCGTGTTCCCGGAGGAGGCGGTCCGCGTCGCCGACGACCCGCTGGGTGCTCTCACGGCCGGTCGCGTCCTCGCGGCGCGCACCGACAAGGGCGCCCTGCTGGTCACGGGCTCGATCACCCTCGTCGGCCGCACGATCACCGCGGCCCGCGACGAGAACTGGCTGGGCGCGTGAGGGCCGGGCGCCCGCGGCGCTCGCGGACCGTCCGGGAGAGCCTCGGCTCGATCGTGCTCGGCTTCGAGGCGGTCATCGTCTTCCTCGCCACCCTGGTGGCCTTCGGGCTGAAGGCGGCCGACCCCGTGATCGTGCTGGTCGGGGGAGCGGTGGTCTGCCTCGCGCTCGTCGCCACTCTGGGCCTGCTGAACCGGCCGGTCGGCTTCCGCATCGGCTGGGTGCTGCAGTTCGTTATCGTGGCCTCGGGCCTGCTGGTCCCGATCATGTACGTGATCGGCGCCGCCTTCGTGGCGCTGTGGACGTACTGCATGGTGACCGGCACCCGCCTCGACGCTCAGACGCGCCGGGCGGCGGAGCCCACCGACCCCACCGAAGGAGACCGCTGAACCATGGCCACTCAGGAGACCCTCGTCCTCGTCAAGCCCGACGGCGTCGCCCGCAACCTCACCGGCGAGATCCTCCGCCGCATCGAGGCGAAGGGCTACTCCCTCGTCGACGTGAAGCTCGTCGAGGCCGACCGCGAGCTGCTCGCCGCCCACTACGCCGAGCACGAGGGCAAGCCCTTCTACGAGCCGCTCGTCGAGTTCATGGAGAGCGGCCCGATCGTCGCCCTGCGCATCGCGGGCGACCGTGTGATCGAGGGCTTCCGCGCCCTCGCCGGCACCACCGACCCGACCACGGCCGCTCCCGGCACCATCCGCGGCGACCTCGGCCGCGACTGGGGCCTCAAGGTCCAGCAGAACCTCGTGCACGGGTCCGACTCCGAGGAGTCGGCCGCGCGCGAGCTCGGCCTCTGGTTCGCCTGAGCCGCTCGGCCGCCTGCCTCTGACGACGTCCGTCAGAGGTAGGCGAGCACGTTCAGCCTCACCTGCGCGATCACCGCGATCAGCAGGTAGCAGAGCAGCGTGATGAACGGGACCCAGCCGTAGGCGGCACCGGCGAAGCGGCGCACCCCGGCGGGGACGGGGAACACGCCCTCACGGAGGTTGCGGAGCGTCACCAGCCAGAAGCCCGGGATGACGACGGCCCAGGTGAGCATGCACCAGGGGCAGAGCGTCCCGAGCGCGAAGACGCTCGTCGCGATGAGCCAGCCCACGAACACCAGGGCCAGCAGGAAGCCGACGTTGAAGGCCGCCCAGAACCACCGGTCGAACCGGGCGCCCGCGAGCAGGCCCAGCCCCACCACGATCGGCGCGATCCAGGCAGCCAGGCCGATGAGAGGGTTCGGGAAGCCGAAGACCGCGCCCTGCGCCGAGTTCAGGTTCGCACTGCACTGCACGAGCAGGCTGAAGTCGCAGCCGAGGCCCGCATCGGGGTTCTCGAGAGCGGCGAACTTGTCGTTCGTGAGAGCGAAGGCGGCGGTCCAGCCGATCACGCCGAGGACGATCAGCAGGACGGCGAAGAGGACGGGGCGCTGCTGGGTGGGGGCGTCGCGCACCCCGGGATCGCTGGACACCGGGGGATTATGGCACGCGCCGGATCGGCGCCTCTGGGAATGCGTGCGATAATCGGAGCCGTCGGTCCGGGGGACCCCGCATCGACGCGAAGAAGGTTTACCGGGCGAGTACCGGGCCACAGGAGATCGACAGCGTTCCGCGAATGGACGCGCCGGATCTCCGCTCCGCCGGGAGTCGACCGCAGGTCGCACCGCGGGGGAGCGCGTGTCGGATAGTCAGTTCCGAGTGTGCAGCTGCAACCGGAGTCCCGCGCCACGAGCGCGACGGGACCGGGGGAGCGGAAGGATTCGCGGCGGGCCGAGGCCCCTCGCACGAGAGAAGCATCCGGGAAGACGACGCGGCGGACGACCCGGCCGAGGAGTGCACCAGGAATGGTGGAAGACAACAGTACGAGCGGATCCGATCCGGACCGCGACGGGCCCCGCAGCGGGGCCAGGAAGATCAGCCGCCTCTTCGGTGGCCGCCGGGCGAGCCGGCGGACCGAGTCGAGCGCGCCAGCGACAGGGGAGACGATCATCGACAGCAACGAGACCGACCAGACCGGAGCCGAGGGCATCGAGCTGCCCGAGACCGGGAGCGCCGCGGAGGCGGCCGAGCCGTCGACGTCGACGGGCGCGGTGTTCTTCAACGCCCTGCCGCAGACCCCGGGCGCCGACCAGGAGGAGCCGCGACGGCCCGCACTGCCGAGCCCGTCGCTGCTGTTCCAGGCGCCGGTCCTGCCCGACTACGTCGAGCTGGCTCCGCTGCCTCCCCGCGGTGCGCCGCTGGGCGTCCAGGAGGAGCGCGAGAGCCCGGCCGAGGAGCAGGGCTCCGTCCGCCGCCGCTCGCGCCGCCGCAGCGGCGAGAGCGAGAGGTCCGGCTCCGACGACCCCGAGAACACCGTCGTCCGGGTCCGCCAGCCGCGCGAGCAGCGCGAGGCCCGCGAGCCCGAGCTCATCACCGAGCCGCAGCGCATCAAGGGCTCGACCCGCCTCGAGGCCAAGAAGCAGCGCCGCCGCGACGGCCGCGACGCCGGCCGGCGCCGCACGGTCGTCACCGAGTCCGAGTTCCTCGCCCGCCGGGAGGCCGTCGACCGCGTCATGGTCGTCCGCTCGAAGGAGGACAGCATCCGCATCGGCGTGCTCGAGGACGGCGTCCTCGCCGAGCACTACGTCGCCCGCTCGCAGGAGGCGTCGCTCATCGGCAACGTCTACCTCGGCCGCGTGCAGAACGTCCTCCCGAGCATGGAGGCCGCCTTCGTCGACATCGGACGCGGGCGCAACGCCGTGCTCTACTCCGGCGAGGTCGACTGGGACGCCGCGAACAACGCCGGCGGCCCCCGCCGGATCGAGCTCGCGCTCAAGCCCGGCGACCGGGTCCTCGTCCAGGTCACGAAGGACCCCGTCGGCCACAAGGGCGCCCGTCTCACGAGCCAGATCTCGCTCCCCGGCCGCTACCTCGTCTACGTGCCCAACGGTTCGATGAACGGCATCTCGCGGAAGCTCCCGGACACCGAGCGCGCCCGCCTGAAGAAGATCCTCAAGGAGGTGCTGCCCGAGAACGTGGGCGTCATCGTCCGGACCGCGGCCGAGGGCGCCACGGAGGAGCAGCTGACCGTCGACGTCGAGCGCCTGACCGCGCAGTGGACGGCTCTCAGCGCGAAGGCCGCGACCGGGCAGGCTCCCGCTCTCCTGCACAGCGAGCCGGACCTGCTGATCAAGATCGTCCGCGACGTCTTCAACGAGGACTTCGAGAAGATGGTCATCGCCGGCGACGACGCCCGCGAGACCATCGAGCTCTACCTCAGCCAGGTCGCACCCGATCTGCTCGAGCGCGTCGAGGTCTACACGGGTGAGAAGGACGCGTTCGACGAGTTCCGCATCACGGAGCAGATCGAGAAGGCGCTGGAGCGCAAGGTGTGGCTGCCCAGCGGCGGCTCGCTCGTGATCGACCGCACCGAGGCGATGACGGTGGTCGACGTCAACACCGGCAAGTTCGTCGGCTCGGGCGGGAACCTCGAGGAGACGGTCACGAAGAACAACCTGGAGGCGGCCGAGGAGATCGTCCGCCAGCTGCGCCTGCGCGACATCGGCGGCATCATCGTCGTCGACTTCATCGACATGGTGCTCGAGTCCAACCGCGACCTCGTGCTCCGCCGCCTGGTCGAGTGCCTGAGCCGCGACCGGACGAAGCACCAGGTCGCCGAGGTCACCTCGCTCGGCCTCGTGCAGATGACCCGCAAGAAGCTGGGCCTGGGCCTGCTCGAGACCTTCAGCGAGAACTGCGAGATCTGCGCCGGGCGCGGCGTCATCGTCCACCACGACCCCGTGCTCAAGCACCGGTCGACCGCCGCTCCGCAGCAGGAGCAGCGCCGCCGGGGCAAGGGCGGCGAGCAGCAGCCCGCCGCCTCCGGGCGCTCGAACGGCGGGCAGAACGGGCAGGGCGCGCCGGCGACCAAGCCGATCAGCACCCACGCCATCACGGACGACGCGAAGAACGCGCTCGCGCAGATCGCCGCCAGCACCATCCACCCCCAGGCCGTGCGCCAGGCGGCGGAGGAGGCGGCCGCGCTGGTCGAGGACGCCGCCGAGACCGTCGAGGCCCAGGCGCCGGAGGAGTCCGCGACGGCACCCGAGGAGCAGCCGTCCGAGCCGAGCCGTCGCGGCGAGCGTCCCGCCCGGGGTGAGCGCCGTCGTCGCAGCCGCGACCGCGAGCCGCGCCAGGAGGCCGCCGAGACGGCGGCCGTCGAGCCGGCTCCCGTCGAGACCCCGGTCGAGAAGGAGATCGAGCCGGCCGCTGCCGCGCCGATCCTCGACATCCCGATCGCGCCGGTCACGCCTCCGCGCCGCGTCCGCAGCGAGGTCGCCGAGCACCTGCTCGACTCCGTGCTCGACGCTCTGCCGGCCCCGAAGCAGCCCGGCCAGGGCCGTGCGAAGAGCCGCCGCGTCACGACGGCCGCGCTCACCGGAGTCGCGGTCATCCCCGAGCAGACCCCGCGCCGCGCCGACCAGTAGCGCGACCCGGTGTCAGGAGGGCCCGGTGCCCGGCGAGAGCCGGCGCCGGGCCCTCTCGGCGTCCCGGTCGCGACCGCGGACGCGGAGCCCGCTCCGCCTCAGCCGCTCGACCAGCTCCCGCGCGCCGACGAGGACCGCGCCCGCGGCGACGAGCTCGTCGATCCGCTCCTCGGGCACGTCGTAGTGGTCCAGGTCGAAGCCGCGCTCGGGCACGCCGAGACGGCGCGCGAAGTCGTGGAGCTCCTCGAGCGAGACGTCGCTCACGAGGTGCGCCCACAGCCGGCCGTGCGCCGGCCAGCGCGCGGCGTCGACGAGGATGGCCATTCCCCGATCGTAGGCGGCGCGCCGTCCGTCCACGCGCCTCCTCCTCGACTATCGTGACGGGGTCGCCGGTCGGGTGGACACGGCTTCGCAGTCGTGTGCGTTTGACCGTGGAGCGCGGATCCCGTACTCTTGACCGTTGGTGTGGCGCGATCCATGTGCTCACGCAGATTTCCGTTGTCGCTCCGCCCCTCACGGGGCGTGGGCCGCGGTGCCGGTTCCCTCGTGTCGTGAGGAGACGGGTACGAACCGGAAGACCGGGGCTCAGCCCCGTCCCTACAAGCCCCGGACGAGGCCTCCGCTCCGTCCAGACGAGAAACAGGTACGAGAAGTGGTTTACGCAGTTGTGCGCGCCGGCGGTCGGCAGGAGAAGGTCGAGGTCGGCACCATCGTGACGATGGACCGCGTCAAGGCCGACGAGAACGGCACCGTGCAGCTTCCTGCCGTGCTGCTCGTCGACGGTGAGTCGATCACCTCGGACGCGGCGACCCTCGCGGGCGTCACCGTCACCGCCGAGGTGCTCGAGGACCTCCGTGGTCCGAAGATCATCATCCAGAAGTTCAAGAACAAGACCGGTTACAAGAAGCGCCAGGGGCACCGTCAGGACCTCACGCGCGTCAAGGTCACTGGCATCAAGTAGTCCTGCAAAGGAATTGAGCTGACCTGCGGAGCGAGCCATCGCCCTGCAGGGCAACAGCACGGGGCTGCGGCCCCCCGGTCTCGAGGAGATGAGAAATGGCACACAAGAAGGGCGCGAGCTCCACTCGCAACGGTCGCGACTCGAACGCGCAGCGTCTCGGCGTCAAGCGCTTCGGCGGCCAGGTCGTGAACGCGGGCGAGATCATCGTCCGCCAGCGCGGCACCCACTTCCACCCCGGCGCGAACGTCGGACGCGGTGGCGACGACACCCTGTTCGCCCTCTCGGCGGGCGCTGTCGAGTTCGGCAGCAAGGGCGGCCGCAAGGTCGTCAACATCGTGGCGGCCGCCCAGTAGGGTCGACCTCCTCGGCCGCACAGGCACAGGACGCAAGGGGCGGGCTTCGGCTCGCCCCTTGCGCGTTTACCGGGGCACAGCCCCCCGGCGCCGGCATCCCGGCGCCGCACGCACTCACGGACGGATTCACACCATGGTCACCTTCGTCGACAACGTCACGCTGCATCTGCGTGCCGGCCACGGCGGCAACGGCTGCGTCTCCGTCCGGCGCGAGAAGTTCAAGCCGCTCGCCGGCCCCGACGGCGGCAACGGCGGGCACGGGGGCGACATCGTCCTCGTCGCCGACCCGCAGACGACGACGCTGCTCGCCTACCACCGCCACCCGCACCGCAGCTCCGAGAACGGCGGTCCCGGCATGGGCGACCACCGTGCGGGCGGGAACGGCGAGCTCATGGAGCTCCCCGTCCCGGTCGGCACGGTCGTCAAGTCGCCGGACGGCGACCAGCTGATCGACATGGACGAGCCCGGCCTCCGGTTCGTCATCGCTCCGGGCGGGCAGGGCGGGCTCGGCAACGCCTCGCTCGCCACCACGAAGCGCAAGGCGCCCGGCTTCGCGCTGCTCGGCACGCCGGGCTGGGAGGGCGACGTCGTCCTCGAGCTGAAGACCGTCGCGGACGTCGCGCTCGTCGGGTTCCCCTCGGCGGGCAAGTCGAGCCTCGTCGCGGCGATCTCGGCGGCCAAGCCGAAGATCGCGGACTACCCGTTCACGACCCTCGCGCCCAACCTCGGCGTCGTGCAGGCGGGGGAGTCGCGGTTCACCGTCGCCGACGTGCCCGGTCTCATCGAGGGCGCGAGCGAGGGCAAGGGCCTGGGCCTGGAGTTCCTCCGCCATGTCGAGCGCTGCACCGCGCTCGTCCACGTGCTCGACTGCGCCACGCTCGAGCCCGGCCGCGACCCGCTGACCGACCTCGACATCATCCTCGGCGAGCTGGCGGCGTACCCCGTCGGCGACGGACAGGTGCCGCTGATCGAGCGCCCGCAGCTGATCGCGCTCAACAAGGTCGACGTGCCCGAGGCCCAGGAACTGGCCGACTTCGTCCGGGCCGACCTCGAGGGCCGCGGCTACCGCGTGTTCGAGATCTCGACGGTCAGCCACTCGGGACTCCGCCAGCTGACGTTCGCCCTCGCCGAGATCGTCGAGAAGCACCGCCTCGAGCTCGCCGCCGTGCCGCGGGTGGAGCGCATCACCATCCGCCCCCGCGCCGTGGACGAGAAGGACTTCGAGATCCGGGTCGAGGGCGGCTCGTACGGCAACGTGTACCGGGTCCTGGGCACCAAGCCCGTGCGCTGGGTCGCGCAGACCGACTTCACGAACGACGAGGCCGTCGGCTTCCTCGCCGACCGCCTGGCCAAGCTCGGAGTCGAGAACGGCCTGTTCTCGGCCGGAGCGGTCGCCGGCTCCACCGTCGTCATCGGCCCCGGTGACGGCGTCGTCTTCGACTGGGAGCCGACCCTCACCTCGACGGCCGAGCTCATCACCGCGCCCCGCGGAACGGACCTCCGCCTCGAGGACAACCGGCGCAAGACCCGCAACGAGCGTCGCGAGGACTACTTCGAGCGGATGGACGCCAAGGCCGAGGCCCGCGCGGAGCTCGAGCGCGAGCGCCAGGGCGGCGTCTGGCGCGTCGCCGACGAGGGCGACGGCACGGAGGCCGGCGAGGAGAGCTGACTCCCGCCGCCGGGGTCGTCTGCCTCTACACTGGCCGGATGCCGCAGACGACCCCCGACAGCAGTGCGCTGACCGAGCGGTTCGCCGCCTCCCGCGTCGCGTCGCGCTCCCTCCGCAGTGCGACCACCGACCTCAAGAACCGGGCTCTGCTCGCCATCGCCGACGCGGTGCGCTCGAGCGCCGAGCGCGTCGTCCCGGCGAACGAGCTCGACCTCCAGCGGGGTCGCGAGATCGGCATGAGCGCGGGCCTGCAGGACCGCCTCCGCCTCGATGCGGCGCGCCTGGGGTCCCTCGCCGACGCCGTCGTCGCGGTCGTCGGGCTCACCGATCCGGTCGGGCAGACGGTGCGGGGATCGAACCTGCCCAACGGCGCCTCCCTCACCCAGGTGCGGGTCCCGTTCGGCGTGGTCGGAGCGATCTACGAGGCGCGCCCGAACGTCACCATCGACATCGCGGCGCTCGCCCTCAAGAGCGGGAACGCCGTGATCCTGCGCGGAGGCACGGCCGCGGAGAACACGAACCGCGTCCTGGTGGAGCTGCTGCAGGAGGCCGTCGCCTGCGTCGGCCTGCCCGCCGAGCTGGTGCAGACGGTCGACGACCACGGCCGCGAGGGCGCGAAGGCCCTCATGCGAGCGCGCGGCTACGTCGACGTCCTGGTGCCGCGGGGGAGCGCGGGCCTCATCGAGTCGGTCGTGACGGAGTCGACGGTCCCCGTGATCGAGACGGGCGCCGGAGTCGTCCACGTCTTCCTCGACGCCAGTGCCGACGAGCAGTGGGCCGTGGACATCGTCCACAACGCCAAGGTGCAGCGTCCGAGCACCTGCAACGCCCTCGAGACCCTCCTCGTCCACCGCGACGCCGCCGAGCGCCTCCTCCCGCCCGTCCTCGGCCGGCTCGCGGAAGCGGGAGTGACCGTGCACGGCGACGAGCGCGTCGCGGCGCTCTGGCCCGACGCGGTGCCCGCCACCGATGAGGACTGGTCCGCGGAGTACTACTCGCTCGACGTCGCCGTCGCGATCGTCGACGACCTCGACGCCGCGATGGCCCACATCGACCGGTACTCCACCCACCACACCGAGTCGATCGTGACGAACGACCTCCGGAGCGCCGAGCGCTTCCTCGCCGAGGTCGACTCCGCGGTCGTGATGGTCAACGCCTCCACCCGCTTCACCGACGGCGGGGAGTTCGGGTTCGGCGCCGAGGTCGGCATCTCGACGCAGAAGCTGCACGCTCGGGGCCCCATGGGTCTTCCCGAGCTGACCAGCACGAAGTGGCTGCTGCGCGGCGCGGGACAGGTCCGCGCCTAGCGCCCGGACCGGCGATCCGGCGTCGAGCGGCGTCCGGGTAGACTCGTCGGAGCCCCGCCGGGGCGACCACGACCTCCAAGGAGCACTGCATGTCCCTCGCGACGACCGTCCTCGCCGAAGCAGCGGCCCACACGGAGCTGCCGTTCCCCCCGATCGTCTTCGGCCTGATCGCCGCCGTCGCCTTCACGGCCCTCGGCTTCGTCACCTGGAGCTACCGCGACGTGGCGAACCGCCACTCGCACAAGACCGGCGCCGGCTCCCACGACCAGCACGGTCACGGACACTAGGCGGGGAGCCCAGCGATCGTGACGTCCGCCGCGAGCGGAGGCCCGCGGCGTCCGCGCATCGGCGTGATGGGCGGCACCTTCGACCCGATCCACCACGGTCACCTGGTCGCCGCCTCCGAGGTGGCCCAGTCGTTCGACCTGGACGAGGTCGTCTTCGTGCCCACCGGCCAGCCGTGGCACAAGAAGACGGTGACCTCCGCCGAGCACCGGTACCTGATGACGGTGATCGCTACGGCGTCGAACCCGCGCTTCACCGTCAGCCGCGTCGACGTGGACCGGATCGGCACGACCTACACGATCGACACCCTGCGCGACATCCACGCCGCGCACCCCGACGCCGAGCTGTTCTTCATCACCGGCGCGGACGCGGTCGCTCAGATCCTGAGCTGGAAGGACTACGACGAGCTGTGGGAGCTGGCCCACTTCGTCGCCGTCAGCCGGCCGGGGCACGTCCTCAACGTTTCGGGATTGCCGGCCCAGGACGTATCCTTGTTGGAGATTCCGGCACTGGCGATCTCCTCGACCGACTGTCGGAGCCGCGTCAACCGGGGTCATCCGGTCTGGTACCTGGTTCCCGACGGTGTCGTCCAGTACATCTCGAAGCACCACCTGTATCGGAGCACGTCATGACAGTTCAGCCCGAGGAGAAGCCGCTCACCCGGCGCGAGATCCGCGAGCGCGAGAGGCGCGAGGCCGGTGCGGCCACGACCGCCGCCGTTCCGACGACGTCCCGCCGAGCTGCCACCGCGACCGCCACCACCGCCGGCGACATGCCGGTGCTGACCCCCACCCAGGCCCTGCGGATCACCCCCGTCGAGCCGAGCCCCGCGAGCGAGCCCGACCTGCGCACCTCCTCGATGGAGATCGTCGCCACCGAGAACGCCACGGGCCGCCAGCTGACCCGTCGGGAGCTGCGCGCACTGCTGGCGCAGCAGCAGGCGGAGAAGGTCGCCGCCGCACCGGAGGCGGAGCCGCCCGCCGACGAGGAGCGGTCCGACGACGAGCGCTCCGACGACGTCGAGGGCGCCCTCGAGCGCGCCTCGGCGCTCCCGCCGACCGGGGCGGTCCCCGTGATCGAGGCGGCCGACGAGTCCCGTGATGCGGAGCCGGTGCCCGAGGGCGCAGCGGAGCAGGAGCCGGAGGGCGACGAGGACGTCGTCACCGAGGACGCCCCCGAGGCGTCCGAGGAGGAGGCGGACGAGTCCGCCACCGATGCGACCGCGGACGCCGACGCGGCCGAGGTGCACGAGGCCGAGATCGAGAGCTCCTCCTCCGACGACGAGACGCCGTCCGCGGACGCCTCCGACGAGCGGGACGCGGACGACGAGCAGCCGACGGCCGGCGAGCAGCCCGAGCAGCCGCACCTGAACACCGCGCTCTTCGCGTCGGTGGGCGGATCCCTCGACATCGCCGACGAGAAGGCCACCGAGATCACCGGGAGCTTCGAGCCGCCGATCGAGCACCTCGCCATCACCGAGGAACTCGACAGCAAGTCGAAGGAGGAGGTGGACGCCTCGTTCGACTCCCTCATCGCGAGCGGAGTCGCCGCCACCGGTGCCGTCACCACCACCAACGCGCTGATCCTGCCGACCACGGGCCCCGGCGCGACAGTCGGCACGGACACGGGGGAGATCCTCGTCACCGGCTCGTTCGACCTCCCGCGCAGCCTCGGCTCCACGGGCCAGCACCCGAACCTCTACGACTCGCCCGATGTGGACCGCTACGTCGACCGCATCGACCGCGAGCAGCCCGTCGGCGAGTCCGAGCCGGTCCGGGCGTCCAGCGCCGTCTCCACCCACGCCGCCGGCACCTCGATGATCGCGCCGCAGAAGCGCGCCGGCGTGAGCGTCCCGGTGGTCCTCGCGATCACCGCGGCCGTCCTGCTGGTCGGCGCGATCGCGCTGTTCATCGGCGGCTTCGTGCTCAACATCTTCTGATCTCCACCACCGACACTGAAGGCTTCATGACTGCGACCGATTCCGCCCGCGCCCTGCTCCAGCTCGCGGCCACCGCCGCCGACTCCAAGGGCGGTGAGGACCTCGTCGCCCTCGACGTCTCGGGGCCGCTGCCGCTGGTCGACATCTTCCTCCTCGCCACCGGCCGCTCCGAGCGCAACGTGGTCGCGATCGCGAACGAGGTGGAGGACCGCCTGAACGACTCCGGCGCCAAGCTGCTGCGCCGCGAGGGCCGTGCGGAGGGCCGCTGGATCCTCCTCGACTTCGGCGACCTCGTCGTGCACGTCTTCCACGAGGAGGACCGCATGTACTACTCGCTCGAGCGCCTCTGGAAGGACTGCCCAACGGTGCCGTTCACCCTCGAGCAGCCTGTCGCCGTCGACTCGTCGACGTCCTCGAACTGACGAACACGCCCGGCGACAGCGCTCGATTTCACTTCACGCGAATCGTGTTGTAGTTTATTCGAGTTGCTTCCGCCGGGCGGAGACAGCGCAGGACAGCACGAAGCAAGACAGAACAGAACATGGGTCCGTGGCGCAGCTGGTAGCGCACCTGCATGGCATGCAGGGGGTCAGGGGTTCGAATCCCCTCGGATCCACCGAAAAGGTCCGCACTCCTCCGAGAGTGCGGACCTTCGTCGTTCCCGGCGTTACAGGGTCTGGCGTCGTCCTGTCCGGCGCCGTCCTGTCCGGCTCAGGCCGGTCAGGCCAGCCAGGACCGTGCCCGTCCGGCCACCGGGTCCCCCTGCTGGTCACGCACGGGTCGGCCCGACCGGCTCTACATGGCCGCCGCATCCGGCGAGGAATCCGGAGAGCTCGCCCCAGGCGTCCTCCCCGATCGTGGTGCCCGGGCGCCGTGCGAGATCGGCCAGAGCGTCCGTCAGCTCGTCGACTCCCGTCAGGATCCTCGTCCGTGCCGCTCCCGTGCCCTCCCATCCGGGCGCGTACGTCCTGACGTCGGGGTGGCTGTAGAGCACGGCCGTCTCGAACCACGGCGTGGGCAGACCGTTCAGGGCCAGGTGCTCCTTGAGCCGCGCGGCCTGGATCCGGACCTGCCGGGCGGGGACGTGCTGCTCGACATGCGTGCGCACCGTCCACCGCGACACCGTCCCCGGTGCGATCTGAACCGCGAAGGCCTCGGGCAGGGCGTCCTCGTCGAGGAGGACGCCGTAGGAGGGGTGGACAGTACCGGGTCGCACGCCGTCGAAGACGACCCCCTGCCAGTACTTGGCCTCGATGATGAGCGCGCCGTGCCGGGTGAGCAGCAGATGGTCGATCTGCGCGAGGAAGCGGCGCGTCGTGCGCGCGTCGACCGGTACGAAGACGACGTTCGTGGCGAGGACGCCGGACAGCCCCGCCGAGGCGCACGCCTCCCGGATCAGAGTGTGCGAGACGGCCTCGCTGCTCCAGGTCCTGGCGAGCGCGTCACGGGTCTGCTCGACCTCCTCCTGCGCCGTCTCGAGCTCGGTCCGACTGAGGTCGCGCTCGGCGTCGCGCGCGCGCGTCAATGCCTTGAGCGCCGCCTCGTGGCTCCGGTCGCGCTCGGCGATCGTGCGCTGGTGCTCCTCCGAGGCCTCCTCCGCGGCCTGCTCCGCCGCCGCTCTCGCCGCAGTGCGCCGTCGGCGGCCGGCGACGACCGTGATGAGGAGGGCCAGGAGCAGGGCGGCCGCGACGGCCCAGGGGAGGTACTCGTTCATGGTCCCCAGGCAAGCACGGACCACCGACCGTGCGTCGCGACGGCTCCCGATCGCGCCGCTCGGCAGACTGGCCGCAGTGCGCTCGCTCGTGCCCGGCCCGGACGTCTTCGTCGGCGTCCGCCTGCGCGCGCGGGCGGAGACCCCGACCCTGCGCCGGCCGATCGCGCGGGCGGAGCCCTACCGCCGCCCGGCGGACGCGATGCGTGACCAGCACGAGGTCCGGCTGACCGGCGTCGAGGGCACGCTGCTGGGCTTCGTCGGCCCGCAGCCGTTCCAGGGGATCAGCGTCGCCGGCCTGCACACGCACGTCGTCGACACCACCGGCGGGATCGGCGGCCACGTGCTCGCCGCCTCCGGAGTCGCGGGCCTGATCGAGATCGAGCGGTACAGCGGCATCACCGTCCGCGTGCCGGAGTCGGACGACCACCTGCGAGCCGACCTCGACGCGGCGGCCGACGCAGACGCCGCGATCCGCGCCGTGGAGACCGACCACCCGCGCTGAGCGGCCCTACCCTGGACGCATGCCCTCACTGCGCGACGTCCATGCCGTCATCGACCGTCTCTGGCCGGAGGCGGCCGCCGAGAGCTGGGACGCGCCCGGCCTGGTCACCGGCGACCCCGACGCCGCGGTGGAGCGGATCCTGCTCACGGTCGACGTGGTCTCCGACACCGTCGCGGAGGCCGTCGACGGCGGATACCAGCTCCTGGTCGCGCACCACCCGCTGCTGCTGCGCGGCGTCACCTCGATCGCCGAGGACGGCTACAAGGGCCGCCTGCTCGCGGACCTCATCCGGGGCGGCTGCGCACTGATCTCGGCCCACACGAACGCCGACATCGTCGCGGACGGGGTCTCGGACGTGATCGCCACCCGCCTCGGCCTGACCGGCGCGACTCCGCTCGTCCCGGGCGCCGACCCGTCGGTCGGGCTCGGCCGAGTGGGGGACCTGCCCGAGGAGGTGACGCTCGGACGCCTGGCCGGAGCCGTGGCCGAGCTCCTGCCGGCCACCGCGGGGGGAGTGCGGGCCGCGGGCGCCTACGAGACGCCCGTGCGCCGCGTGTCGCTCTGCGGGGGAGCGGGGGACTCGCTCCTGGACGCCCCCGCCGTCCGCACGAGCGACGTCTTCATCACCGCCGACCTCCGGCACCACCCGGCGTCCGAGGCGCGCGAGAAGGCCCTGCACGGCACCGGCCCCGCCCTCATCGACGTCTCGCACTGGGCGAGCGAGTGGCTGTGGCTCGACGTCGCCGCGACCGCGCTGCGGGAGGCCCTGCCCACGGTCACCGTCGAGGTGAGCGAGACCCGCACCGACCCGTGGGATTTCGCGATCGTGCACTGACCCGCCGCGGGCACGGGAGAATGGACGCGGCGCGCCCGTACTGCGCGCCGGGAACGAGGACCGCCACGTGAAAGCCAGCCCCGCACACCAGCGCGAACTCCTGACTCTGGCGAGTCTGGACACGAGGGGCGCGCAGCTGCGCCACGCCCTCGCGACGCTCCCGCAGATCGCGCGGATCCAGGCGATGCAGGCCCGCGACAACGAGACCCGCCGCTCCCTCGCCGAGCGCACAGGGCGCCTCGAGGACGTGCGCACCGAGCTCGGGCGCATCGAGTCCGACGTCAGCGTGGTCGAGAAGCGGCTCATCCGCGATCGCGACCGCCTGCAGACCGCATCCGCGGCCAAGGACATCGCCGCGCTCGAGAGCGAGATCACCTCCCTCGTGAAGCGACGGGGAGACCTCGAGGACATCGAGCTGACCCTGATGGAGCGGATCGAGGGCATCGAGTCCGAGGTCGCCGCGGCTCAGGCCGAGCGCGACGAGGTCGTCGCCTCGCTCGGGACCCTCGCCGAGGAGCGCGACGCCCAGGCCGAGAAGCTCCGCGACAAGCAGGAGGCGCTCGTCCGGGACCGGGCGGACCTGGTGACGACCCTTCCGGAGGACCTGGTCGAGCTGTACGAGAAGCAGCGCGCCCGCTACGGAGTCGGCGCGGCCCTCCTCCGCGGGAAGGTGTCGGAGGGGAGCGGCGTGGCCCTCACCGAGTCGGACCTCTCCTGGATCCGCGCCTCCGCTCCCGACGAGGTCGTCCTCTGCCCCGACAGCGGCTGCATCCTGGTGCGCGGCGAGGAGTCCACCCTCGCCTGAGCCGTACACTGGACGGGCGAACGGGCCGGCAAGACGGTCGCGTCACCGCGGCGAGAGCCGTGGTGCCGAGGAACGTCCGGGCTCCGCAGAGCAGGGCGGTGGGCAACACCCACCCGGGGCGACCCGCGAGACAGTGCCACAGAGAACAGACCGCCGTCGGCTCCGGCCGGCGGTAAGGGTGAAACGGTGGTGTAAGAGACCACCAGGGGCCGGAGTGATCCGGTCCGCTCGGTAAACCTCGCCCGGAGCAAGGTCAGACAGAGGACGATGCGGCTGCTCGTCGGGTCCTCGGGTAGACCGCTGGAGGGTCACGGCGACGTGGCTCCGAGAGAGATGGCCGTCCAGCGCCCGCCGAGAGGCGCGGCGTGAACAGAACCCGGCGTATCAGCCGACCCCTTCGCCACGAGATGCCCCGCCCCGGCGGGGCATCTCGCGTCTCCGCCGGTCGCCGAGCTCGCGCTCCCGCCCGCAGGCAGCGCGACGGCCTGCCGTGGCGGTTCCCGGGTCTCGATACATCCTTGCGCCGCCACTCGTTGAGACTGGCGCATGCCATCTCTCGCGCTGCCTCCTGCGGACGAAGCGGTGCATCACGACGTCCGGCAGGCGCCGATCCTGGAGGACGGTCCTGAGACGCCGCTGCGGATCGCCGCCGAGGACCAGGTGCCCCCGCCCCCGTCCTGGCTCACCGCGACCACTGAACCCTGAAAGTCTGATCACGTCCGTCCGCCGTGGCGCCACTCACCAGGCGAACCGGCGAAACGCGTGCCAGCGTTTCGCCGTAGCCGTCCGCACCCCGCTCCCCGGAACGCGTCACCTCCCGAGGCCGACCGCGCCTCGGCGGGCGGGGACCGCCGAGGAAAAAGACTCAGCCCCGCCCTGCGAGCGCGGCCGCGCCGAGGATGCCGGCGTTGTTGCGGAGCGCCGCCGGGATGATCGGGGTGCGCAGGTCGAGCAGCGGGAGGAACTCGTCGTGGTGCTTGGAGATGCCGCCGCCGACGATGAAGAGATCGGGCCAGAGCAGCGCCTCGAGGTGGGAGTAGTAGCGCTGCAGGCGCTTCGCCCAGTGCTTGTAGTCGAGGTCGTCGCGCTCCTTGGCGGCGAACGAGGCCTTCTTCTCGTAGTCGCCGCCGTGGATCTCGAGGTGGCCGAGCTCGGCGTTGGGAATGAGGATCCCGTCGTGGATCTGCGCCGTCCCGATGCCGGTGCCGAGGGTGGTCATGATGACCAGGCCCTTCTTGTCCTTCGCCGCTCCGAAGCGCGACTCGGCGTAGCCCGCCGCGTCGGCGTCGTTGACGAAGAAGATGTTCCTGCCGATCGCGTCCTCGAAGAGCTTCTCGGCCTCGAGGCCGATCCACTCGTCCGACACGTTCGCCGCCGACATCGTCCGTCCGTGGACGACGACGGCGGGGAAGCAGATGCCGACCGGGGTGTCCGAGGGCAGGTCCGGGATCTTCTCGAGGATCTGCTGGACGGTGGCGACGATGTCCTTCGGCGTGCCTCCCGGGGGAGTGGCGAGCTTCATCCGGTCGCTGAGCAGGGTGCCCGCGGCCAGGTCCACCGAGGCCCCCTTGATGCCCGTTCCCCCGATGTCGATCCCGATGGCGGTCGCCGCAGCAGTCATAGCGGCCATGCTAGCGAAGGGCGGGGGTGCGGACCGACGCGGGCTGCGGCGTAGGATCGCGGCATGGCTGACGGCGACGCGAACTCCTGGTGGTACAACCTCAAGGCCGGCACGGTGGAGCAGGGATTCGTGTCCCCCTCCGTCGACCGGGTGGGACCCTTCTCCTCTCGCGAGGAGGCGGAGCACGCCCTCGAGCGGCTGCACGAGAACAGCCGCAAGTGGGCCGAGGAGGACGCCGCCGAGGACCGCTGACCGCGGCTACTCGTAGCTGTGCTCGGCGCCGGGGTAGGCGCCGGACTCCGGCTACTCGTAGCTGTGCTCGGCGCCGGGGTAGGCGCCGGACTCCACGTCGTCCCGGTACGCGGTGACCGCTCCGGTGAGCACGCCGCGCAGATCCGCGTACTGCTTCACGAAGCGGGGGATGCGGCCGGTGGTGAATCCGGCGAAGTCCGTCCACACGAGCAGCTGTCCGTCGACGTGCGGTCCCGCTCCGACTCCGATCGTCGGGATGCGCAGCTCCTCCGTCACCTGACGTGCCGCGTCCGCGGGCACCATCTCGAGGACGACGGCGAACGCCCCGGCCTCCTGGACGGCTCGTGCGTCGGCGAGCAGCTGCTCGATGCCCTCGCCGCGCCCCTGGACCATGTGGCCGCCGAGCCCGTGCTCGCTCTGGGGCGTGAAGCCGATGTGCGCCATCACGGGGACGCCCGCCTCGACGATGCGCCGGATCTGCTCGGCGGAGCGGACCCCGCCCTCGAGCTTCACCGCGTGCGCGTGCGTCTCCTTCATGAAGCGGAACGCCGTGTGCAGCGCGTCGTCGGCACCCGACTCGTAGGAGCCGAAGGGCATGTCGGCGACGACGAAGGCGCGCTCGACGGCTCCGGCGACGGCACGCGCCAGCGGGATGAGCTCGTCGACGGTGACGGGCAGAGTGGTGTCGTAGCCGAGCACCGTGTTGCCGGCGGAGTCGCCCACGAGGAGGAAGTCGATCCCGGCGTCGTCGAAGATCTTCGCCGTCAGCTGGTCGTAGCTGGTCAGCCCGGTGATGCGGACACCGGAGTCCTTCGCGTTCTGGAAGTGGCGGGTTCGAACGCGTTTCACGGGCTGCGCTGACATGGGCGCCAGTCTACGGCGCGCCTCGGGCGCCCCGCGGGCCCCGGTCGGAGGCAGTAGCCTGAGGGTCGAAACAGGAGGGGTCTGGATGGACAAGCAACGGGACTTCGTTCTTCGCACCATTGAAGAGCGAGGGATCAAATTCGTTCGCCTCTGGTTCACCGACGTCGTCGGCACGCTGAAGTCGGTCGCGATCGCGCCGGCCGAGGTGGAGGGCGCGTTCGCGGAGGGGCTCGGCTTCGACGGCTCCGCCATCGAGGGCCTCACCCGCTCCTTCGAGGCCGACGTCCTCGCGCATCCGGACCCGTCGACCTTCCAGATCCTCCCGTGGCGCGGAGAGATCGACCCGACGGCGCGGATGTTCTGCGACATCACCACGCCGGACGGCCAGCCCGCCGTCGCCGACCCGCGCAATGTGCTCAAGCGCACGCTGGCGAAGGCGGCCGAGCGCGGGTTCACCTTCTACACGCACCCCGAGATCGAGTTCTACCTCCTCAAGTCGTCGTCCTTCGGCGCCGAGGGTCCGGAACCGGTCGACTCCGCCGGGTACTTCGACAACGTCCCCGGAGGCACGGCGCACGACTTCCGCCGCCGCTCCGTGCGCATGCTGGAGGATCTGGGCATCTCGGTCGAGTTCAGCCACCACGAGGCGGGCCCCGGCCAGAACGAGATCGACCTCCGCTACGCGGACGCGCTGACGACGGCCGACAACATCATGACCTTCCGCACCGTGATCAAGGAGGTGGCGATCGAGCAGGGCGTCTACGCGACGTTCATGCCGAAGCCGCTCTCCGGGCACCCCGGCTCGGGCATGCACACGCATCTCTCGCTCTTCGAGGGCGACGTGAACGTGTTCTACGAGCAGGGCGCCCAGTACCAGCTCTCGAAGCTCGGCCGCCAGTTCATCGCGGGCCTGCTCAAGCACGCCCCCGAGATCACCGCCGTGACGAACCAGTTCGTCAACTCCTACAAGCGGCTCTGGGGCGGCGACGAGGCGCCCAGCTACGTCTCGTGGGGCCACAACAACCGGTCCGCCCTCGTGCGCGTCCCGCTCTACAAGCCGAACAAGGGGCAGTCCTCGCGCATCGAGTACCGGGCGCTGGACTCCGCGGCGAACCCCTACCTGGCGTACTCGCTGCTCCTGGCGGCCGGGCTCAAGGGCATCGAAGAGGGCTACGAGCTCCCGGCCGAGGCCGAGGACAACGTGTGGGCTCTCTCGGACGCGGAGCGCCGGGCGCTCGGCTACGGCGCCCTGCCCGCCAGCCTCGACCGCGCCATCTCGCTGATGGAGGAGTCCGAGCTCGTGGCCGAGACGCTGGGCGAGCAGGTGTTCAACTTCGTGCTGCTCAACAAGCGGAAGGACTGGGCCGAGTACCGCGCCCAGGTCACGCCGTACGAGCTGCGCAGCAACCTCGAGATGCTCTGACGCCTCGGCCATGCCCCGCGAACGCTCCCTCCGCGATGTCGCACGCCTCGGCTTCGCCGCGCTCGGCGAGACCGGGGCACGGCTGGCCGAGGCGGAGGAGCTGGCCGGGCGGCAGCTCGAGTCGGTGCTGCCCTCCTTCGCCCGGGTGGCGGACCCGGACGAGGCGCTGCTCGCTCTGATCGACCTGCTGCGGCGGCACCGCGACCGCATGGACGCGGTCCTCGCCGACGACGAGGCACTGACCCGGCTGCTTCTGGTGGTGGGGGCCTCCTCCGGCCTCGCCGACTTCCTCCAGCGCCGGCCCGACGAGCTGGCCAGCGTGCTCGAGCCGGTGCGCACGCTCCCCGGGCGCGCCGGGATGAAGGCCGAGCTGCTCGAGTCGGTCGGCGCCGTCGACGGCTTCTCGTCGCTCCGGGAGGAGGCGGGCTGGACGGCGCTGCGCGTCCGGTACCGCCGCCTCCTCACCAGGATCGTCGTCCACGATCTGAGCCAAGCCGACCCCGTCGCGGCGATCGACCGGGTGACGAGGGCGCTGGCCGACCTCGCCGGAGCCGCGCTGGAGGCGTCCCTCGCCGTGGCGCGGACCGAGCTGGTCGAGGGCACGGGCCCAGGCCGCTTCGGCCGGGACGAGGTCGCCGCCACCCGCTTCGCCGTCATCGGCATGGGCAAGGCGGGAGCGTCCGAGCTCAACTACGTCAGCGACGTCGACGTGATTTTCGTCGCCGAGGGCGACCCGGAGAAGGAGCTGACGAACGCCCGTGCGATCGACGTCGCCACCCGGCTCGCCGTGCTCCTCATGCGCGGGACCTCTGCGCTGGCGATGGAGCCGGAGCTCTGGGAGGTCGACCCGAACCTGCGCCCGGAGGGCAAGCAGGGCGCGCTCGTGCGCACCCTCGAGTCGCACATCACCTACTACGACCGGTGGGCGAAGAGCTGGGAGTTCCAGGCGCTGCTCAAGGCGCGTCCGCTCGCCGGCGACCAGGAGCTGGGGCGGGCGTACGTCGACGCGGTCGCGCCCAAGGTCTGGTCGAGCGCCTCCCGCGAGAACTTCGTCGAGTCGGTGCAGCGGATGCGGGAGCGGGTCACCGAGAACATCCCGCAGAACGACGTCCACTACCAGATCAAGCTCGGGCCCGGCGGCCTGCGCGACATCGAGTTCACGGTGCAGCTGCTTCAGCTCGTCCACGGGCAGACCGACGACGAGATCCGCATGCCCGGGACTCTCCTCGCCCTGGGCGCCCTCGCCGACCGCGGGTACATCGGCCGCTCCGCCGCCGAGGAGTTCGCGCAGGACTACCGGGCACTCCGGCTGCTCGAGCACCGCCTCCAGCTGCGGCGCCTTCGGCGTACGCACCTGATGCCGCGGGACGAGCACGAGCTGCGGACCCTCGCCCGCTCCAGCGGGCTCGCCCGCACGGCGGAGGAGCTGCTGAGCGTCTGGAACGGGATCAAGCACCGCGTCCGGGGCCTGCACGAGCGCCTGTTCTACCGTCCGCTGCTCTCCGCGGTCGCCGCGCTCTCCGACGGCGGTGCCGAGCTGTCCACCGGCCAGGCGGAGGCGCGCCTCGCCGCCATCGGCTTCGCAGACGCCCGCGGGGCGCTCGGTCACATCGCCGCGATGACCTCGGGCGTCTCGCGCCGCGCGAGCATCCAGCGCCACCTCGTGCCGGTGATGCTGCAGTGGTTCGCCGACGGACCGGACCCCGACTACGGCCTGCTCGCGTTCCGGCGCCTCAGCGACGCACTGGGCGGGACGCCCTGGTTCCTCCGGATGCTGCGCGACTCGTCCGGAGCCGCCAAGCGGCTCACCACGGTGCTCTCCGGATCGCGCTTCGTCGGCGAGCTGCTCGACCGCATCCCGGAGTCGGCGGCCTGGCTCGAGGACGACGACGCCCTCCGCCCCCGCAGCGCCGCCCAGCTCGCCGAGGAGGTGCGCGCCGTGCTCGCCCGGCACGAGACGCCCGACGCGGTCGCCTCGGTCCTCCGCTCGATGCGCCGGCGCGAGGTGCTGCGGACCGCCATGGGTGGCGTGCTCGGCCTCAGCTCGATCGAGGAGATCGCGACCAGCCTCACCGACATCATCAGCGCACTGCTGGGCGGCGTGCTCGCCGCCATCCGGCGCGGCAGTGCGGCCCGGCCCGGCGCCGACGCGGAGTTCGCGATCATCGGCATGGGCCGGTACGGAGGGGCGGAGCTGGGGTTCGGCTCCGACGCCGACGTGATGTACGTCCAGCGACCCGGCACCGCCGAGCCGCACCAGGCCCAGCTCTACTCGCAGTTCGTCGTCGCCGAGCTGGTCCGGCTCACGGAGGACTCCCGCCTGCCACTCGACCTCGACGCCGACCTGCGGCCCGAGGGCAAGAACGGGCCCCTCGTGCGCTCCCTCGACTCCTACCGCGCCTACTACGCCCGCTGGTCGCTGACGTGGGAGGCGCAGGCGCTGCTCCGGGCGCGGGGAGTAGCGGGGGACCAGGCGCTCATCGAGGACTTCGAGGAGCTGGCCGACGGGGTCCGCTACCCGGGAGCGGTCTCCGACCGTGACATCCGCGAGGTGAAGCGGATCAAGGCACGGGTCGAGAGCGAGCGTCTGCCGCAGGGCGCCGACCCGCGCCGTCACCTCAAGCTCGGCCGCGGATCGCTGAGCGACGTCGAGTGGCTGGTGCAGCTCCTCCAGCTGCAGCACGCGCGGCGGACCCCGGCGCTCCGGACGACCTCGACCCTCACCGCCCTCGCGGTCGCGGAGGAGGAGGGCATGATCGGCCCGCAGGACGCGGATCGGCTGCGCGCCGCGTGGATCCTCGCGTCCCGTGTCCGCTCGGGCACCACGCTCTGGGGCAACCGCACCAGCGACGTCCTCCCGACCGACCGCCGGCAGCTCGAGGGCGTCGCGCGCCTGCTCGAGTATCCGGCCGGGTCCGCGACGGCACTCGAGGACGACTACCTCGGCGTGACCCGCCGCTCCCGCGCGGTCTTCGAGCGCCTGTTCTACGGGCCGGCCGCGGGAGACGCTCCCTCCTACCGCTGACGCCCGCGCGCCGCGGACGGCGAAGGACCGCCCCTCCGAGGAGGAACGGCCCTTCGGCAGTGCTGCGGGATCAGACCCCGTAGTACAGCTCGAACTCGAACGGGTGAGGACGCTGCGCGAGGGGCTTGATCTCCTTCTCGCGCTTGTACTCGATCCAGGTGTCGATGAGCTCCTGAGTGAACACGCCGCCCTGGAGGAGGAAGTCGTGGTCGGCCTCGAGGGCGTCGAGCGCCTCGCCCAGGGTCGCGGGGACCTGCGGGATGAGCTTCGCCTCCTCGGGGGGCAGCTCGTAGAGGTCCTTGTCGACCGGCTCGTGCGGCTCGATGCGGTTCTTGATGCCGTCGAGGCCCGCCATCAGCTGGGCGGCGAACGCGAGGTACGGGTTGCCGGAGGCGTCGGGCGCACGGAACTCGATGCGCTTGGCCTTCGGGTTCGTGCCCGTGATCGGGATGCGGATGGACGCGGAGCGGTTGCCGGCCGAGTAGACCAGGTTGACCGGCGCCTCGAAGCCCGGGATCAGGCGGTGGTACGAGTTGACCGTCGGGTTCGTGAACGCGAGGACGGCGGGGGCGTGCTTGAGCAGTCCGCCGATGTACCAGCGCGCGAGGTCCGAGAGACCGCCGTAGCCGTTCTCGTCGTAGAAGAGCGGCGTGCCGTCGTTCCACAGCGACTGGTGGGTGTGCATGCCCGAGCCGTTGTCGCCGAAGAGCGGCTTCGGCATGAACGTGGCGGTCTTGCCCCACTGCTCGGCCGTGTTCTTGACGATGTACTTGAACTTCAGGATGTCGTCCGCCGCGTGGACCATCGTGTCGAAGCGGTAGTTGATCTCGGCCTGGCCGCCGGTGCCCACCTCGTGGTGCGAGCGCTCGAGGATGAGGCCGGCGTCGATCAGCTTGAGGCAGATGTCGTCGCGGAGGTCGGCCTGCTTGTCGACGGGGCTCACCGGGAAGTAGCCGCCCTTGTAGGGCGTCTTGTTGCCGAGGTTGCCGCCCTCCTCGACGCGTCCCGAGTTCCAGGCGCCCTCGACCGAGTCGACGGAGTGGAACGCGGAGTTCTGCGTGATCTCGTAGCGGACGTCGTCGAAGATGTAGAACTCCGCCTCGGGGGCGAAGAACGCGGTGTCGGCGATGCCGGTCGACGCGAGGTACTTCTCGGCCTTCTTCGCGACCTGACGCGGGTCCTTGGAGTAGATCTCGCCGTTGCGCGGGTTGTAGATGTCGAAGACGAGGATCAGCGTGCGCTCGACGCGGAACGGGTCCACGTAGGCGGTGGTCACGTCAGGGATCAGCTGCATGTCCGATTCGTGGATGTTCGCGAATCCGCGGATCGAGGACCCGTCGAAGAGCTGACCGACGGAGAAGAACTCCTCATCGACAGTCGAGGCGGGGATGTTGAAGTGCTGCTGGACACCGGGGAGATCGGTGAACCGGATGTCGAGGAACTTGACGTCCGTGTCCTTGATGAACGAGAGCACCTCGGAAGAATCTTTAAACATGCAAAGGTCTCCAATGGCGTGACGGGGTGCTGCAGAGCGCAGCCGTTCCAGGGTAGTGACGGAGGGTTTCCCCACCGTGTCCCTGTTGTTTCCGACATGTTACGGGGCCGGTCCGGGGTCGGGCTCCACGTCGTCTGCCGGACCACCCGCTCCTCGGTCCGCTCCGAGACGCCGCGGATAGGATCGGAGGATGCCAGCCGCCGACCGCAGGACCTTCGCCGACGCCGCCCCGAGCTCGTACCCGGGGGAGCGTCTCGGCCTCCCCCGAGAGGGCCGCCTCTCGGTCGGACGGTCCGGCCGCCGCATCGCCGCCCTGGCCGTCGACTTCGCCGTCGCCGCTCTGCTGTCGCTCGCGTTCTTCGACTACGACCGCTGGGCGAGCCTGCTGCTGTTCGTCCTGCTGCAGGTCGTCTTCATCCCCACCATCGGCGGCAGCATCGGGCACCGCCTGCTCGGGATGCGCGTCATCCGTCTCGGCGGGGGCTGGGTCGGCGTGTGGCGCCCGATCGTGCGCTCTGTGCTGCTGGCCGTGCTGGTGCCGGCGCTCGTCTGGGACTCGGACCAGCGCGGCTTCCACGACAAGGTGGCCGGGACGGTTCTCGTCCGCTACTGACTCGCGCCGCAGACGCGACAGGCCGGCCGGGAGAGATCCCGACCGGCCTGTCGCGTCGTGCGTCAGCGCGATCGCTGAGGGCGCACCTTGAAGGGGTCGACGCCCTTCGGGATGGGCAGCGACGTGTTGAGCGAGGAGAGCCGGTTCTTCACCGCGAGGACCTCGGCCTTGGTGAGGACCTTCTTCGTCTTCGAGAGGCGGCTCGGCACCTTGTGCAGCGGAGTCGCATCGGCGTCGGAGCCGACGTGCACGAAGGTGACGGGGACGTTCGGCAGGATCCGCGACACCTTGCGCCGCTCGTCCTCGAGCATGCGCTTGGTCCGGGAGGCGGGGCCCTCCGCGATCAGCACGACGCCTCCGCGGCCGACGGCGCGGTAGACGGCGTCCTGGGTCTTACCGTTGACGGCGACGGGCATCTCGCCGCCGGTCCAGGTGCCGCGCAGTCCGCTTCGCAGGACGGCGCCGACCGCGCCGGGCTGCCCGGCGATCTGCCCGTAGGCGGCGCGCTCGGCGCGACGCGAGAGCACGGCGAGTCCGGCGACCAGGCCGGCCATCACGCCCACGATGATCCACAGCGCGATCACGAAGCCGTTGCCGTTGCCGAGCAGGATGCCGAGGAGCACGCCGAGCAGGATCGGGAGCAGGAGCGCGAGGAGGATGATCCAGACGGCGCTGCTGTCGTAGCGGCGGGTCATCTGGAACACCTGCCACATCTGCTTGAGACGTCCGGGTTCCTTGACCGCCTTCGTCGACGGTTCCGTGCTGCGTGCCATGACGTCAAGGATACCGAGCGGGAGCGCGGCGGCGGACCCCGGACGCGGATCCGACTCCTCCACAGAGGGCACGTGCGCCGATCCGTCCACCGATCGGGATCGACGGGTGTCCTCCGCCCCGACCTGCGGTCAGGCTCGCCTCATGACGAGCAGCGGGACGGTCCAGGGCCGGAGGATCGGCGGAGTGCGGACGGGGAGGCGGCGGACGCCTGCGCCGAATGCCGCACCGCCGGCCGAGCGGACGATGCGGCCGCGGGAGGCCGAGGCGCTACAGGTGTCGGCGGTGGCTCGGCTCGCCGAGCACCGCCACCGCGAACGCATCGTCAGGGTGGAGTCGTCTCCGAGGAGGCGCATCGTCTCGACCGCCCCTCCCGTCGTCGCCACACTCGAGAGGTTCCTGCGGGTCGAGCGGGGGATCGCACTCGGCGCCGCGGTCACCCTCCTCGCCCCCGTGGTGGGCGCGGTCCGGTCGGCCGCGCTCGAGGGAGCATGGCTGGCTCCGACGACGGACGACATCGGCCTGACGGAGGAGGGTCGGCCGCTGGTGCTGCTGACGACGCCCGCCGTCCACACCCCGCGTGCGGCGCGCGACGCGCTGCAGCGGGTCCTGGAGCGCCTCGGAATGCTCTGCCCGGAGCTGCCGGTCGCCGCCCTCGCGCGGCACCGCGACCTGCTGGCGCTGGAGGGCAACCTCTACGGACTCGCTGATCCGCAGGGGATAGGCGAGGCGGTGCGGGCGCTGCCGACGTCCGGCGCGGATGCACGGGGTCGGGAGGCGGTGCCCGCTCCGGCTGCCCGGCACAGGCGGGTCCATCCGCTCGACGGCTGGCAGGACCGCCTCCGGGCGTTCGTCGTCCGGCGTCGGGGACCGCTCTCCGTCGGGACGGCGATCGTGCTGGGAGCGGTGCTCGCCGGTTCGCTCGCGGGCGGGCCCGATCGGCAGGTGCAGGATGCGGAGGCGTCGACCGCAGCCGCGCCCGTTCCGGCTCGGTCGGCTCCGCCGGCGGTGGCGACCGCGGCACCGCCGGCTCCGGTCGCGGCGACCTCACTCGACGCCGAGCAGGCGGCGGAGGTGCTGATCGACGCGGTGCGCGCGTGCGGGGACCGGGAGTGCGCCCGCGGTCTGGTCACGGCGGACTCGCCGCTCGGCGACGCAGCGGACGGCCCCGCCTCCGCTGTCCCGGCGACGGGGGAGGCGTCGGCCGTCCTCGTCGACGTGAACGGGGCATCGGCGGTCGTGCACCTCCGGACGGCCCCGGGGACGACAGCGGCCTCCGTCCTGATCATCAGGACGGAGGCCGGCTGGCTCATCCGCGACGTCTACACCGGAGCGGCCTCGTGAGAGGCGCGCTCAGGGGGAGCGTCTCAGATGCCGAGGTCGTTCTCGAACGAGCCCTCCTCGAGACGCTCCTTGATCGCGACCAGGAAGCGCGCCGCGTCGGCTCCGTCGACCGTGCGGTGGTCGTACGAGAGCGCGAGGAAGACGGTCGAGCGGATCGCGATGGCGTCAGCACCGTCCACCTGCACGACGGCCGGCTTCTTGGTGACGATGCCGGTGCCGAGGATCGCGGTCTGCGGCAGGAACACGACGGGAGTGTCGAACAGGGCCCCGCGCGAACCGGTGTTGGTCAGCGTGAAGGTGCCGCCGGCGAGCTCGTCGGGCTTCAGCTTGTTGTTGCGGGTGCGCTCGGCCAGGTCCCCGATGGTGGAGGCGATCTGCGCGAGGTTCAGCTCGGACGCGTTCTTGAGGACCGGGGTCAGCAGGCCGCGCTCGGTGTCGACGGCGATGCTGATGTTCTCGTGGTCCGGGTAGACGATCGACTCCCCGTCGAGGGTCGAGTTGATCACCGGGTAGGCCTTGAGCGCCTCCGCCGCCGCGAGGGCGAAGAACGGGAGGAAGGACAGCTTGGCGCCGGTCTTCTCCTGGAAGCTCTTCTTGACCGAGTCGCGGAAGCGGGCGACCGCCGTGACGTCGACCTCGATGACTGAGGTGAGCTGGGCGCTCGTCTGCATCGACTCGACGGCGCGCTGCGCGAGGACCTTGCGCAGGCGCGACATCGGCTGCGTGGTGCCGCGGAGGGGCGACGTCTCGAGCGGGGTGCGCGCGGCCTTGGCGGCTGCGGCGGCGGGCGCCGAGACCGGGGCGGCCGGAGCCGACTTGGCGGCCTCGACCGCGTCGAGGACGTCCTGCTTGCGGATGCGGCCGCCGACTCCGGTTCCCGTGAGGGTGGAGAGGTCGATACCGTTCTCGCCCGCGAGCTTGCGCACGAGCGGGGTGACGTAGCCGGGGTTGGAGTCGGTGGGCTCCGGGGAGGCGGTGGGCGCGGCGGCAGCGGGCGCAGGCGCGGCGGCGGCCGGGGCGGGAGCCGACGGAGCGGGGGCCGCGGCCTCGGGGGCGGCGGCCCCCGCTCCGTCGGCTCC
>NZ_PSUV01000017.1:0-84090 GCF_002931985.1 Rathayibacter sp. AY1H2 | reverse complement strand
CGATCGCCGCCTCCTGATCCCGGATCACCAGCCCCACCCCCCTGCACCACCCCGCCACTCGGGAGCCGGGACGCTCCTGAGGCGTCCCGGCTCCCGAGTGGCGGGGTGGTGCAGGGGGGTGGGGCTGGTGATCCGGGATCAGGAGGCGGCGATCGCCTCGGTGACCGCGGAGCGGGCGTCGGCGGCGCTGTCGGCGGCGAGAGCGAGCTCCGCGTACCGCTTGGCGTCCTCGAGGGTGTGCTCGGCCAGCTCGGCGCGGACGTCGGCGAGAGCCGACGGCGACATCGAGAGGGTGGTGGCGCCGAGGCCGACGAGGACCACGGCGAGCAGCGGGTCGGCGGCGGCTTCTCCGCAGATCCCGACGGGCTTGCCCAGCGCCGCTCCCGCGCGGCCGACCTCGCCGACGAGGCGGAGCACGGCCGGGTGCCACGGGTCCTGGAACGCCGAGACCGTGCCGAGCATGCGGTCGGCGGCGAGCGTGTACTGGGTCAGGTCGTTGGTGCCGATCGAGGCGAAGTCCGCGACTCCGAGGATGCGGTCGGCGAGCAGGGCGGAGGAGGGGACCTCCACCATCACTCCGGCGGTGCGGATGCCGAGCTCCCGCGCCATCGAGGTGAAGTAGCGGGTCTCGTCCACGGTCGCGACCATCGGCGCCATGACCCAGAGGTCGGCGTCGGTGGCGGCGTCGGCCTGGGCGAGGGCGGTGAGCTGGTCGCGGAGGATCTGCTCGCTGGCGCGGAGGGCGCGCAGTCCGCGGAGACCGAGGGCCGGGTTCTCCTCGTGGTCGTCGTTGAGGAAGCTCAGCGGCTTGTCGGCGCCGGCGTCGAGCGCGCGGACGACGACCTTGCGGCCGGGGAACGCAGCGAGCAGGCGCGTGTACTGCTCCGCCTGCTCGGCGACCGAGGGCGCCTCCTTCGCGTCGAGGAAGAGGAACTCGGTGCGGAACAGCCCCACTCCCTCGGCGCCGAGCTCGACCGCGTTCGCAGCGCCGTCGGCCGAGCCGAGGTTCGCGAGCAGCGGCACGGCGTGGCCGTCGGCCAGCGCGCCGGGGACGACCGGTGCGGCGAGCATCTCGGCGCGCTCGGCGATCGAGGACTTCGCGGCGCCGATCTCGGCGTCCGAGGGGTTCACCGTCACGACGCCGGAGGTGGCGTCGAGGATGACGAGCTGGCCGTCCCGCAGGTCGAGGGCGCCGGTGGTGCCGACGATGGCGGTGATCGACTTCTCCCGGGCGAGGATCGCCGTGTGCGAGGTCGGTCCACCGTCGCTGGTGATCAGGCCGAGGACCTTCTCGAGGTCGAGCAGCGCCGTGTCGGCCGGAGCGAGGTCGCGGGCGACGAGCACGAACGGCTCGTCCGACTCGGGGACGCCGGGAGCGGCGACGCCGCGCAGGTGCGCCACGACGCGCTGCGAGACGTCGTCGAGGTCGGTCGCGCGCTCGGCCATGTAGCCGCCCATCGCCACGAGCAGGTCGCGGAAGCCGGCGAAGGCCTCGTGCACGGCGCGCTCCGCGGTCTTGCCCCCGGCGATCCGCGCCTTGACGTCGTCCCCGAGGGACGGGTCCTCGGCCATCAGGGCCTGGGCGTCGAGGACGTCCTTCGCCGAGCCGCCGGCCCGCTCGCCTCGGTGGCGGATCGTCGCGGCGGTGGCGGACAGCGACGAGACGGCGCGCTCCTCCTCCTGGGCGACGCTGCGGGTGCTGGCGGTGTCCTCGGGCTCGGGCAGCGGCTCCGGCATGCGCAGGACCGGCCCGAGGGCCAGCCCGCGTCCCACTCCGGTGCCCTGGAGCTTGGCGGAGGCGTAGGCGGTCTGAGGAGTGGACAGCGTCATGGGTGCTCGTTCCTGTCGTGCGGAGTGCGGGCGGGAGAAGAGGATGCGGGGGGCCGGGAGAGAGCGGGGCGGCGGCGTGGGCCGGGAGAGGGCGGGGCCGGGTCCCGCAGGCGCCTGATGCGACCCGGTGAGGGTCGCCGTCACGCTCCAGGGGCTGCCGCGGCTACCGGCGCCGTGGGCGCCGGGGCCGGCCGCCTCGCGTGACGCTAGGCGTCACGCGTCGTGGTCGGTGGTGAGGAAGGTCGCGAGCTCCTCGAGCACGGCCTGCTCGTTGTCGCCCTCGACGCTGACGGTGAGCTCGTCGCCGTGCTCGATGCCGAGCGAGATGATCCCGAGGATCGACGCGGCGTTGACCGGGGTCGCGTCGCCCTTGGCGACGAGGACCTTCTGACCCGACTTCGCCGCGGCCTGGCTGAAGAGCGAGGCGGGGCGGGCGTGGAGGCCCTTCGACGATGCAACCTGCACGGTGCGCTCGACCATGAACGTTTCTCCTTGATCCTGCAGTCGCGACTGCATCAGTGGTGCCCGGAGTCGGGCTGGCCCGGACGGACCGGGCGGGTGGAGGAGTCCCCGTCCGCGCCTGCGACGACCGCGCGAGCGGCGAAGAGGACGGGCAGGGTCTCGAGCACGGCATCGGCACCGTGCGCTCCGAAGACATCGGGCGGGAGGAGGGCGGCCGCGGCTCCCACGAGCTCCGCACGGTGGCGGAGTCCGTCGAACTGCGACTCGAGGTGCGGCCCCACGAGGAGGACGTCGGCCTCGGGGAGGGAGTGGTCGAGACCGGTGAGGGTCTCGGAGCGGAACACGGCATCCATGCCGCGCTCCTTCGCGCCCGCTCGCAGCCGGTGGGCCAGGAACGTGCTCGACGCGCCTGCACCGCAGACGATCAGGATCTTCCGCACCTCGTTCGCCTCCTCGCGTCCGGGTCGTGATTCATCCAAGCATCCCCTCGGAGGGGCGGCACCCTCCAGCAGACAATCTTCCGCGGGGGCGGAAGACGGCCCCTTCCACCCGCGGCGCGGGGGCTCCCGGGCGCGTCGCCGGGGTGATTGACTGACGGGACGTACGACTCGCCGCCCGCGTCCTGCGGGCCCGCGGCAGGGTCGTGGCGCTCCCGGCGCCCGCCCCGACCGCACGCCTGGAGCCTGATGCCTGACAACCGCGAACGACTGCTGGAGTACCTCTCCCGCGCCGACGGCTGGGTGACGGCGCACGAGCTCGCCGACAGGCTCGGAGTCACCACCCGCAGCGTCCGGAGCTATGTCACCGCGGTGAAGGCGCAGGCCGCCCCGCTGGAGCCGGTCGAGTCCTCCGCGAACGGCTACCGGCTCGCGCGCGAGGCGTACGCGGCGTACCTGGAGGCGCAGCGCAGCCGCGACGTCGAGCCCGACACCCCGCGCGACCGGCTGTACAGCATCGTCCGCCGCCTGGTCGACTCCGACGAGGGCCTGGACGTCTTCGCCCTCGCCGACGCGCTGTCGGTGAGCGAGTCGACCGTCGACGCCGATCTGCGCCGGGTGAAGGCCCTCGCCGACGAGGCCGGCCTCGGGCTGGTCCGGCGCGGCCCGTCGGTGCGCCTCGAGGGCAGCGAGGAGGCCCGCCGCCGCCTGATCTCGCGGATGTTCCGCGACGAGAGCGCGCAGGGCGTCTTCACGCTCGACGACGTCCAGCGCGAGTTCGCCTCCCCCGGCCTCGGCGCCTTCAAGACCGAGCTGCTGGCCGAGCTCGAGACCCGCGGCTACTACATCAACGACTACGGCGTGAACAGCGTCCTCCTCCACATCGCGATCGCCGTCGACCGCGTCGCCCGGGGCATCGGGGACCCCTCCGGCTCCCGCCCCTCCCCCGCGGTCCACGGCGAGCTCGCGGCCCTGCTGGCGGAGCTGGTGGAACGGCACTTCGCGACGCACCTGACCGACGCCGAGCTCGCCCAGCTCGCGATCCTGATGACGACGCGGGTGGCGACGCCCGGGCAGAACGAGCCGGTCGCCGCCGTGGTCGAGAACTACCTCGACCCGGAGGACCTCGCCGTCGTCCGCGAGCTCGTCGCCGACGTCAACCGCGAGTACCTGGTCGACCTCGACGACGATGGCTTCATCGTCCGCCTCGCCCTGCACGTGCGGAACCTGATCGCCCGGGCCTCCGAGGGCGGCTACTCCCGCAACCCGCTCACCCGCTCGATCAAGACCAGCTACCCGATGACCTACGAGATCGCGGTGTTCCTGGCGAGCGGGCTGCAGCGCCGGCGGGGCGTCGTGGTCAACGAGGACGAGATCGCCTACATCGCCCTCCACGTCGGCTCCTTCCTCGAGCGGGTGTCCCGGCGGGAGGAGCGTCTGTCCTGCGTGATCGTCTGCCCCAACTACTACGACCTCGCGCACATGCTGCGCCTGCGCGTCGAGCGCTCCCTCGGCACGGAGGTGGAGGTCCGCTCGCTGATCACGCGGAGCGACGTCGACTGGGACCGTCTCACCGCCGACCTCGTGATCACCACGATCGACGAGCGCCCCGCGTCCGACGACGTCGTGGTGGTGCAGCCGTTCCTCACCGACCACGACGTCGAGACGGTGCGCCGCGCCATCGCCCGCGTCCGCCGGCACCGCCGCCGCGCGCAGATCAAGGACGAGCTGCTGCAGTTCTTCGACGAGGAGCTGTTCTTCCGCAACGTGCACGCGCGCGACGAGGCGGCGATGATCCGGATGCTGGGCGAGCGGATGATCGCCGGCGGCATCATCGACGAGGACTACGTCGACGGCGCCATCGAGCGCGAGCGGATGAGCTCCACGGCGTTCACCGACAACCTCGCGGTCCCCCACGCGATGGCGATGAGCGCCCGCCGCACCTCGATCGCGATCGTCGTGAACGACACGGCGATGGAGTGGGGCGAGCAGCGGGTGAACGTGATCGCGATGATCGCGTTCGCCTCGGCCGGCCGCAGCACCTTCCAGTCGGTGTTCGACCAGTTCGTCGAGGTGTTCGCCGACCGGGCGGAGGTGCAGCGCCTCATCCGGCGCTCCACGGACTTCGGCGGCTTCATCGAGGAGCTGGTGCGGGTGATCGACAGCTAGCCGACACCCGCACTCCGGATGGAGCCGGAGGGCGCTGTCGTCCTCCCGCTCCCGCGCTTCGTGGGCGCCCGACGGTCCCCCGCCGGGCGCGAGAGGCCACGAGGAGCCTCCTCCGCATCGGATCGGAGGAGCTCCGCGTTGGGGCCTCTAGGCGAAGGGCGTCGGCACGATCCCGTAGGGGGCGAGGCCGACCGCGCCGCCGTCGGCGAGCGTGGTGACCCAGATGCCGTCGTGGTGCACGGCGACGGAGTGCTCCCAGTGGGCGGCCATGCTGCTGTCCTCGGTCGCGACCGTCCACTCGTCCTCGCGGACGAAGGTCTCGGCGCTGCCCGCGGTGACCATCGGCTCGATCGCGACGACGAGTCCCGGCTTCACCTCGGGGCCGCGCTGGCGCACCCGGTAGTTGAAGACCGGCGGAGCCTCGTGCATGGTGCGCCCGATGCCGTGGCCGATGTAGTCGGTGAGGATGCCGTAGACGCGGCCCGAGCGCTCGGCCTCGTCCTCGATGTACTCCTCGATCGCCGCGCCGACCTCGTTGAGATGGCGGGCGGAGGCGAGGGCGGCGATCCCCCGCCACAGGGATCCCTCGGTCACCCGCGAGAGCTCGGCGCGTGCCGCGACCTCCTCCGGGCGGGAGGGATCGGGCAGGACCACCGTCATCGCGGAGTCGCCGTTCCAGCCGTCGATCTCGGCGCCGCTGTCGATGGAGACCAGGTCGCCCGGCTCGAGCACGCGCCCGCCGGGGATGCCGTGGACCACCTCGTCGTTGACCGAGGCGCAGATCGTGTGCCGGTAGCCCGGGACGAGCTGGAAGTTCGAGTGGCCGCCGAGCGCGACGATCGCCGCCTCGGCGATCGCGTCGAGCTCGAGCGTGGTGACGCCCGGGCGGACCGCCGCGCGGACCGCGTCGAGCGAGGCGGCCGTGGCGAGGCCCGGAGCGAGCATCGACCGCAGCTGCGCGGGCGTCTTGTAGAGCGAGGAGCGGAACGCCACGGCTCAGGCGGCCGGGGTGTCGAGGCGGCCCACGCGGTGGCCCTCGAGGGCGACGACGGTCCGCTCGGTCACCTCGTCGACCGGCCCGAGGCCGTCGACCACGACCACGAGCCCGCGGGCCGCGTAGACGTCGATGAGCGGAGCGGTCTGCTCCTCGTAGAGCGCGAGTCGGCGCCGGATGACGTCCTCGGTGTCGTCGCTGCGCCCCTGCTCGAGCGAGCGCTTGAGCAGGCGGCCGACGACCTCGTCGGGATCGGCCGTCAGCTGGACGACCGCGTCGAGCCGGTTGTCGTCCGCGGCGAGGATGCGGTCGAGCTCGTCGACCTGCTCCGTGGTGCGCGGGTAGCCGTCGAGCAGGAACCCGGTCGACGCGTCCGCCTCCTGGAGGCGGTCGTGCACGATCGCGTTGGTCAGCTCGTCCGGCACGTAGCGCCCGTTGTCGAGGTAGGCCTTCGCCTGGAGACCGAGCTCGGTCTCGTTGGCGACGTTCGCGCGGAAGATGTCCCCGGTCGAGATGGCGGGCACCCGGAGGATGTCGCTCAGCCGAGCGGCCTGGGTCCCCTTGCCTGCGCCGGGAGGGCCGATCAGCAGGAGACGGAAGCCGATCGGGTGCGACGTCATCGGAGGAGTCCTTCGTAGTGGCGCTGCTGCAGCTGGGAGTCGATCTGCTTCACCGTCTCCAGGCCGACTCCGACGATGATCAGGATGGACGTGCCGCCGAAGGGGAAGTTCTGGTTCGCACCGACCAGCGCGAGAGCCACGAGGGGCACGAGCGCGATGAGGCCGAGGTAGACCGATCCGGGCAGCGTCACCCTGGTGAGCACGTAGTTGAGGTACTCGGCGGTCGGGCGGCCGGCGCGGATGCCGGGGATGAACCCGCCGTAGCGCTTCATGTTGTCGGCGACCTCGTCCGGGTTGAAGGTGATCGCGACGTAGAAGTAGGTGAAGCCCACGATCAGGAGGAAGTACAGCGCCATGTAGAGCGGGTGATCGCCCTTGGTGAGGTAGTTCGTGATCCAGGTGACCCAGACCGGGGCCTCCTGGCCCGCGGCGGGCTGGTTGAACTGCGCGATGAGCGCGGGCAGGTACAGCAGCGACGAGGCGAAGATGACGGGCACGACGCCGGCCATGTTGACCTTGATCGGGATGTAGGTGTTGTTGCCGCCGTAGGTGCGGCGGCCGACCATCCGCTTGGCGTACTGCACGGGGATCCGCCGCTGCGACTGCTCCACGAAGACCACGGCGACCACGAGCACGAGGCCCACGCCGAGGACGAGGAGGAAGGTCTCGAAGCCGCGCGACTGCGCGATCGACCACAGGGAGGTGGGGAACTGGGCGGCGATCGAGGTGAAGATCAGCAGCGACATGCCGTTGCCGATGCCGCGCTCGGTGATGAGCTCGCCCATCCACATGATGATCCCGGTGCCCGCGGTCATGGTGATGACCATGAGGAGGATGGAGTACCACTCGTCGGTGATGATGAGCGCCGAGCACTCCGGGACGCCGGAGTTGCCGAAGAGGGCGCCCGAGCGGGCGACGGTGATCAGCGTCGTCGACTGGAGGACGCCGAGCGCGATGGTGAGGTACCGCGTGTACTGGGTGAGCTTGCCCTGACCGGACTGCCCCTCCTTGTACAGGGTCTCGAAGTGAGGGATGACCACGCGCAGCAGCTGCACGATGATCGACGCCGTGATGTACGGCATGATCCCGAGCGCGAAGATCGACAGCTGGAGCAGTGCTCCACCGCTGAAGAGGTTCACGAGCTCGTAGAGACCCGAGGTGCCCTGGTTGCCGGCGAGACAGGCCTGCACGGCGCTGAAGTCGACGAACGGAGCAGGGATGAAGGATCCCAGCCGGAAGATCGCCACGATCGCGAGGGTGAAGCCGATCTTGCGGCGGAGGTCGGGGGTGCGGAAGATCCGCGCAACGGCGCCAAACACTACCTAAGGTCTCCTGCTCAATTCTGTGGTGCGGGATACAGGTCGAGCTTGCCACGCGCTCCCGGAGGGAGTCGGCGTGACAAGCTCGACCGACAAGCTGCTGGTGCTACTTGATGGATCCGCCCGCAGCGACGATCTTCTGCTCGGCAGAGCTGGAGACCTTGTCGACCGCGACGTTCAGCTTAACCGCAATGTCGCCGTCCCCGAGGACTTTGACCTTCTCGTTCTTGCGGACAGCACCCTTGGCGACCAGGTCGCCGATGGTGACGTCGCCGCCCTGGGGGTAGAGCTCCGCGAGAGCGGACAGGTTCACGACCTGGTACTCGACCCGGAACGGGTTCTTGAAGCCGCGCAGCTTCGGGGTGCGCATGTGCAGCGGCATCTGCCCACCCTCGAAGCCGACTCGCACCTGGTAGCGGGCCTTGGTGCCCTTGGTGCCGCGACCGGCGGTCTTTCCCTTGGAGCCCTCACCGCGACCCACGCGGGTCTTGGCCTTCTTGGCTCCGGCAGCGGGGCGGAGGTGGTGGACCTTGAGCACGTGCTCCTTGGTCGCCGGCACCGCCGCGCCCTTCGTGGTGGTCGCCTGCGCGGGAGTCGTGGACTCCGCGGCGGCGGCCTTCTTCGTCTCAGCCATTAGTCAATCTCCTCGACCTTCACCAGGTGGGCGACGGTCTTCACGTATCCGCGGTTCTGGGCGTTGTCCTCGCGGACGACGCTCTGACCGATCTTCCTGAGGCCGAGCGAGCGCAGCGTGTCGCGCTGGTACTGCTTCTCGCTGACCTTCGACTTGATCTGGGTCACCTTGAGCTGGGCCATCAGGCACCTGCCTTCGCGTTGGACGCGGCGGCGAGGGCGTCGGCCTCGGCACGGACGAGACGTGCCGGCGCGACCTGGTCGAAGTCGAGACCACGACGAGCGGCGACGGCGCGCGGCTCCTCGAGCTGCTTCAGAGCCTCGACGGTCGCGTGGACGATGTTGATGGTGTTCGACGAGCCGAGCGACTTGCTCAGGACGTCGTGGATGCCGGCGCACTCGAGGACGGCGCGGACGGGACCGCCGGCGATGACACCGGTACCCGCGGCGGCGGGGCGCAGGAGCACCACACCGGCGGCGGCCTCACCCTGGACGGGGTGCGGGATGGTCGAGGCGACGCGGGGGACGCGGAAGAAGTTCTTCTTCGCCTCCTCGACGCCCTTGGAGATGGCGGTCGGGACCTCGCGGGCCTTGCCGTAGCCGACGCCCACCAGTCCGTTGCCGTCTCCGACGACCACGAGCGCGGTGAAGCTGAAGCGACGGCCGCCCTTGACGACCTTCGACACGCGGTTGATGGTCACGACGCGCTCGAGGAACTGGCTCTTCTCGGCGTCACGGCCACCGCGGTCGCGGCCACCCTGGTTGCGGTCGCGGCCGCCGCGGCGGGGCTCACGAGCCTCCTGCTGCGGCTGCGTGGACGCAGCGGTCTCGACGGGGGCCTCCGACACAGCGGCGACCTCGGGTTCCTTGTTCTCTGCGGCGCTCACAGGTTGAGCCCTGCCTCTCGTGCTCCATCGGCGATCGCGGCGACGCGACCGGCGTACTTGTTGCCTCCGCGGTCGAAGACGACCGCCTCGACACCGGCGTTCTTGGCGCGCTCGGCGACGAGCTCGCCGACCTTGCGGGCCTTGGCGGTCTTGTCGCCATCGAACACGCGCAGGTCGGCCTCGAGGGTCGACGCCGACGCGAGGGTGCGGCCCTGAGCGTCGTCGACGACCTGCACGAAGACGTGGCGGGCCGAGCGGTTGACGACGAGGCGGGGGCGCTCGGCGGATCCGACGACCTTCTTGCGCAGACGGTCGTGACGACGACCGCGCGCAGCGGACTTGCTCTTTCCTCTGGTTCCGAGTCCCATGATCACTTACCGCTCTTTCCGGCCTTGCGGCGAACGACCTCGCCGGCGTAGCGCACGCCCTTGCCCTTGTAGGGCTCGGGCTTGCGGATCTTACGAATGTTGGCGGCCACCTCACCGACGGCCTGCTTCGAGATGCCGTGCACGGTGAGCTTGTTGTTGCCCTCGACCGTGAACGAGATGCCCGCGGGCGGGGTGACGACGACCGGGTGCGAGAAGCCGAGCGCGAACTCGATGTCCGAGCCCTTCGCCAGCACGCGGTAACCGGTTCCGACGACCTCGAGGCCCTTGGAGTAGCCCTGCGTGACACCGATGATGTCGTTCGCGATGAGCGTGCGGGTGAGGCCGTGGAGCGAGCGCGACTCGCGCTCGTCATCGGGACGCGAGACCAGCACCTGGCCGTTCTCGACGGACACCTGGATGGGGCTGGCGACCGAGACGGTCAGCTCGCCCTTGGGGCCCTTGACGGTCACAGCGGATCCGGCGACGGAGACGTCGACGCCCGCCGGGATCTCGATGGGGAGTCTTCCAATACGCGACATGAGGGGTTACCACACGTAGGCGAGGACTTCCCCACCCACGCCCTTCTTCTCGGCCTGGCGGTCGGTCAGGAGACCGCTCGAGGTGGACAGGATGGCGACGCCGAGGCCGCCGAGCACGGTGGGGATCTCGGCCGACTTCGCGTACACGCGGAGTCCGGGCTTCGAGACCCGCTTGATGCCGGCGATCGAGCGCTCGCGGTTCGGGCCGTACTTGAGGGAGATGGAGAGCGTCGTGCCGACGCGCGCCTCCTCGACCTTCCAGTCGGCGATGTAGCCCTCGGTCTTGAGGATCTCGGCGATGTTCGCCTTGAGCTTCGAGCCCGGGAGGGTGATGGAGTCGTGGTGCGCGGAGTTCGCGTTACGGATTCTGGTCAGCAGATCTGCGACCGGATCAGTCATGGTCATGGCTGATGGTGCCTTTCTCGCCTGGTTTCGGCACCCTTTACAAGAGTGACGACCTGTGGTGTGGGACGGCGCCGACGACGTCGACGCCCATGCGGCCGCGCAAACGCAGGCCAACGAGCCATGCTACATGGCCGAGGCCCTGCGGTCGAGGGCCGATCGTGCACGGGATCCGGGGGTCCCGCGTGGCGCCCGCCGCCGGCTCCGGACGGACCGGTCCGGCGGCGGACGCACGACGAGGCCGGAGGGCGGTTCTCACCGTCCCCCGGCCTCGAGGCTTGCTGCTTACGCGTTGTCCGACGACTTGAACGGGAAGCCGAGCTGCTTGAGCAGCGCGCGACCCTCGTCGTCGGTCTTGGCGGTGGTCACGACGGTCACGTCGAAGCCGCGGACGCGGTCGATGCGGTCCTGGTCGATCTCGTGGAAGATCGACTGCTCCGTGATGCCGAAGGTGTAGTTGCCGTTGCCGTCGAACTGGCGGTCCGACAGCCCGCGGAAGTCGCGGATGCGGGGCAGCGCCACCGAGAGCAGGCGGTCCAGGAACTCCCAGGCGCGGTCGCCCCGGAGGGTGACGTGAGCGCCGATGGCCTGACCCTCGCGCAGCTTGAACTGCGCGATGGACTTGCGGGCCTTGGTGACCTGCGGCTTCTGACCGGTGATGGCGGTGAGGTCCTTGACCGCGCCGTCGATGATCTTGCCGTCGCGGGCGGCCTCACCGACACCGGTGTTGACGACGACCTTGACCAGGCCGGGGACCTGGTGGACGTTGCCGAAGCCGAACTGCTCCTTGAGAGCGGGGATGATGTCGGCCTGGTACTTGGCCTTGAGCCGCGGCTGAACCTTCGCAGCCACTGCGGTGGTGTCAGTCATTACAGTTCCTCACCCGACGCCTTCGCGTAGCGCACGCGAACGGTCTTGGTCACGCCGTCCTTGGTGACGGCCACGTTGCGGTGGCCGACCCGGGTCGGCTTCTTGGTCTTCGGGTCGACGAGCGCGACGTTGGAGATGTGGATCGAGGCCTCGACGGTCTCGATGCCGCCCTCCTTCGAGCCGCGCTGCGTCTGGCCGACGCGGACGTGCTTCTTGACGAAGTTCACGCCCTCGACGACGACGCGGTTGCGCTCGACCAGCACCTCGAGGACCTTGCCCTGCTTGCCGCGGTCTCCACCGCGGGCCTGGGTAGCGCCCGAGATGACCTGGACGAGGTCACCCTTCTTGATCTTGGCCATGACTAGATAACCTCCGGTGCCAGCGAGACGATCTTCATGAACTTCTTGTCGCGGAGCTCGCGACCGACCGGTCCGAAGATGCGGGTGCCACGGGGGTCCCCGTCGTTCTTGAGGATGACGGCGGCGTTCTCGTCGAACTTGATGTACGAGCCGTCGGCGCGACGGGTCTGCTTGATGGTGCGGACGATGACGGCCTTGACCACGTCGCCCTTCTTCACGTTGCCACCGGGGATCGCGTCCTTGACGGTGGCGACGATGATGTCACCGAGGCCCGCGTAGCGGCGGCCGGAGCCTCCGAGGACGCGGATGGTGAGGAGCATCTTGGCGCCGGTGTTGTCGGCGACCTTGACTCGGGATTCTTGCTGAAGCATGTGTCTCTCCTGCTAACTCAAGTAGGCCGCGGCCTACTTGGCCTTCTCGAGGATCTCGACCAGGCGCCAGCGCTTGGTGGCGCTGAGGGGACGGGTCTCGCTGATGACGACGGAGTCGCCGATGCCGGCGGAGTTCAGCTCGTCGTGGACCTTGACCTTGGACGTACGGCGGATGACCTTGCCGTACAGCGGGTGCTTCACCCGGTCCTCGACCTCGACGACGATGGTCTTGTCCATCTTGTCGCTGGTGACGTAGCCGCGACGGGTCTTGCGGTATCCGCGAGCGCCCGCCTCCTTCACGTCGTGGGCGGCCGACTCGTGGCCGGCGCTGTCATTGACGGTTGCCATTACTTGGCCTCCTCGTTCGACTCGGTCGCCTCGACCTCGGCCTTGGCGGCCTTCTTGGTCTTCGGCTTCTTCTCCGCCTTGGCCGGGGCCTCGACGGGTGCGGGGGTGGCGCGGATGCCCAGCTCGCGCTCACGGATGACCGTGTAGATGCGGGCGATGTCGCGCTTGACGGCACGCAGGCGGCCGTTGGTGTCCAGCTGACCGGTGGCCGACTGGAAGCGGAGGTTGAACAGCTCCTCCTTGGCCTTCTTCAGCTCGGTGACGAGACGCTCGTCCTCGTAGGTGTCGAGCTCGGCGGGGGCGAGCTCCTTGGATCCGATCGCCATTACGCGTCTCCCTCCTCGCGCTTGATGATGCGTGCCTTGAGGGGCAGCTTGTGGATGGCACGGGTCATGGCCTCACGAGCGAGCTGCTCGTCGACGCCGGCGACCTCGAAGAGGACGCGACCCGGCTTGACGTTCGCGACCCACCACTCCGGCGAGCCCTTACCGGAACCCATGCGGGTCTCGGCCGGCTTCTTGGTGAGCGGACGGTCGGGGTAGATGTTGATCCACACCTTTCCGCCGCGCTTGATGTGACGCGTCATCGCGATACGAGCGGACTCGATCTGACGGTTGGTCACGTAGGCGGGGGTGAGGGCCTGGATGCCGAACTCACCGAACGACACCTTGGTGCCACCGGTGGCCTGGCCGGACCGGCCCGGGTGGTGCTGCTTGCGGTGCTTGACTCGACGCGGAATCAACATGGTTATGCCTCAACTCCTGCTGCGACGGGCGCCTCGCTCTGCTGGCGGGGTGCACGGCGCGGACGGTCGCTGCGCTCGGGGCGCGACGACTTGCTGTTCGCCTGCTCGCGGGCGAGCTCCTTGTTGGTGATGTCGCCCTTGTAGATCCAGACCTTCACGCCGATGCGGCCGAAGGTGGTCTTCGCCTCGTAGAAGCCGTAGTCGATGTTCGCGCGGAGGGTGTGCAGCGGCACGCGTCCCTCGCGGTAGAACTCCGAGCGGCTCATCTCGGCGCCGCCGAGGCGGCCGGAGACCTGGATGCGGACGCCCTTGGCGCCGGCGCGCTGAGCGCCCTGCAGGCCCTTGCGCATCGCGCGGCGGAAGGCCACGCGGGCGGAGAGCTGCTCGGCGATGCCCTGGGCGACCAGCTGAGCCTCGGCCTCGGGGTTCTTGACCTCGAGGATGTTCAGCTGGATCTGCTTGCCCGTGAGCTTCTCGAGGTCGGCGCGGATGCGCTCGGCCTCGGCGCCGCGGCGGCCGATCACGATGCCCGGGCGGGCGGTGTGGATGTCGACGCGGACGCGGTCACGGGTGCGCTCGATCTCGATGCGGGCGACGCCCGCACGGTCGAGCTGCGTGGCGAGGAGTCGGCGGATCTTGACGTCCTCGGCGAGGTAGTCGCTGTACCGCTGGCCCTTCTTGGTGCTGTCGGAGAACCAGCGCGACACGTGGTCGGTGGTGATTCCCAGACGGAAACCGTAGGGGTTTACTTTCTGACCCATTACTTGGTCCCCTCCTCAGGAGTGGCCAGCACGACGGTGATGTGGCTGGTGCGCTTGTTGATGCGGAAGGCACGACCCTGAGCACGGGGCTGGAATCGCTTGAGGGTGGTTCCCTCATCGACGAAGGCGCGGGACACGATCAGGTCCTGGTCGTCGAGGTACTCGTTCGAGGCATCGGCCTTGACGCGAGCGTTGGCCATCGCCGAGGCGACGAGCTTGTAGACGGGCTCGGACGCACCCTGCGGCGCGAACTTCAGGATGGCCAGTGCCTCCTGAGCCTGCTTCCCGCGGATCAGGTTCACGACACGGCGAGCCTTCTGGGGGGTGACGCGGATGTGTCGCACGCGTGCGATCGACTCCACCATTTCTCTCCTCCTTCTCGTCGCCGCGTCAGCGGCGACGGCCCTTCTTGTCGTCCTTCTCGTGACCGCGGAAGGTCCGAGTGGGGGCGAACTCGCCGAGCTTGTGGCCGACCATGGTCTCGGTCACGAACACGGGGATGTGCTTGCGACCGTCGTGGACCGCGATGGTATGACCCAGCATCGCCGGGATGATCATCGAACGGCGCGACCAGGTCTTGATGACGTTCTTGTTGCCGGCTTCGTTGGCCGTGAACACCTTGCGGAGCAGGTGGTCGTCAACGAAGGGGCCCTTCTTGAGACTGCGAGGCATCTTCTACAACTCCTACTTGCGCTTCTTACCGGCGGTGCGGCGGCGAACGATGAGCTTGTCGCTCTCCTTGTTGGGGCGACGGGTGCGTCCCTCGGACTGACCCCACGGGCTGACCGGGTGGCGTCCACCGGAGGTCTTGCCCTCTCCACCACCGTGCGGGTGGTCGACCGGGTTCATCGCGACACCGCGGACGGTCGGGCGGACGCCCTTCCAGCGCATGCGGCCGGCCTTGCCCCAGTTGATGTTCGACTGCTCGGCGTTGCCGACCTCGCCGATCGTGGCGCGGCAGCGCGCGTCGACGTTGCGGATCTCGCCCGACGGCAGGCGGAGCTGCGCGTAAGGGCCGTCCTTGGCGACGAGGCGGACCGAGGTGCCGGCCGAGCGGGCGAGCTTGGCGCCGCCTCCCGGCTTGATCTCGATGGCGTGGATGACCGTACCGGTCGGGATGTTGCGCAGCGGCAGGTTGTTGCCGGGCTTGATGTCGGCGCCGGCGCCCGACTCCACGACGTCGCCCTGCGAGAGCTTGTTCGGGGCCAGGATGTAGCGCTTGGTGCCGTCCACGAAGTGGAGCAGCGCGATGCGCGCCGTGCGGTTGGGGTCGTACTCGATGTGAGCGACCTTGGCGTTGACGCCGTCCTTGTCGTTGCGACGGAAGTCGATCAGACGGTACTGGCGCTTGTGGCCACCACCGATGTGACGCGTCGTGATGCGGCCGGAGTTGTTGCGGCCACCGGTCTTGGACAGCGGGCGCAGGAGCGACTTCTCGGGCGTCGAGCGGGTGATCTCGGCGAAGTCGGCAACGCTGGAGCCGCGGCGACCGGGAGTCGTGGGCTTGTACTTACGAATAGCCATTGTCTGTTTCCTCTACGCTTCTTCGGCTCAGCCGACGCTCGTGAAGATGTCGATGGAGCCGGACTTCAGCGTGACGATCGCGCGCTTGGTGTCCTTGCGCTTGCCGGTGCCGAACTTCGTGCGGCGGGTCTTGCCCTGGCGGTTCAGCGTGTTGATCGACGCGACCTCGACGCCGAAGATCTTCTCGATGGCGAGCTTGATCTCGGTCTTGTTCGAACGCGGGTCGACCACGAAGGTGTACTTGCCCTCGTCGATCAGGCCGTAGGACTTCTCCGAGACCACCGGGGAGATGATGACGTCGCGGGGGTCCTTGTTGAACGCGGCGGACTGGCTCATGCGTTCACCTCTTCCTTGTTGGACTCGACGCCCGACTTGGCCGCGATGAACGCGTCGAGCGCGCCCTTCGAGAACACGATGTCGTCGGAGACGAGCACGTCGTACGCGTTGAGCTGGTCGGCCGGCAGGATGTGCACGAACGGCACGTTGCGGAGCGAGAGCTCGGCGATGTAGTCGTCGCGCTCGAGCACCACGAGGACGTTGCGCGACACCGAGAGGGCGTCGAGCAGGACGAGGACGTCCTTGGTCCGGGGGGTGTCGCCGAGGGCGAGGGACTCGACCACGTGGATGCGGGCACCGCGGGCGCGGTCCGAGAGAGCACCGAGCAGAGCCGCGGCGATCATCTTCTTGGGGGTGCGCTGCGCGTAGCTGCGGGGGGTCGGTCCGTGGACCACGCCACCGCCGGTCATGTGCGGGGCGCGGATCGAGCCCTGACGAGCGCGACCGGTTCCCTTCTGCTTGAACGGCTTGCGACCGGCTCCGGAGACCTCACCGCGGTTCTTCGTCTTGTGGGTTCCCTGGCGCGCCGCGGCGAGCTGGGCCACGACGACCTGGTGGATGAGGGGGATGTTGGTCTGGACGTCGAAGAGCGCGGCGGGGAGCTCGACCGAGCCCGCCTTCTGGCCCTTGACGTCGATGATGTCGACAGAGGTAGCCATGGAACTACGCTCCCTTCACGGCGTTGCGAACGAACACGAGGCGACCGCGGGCACCGGGGACGGCGCCCTTGACGAGCAGCAGGCCCTTCTCGGCGTCGACGGAGTGCACCTTGAGGTTGAGCACGGTGACGCGCTCGCCACCCATGCGACCGGCCATGCGCATGCCCTTGAAGACACGGCTGGGGGTCGAGGAGGCGCCGATGGAGCCGGGCTTGCGGTGGTTGCGGTGCGAACCGTGCGAAGCCGAGACGCCCTTGAAGTTGTGACGCTTCATGACACCGGCGAAGCCCTTGCCCTTGCTGGTGCCGACGACGTCGACCTTGGTGCCGGCCTCGAAGACGGCGTCCACGGTCAGCTCCTGGCCGGCCGAGTAGTCGGCGGCGTCGGAGGTGCGGACCTCGGTGAGGTGGCGGCGGGGGGTGACGCCCGCGGCGTCGAAGTGACCGGCGGCGGGCTTGTTCACCTTGCGCGGGTCGATCGCACCGGCGGCGAGCTGGACGGCGGTGTAGCCGTCCTTCTCCTCCGTGCGGACCTGGGTCACGACGTTGGGGCTGATCTCGATGACGGTGACCGGCACGAGCTTGTTGTTCTCGTCCCAGACCTGGGTCATTCCGAGCTTGGTGCCGAGGAGGCCCTTGCTGGTCTTCAGCGTGGGGGAAACAGTGACAGACATGGTGGCACTCCTCCTTAGAGCTTGATCTCGATGTTGACGTCGGCCGGCAGGTCGAGGCGCATGAGCGAGTCGACGGCCTTGGGCGTCGGGTCGATGATGTCGATGAGGCGCTTGTGGGTGCGCATCTCGAAGTGCTCGCGGCTGTCCTTGTACTTGTGGGGAGAACGGATCACGCAGACCACGTTCTTCTCGGTCGGCAGCGGCACGGGGCCGACCACCGTTGCACCGGCACGGGTGACCGTGTCGACGATCTTGCGCGCCGACGTGTCGATGACCTCGTGGTCGTACGACTTCAGTCGGATGCGGATCTTCTGTCCCGCCATGTGTGATCTCTCACTCTCTTGTTATTGCGTCGTACGCGACTCCCCCGGCCGGAGCCGGACTCGTCTCGCATTGGACGCGCTCGCGAAGGAACTCCGGTGACCCGGAAAAGTGCAACCAGTGTTCTTCTGTCAAAAGCACCGCACCCTCGGAGCGCTCCGATCGGCGTGCAGAACGCACGACGCACGGAGAACCCGTTGAGATGTCGGTTGTTGTCGTTCTGCTACCCGCCGCCTCGACGTCGCACCCGCGCGGCCGCCCTCTCGGGTCGAGCCTCCGCGATGCCGTCTCGGCACTGCCTGGCAGTGTCCCCCTCCGAGCAGCACGCCGCCCGAGAGGAAATTTTGAACTAGAAGAGTCTCCCACAGATGCCCCACCCCTGCAACCCGGGCGTGTCGCGCCGGAGGGCTCCTTCGCGAGCACGTCGTGACGGCCCTGGGGAGCCGGTCGCTCCGAGCAGCAGCGCGGGTCGGAGCGCCTCCCCCGCTACTCGAAGAGCAGCGCCCGGACGGCGGTCTCGGCCGACGCGGGGCGCGACGCGTCGATGGTCTCGCCGGCGCGGAAGTGGTCGAGCAGCCGCGGGTCGACGTAGCTGGCGCGGGCGACCGTCGGCGTGTTCCCGAGCACGTCCGAGGCGTCGCGCATCGCCTGGGCGATCGCGGAGTTCCGAGCGCGCTGCGTGGCCTGCGGGCCCGACTTCGCCAGGCTCAGCGCGGCCGCGACCGTGCCGTGCAGAGTGCGGAAGTCCTTCGCCGTGAAGTCGTCGCCGGCGCGCTCGCGCACGTAGTCGTTGATCTCGGGCGCCGAGATCGGCCGCCACTCCCGCCCGTCCTTCCAGGCGAGCAGGCGGGCGTTCGGCCCGCGACGCTTGAGAGCACGGACGACGCGCGAGAGGTCGTGGTCGAGGATCTCGCTCGTCCACGCCTGATGGCTCTTCCCGGGGAAGGCGAGGGCGACCCGGTCCCCGTGGGTCGTGGCGTGCGCGCACAGGAGCGTCGAGAGGCCGATGCTGCCGTGCTCCTTCGCGTACCTCTCGCTGCCGACGCGGAGCGATCCGGTGTCGAGCATCCGGAAGGCGGTGGCCAGCGCGCGCTCGCGGCTGGGTCCGTCCGAGCGAAGGGCGATGGTCACGGCCCGGCGCGCCCCGGGCAGGGCCTCCGCGAGCCGCAGCGCCCGGTCGAACTTGATCCGGTCCTTCTGCTCGCGCCAGGTCGGATGGTAGATGTACTGGCGGCGGCCGGCGGAGTCGACGCCGGTGGCCTGGATGTGCCCGTTGGGATACGGGGCGATCCAGACGTCCGTCCAGGCCGGCGGGATGCCGAGATGGTCGAACCGCGCGCGCAGCTCCTTGTCGGCGACGGTCGCGCCCTTCGGGTCGCGGTAGCTGAAGCCGGAGCCCGCGCGCACCCGGGTGTAGCCGCGCCCGCTCGAATCGGTCCTGCGGAGTCGTTGCGCGCGAGTGTCAGCCATCGATCCGACGATAGGACGGCGGATCCGAGGCCCGCACCCGCTTGACGGCGGGGAGGAGCAGTCGGACGGCAGCCGCTACTCGTTGCCGATCCGCTTGTCGGCCTGGCGCTTCAGGTCCTCGATGCGGTCGTCGTACTTGCCGTTGGTGAGGCGGCTGGCGATCTCGCCCGCCTTCTCGAGGGTCTGGTCGGAGACCTGCTCGGCCTTCTCGCTCCGCAGCGCGTCCTGGGCCTTCCGGCTGTTGAGCAGTTCGCCGGCCTGGCGTCCGAGCTTCCCGAGATCCACGATGATGCCTCCTAGTAAACGCGCACAGGGCAGCGCGTGCCTCAGTGTGGCGCTCCCGGCTGGGGGAACGGTGCGGGCGCGCCGGTCAGCCGGCCAGTGCGATCACCTGCTCCGCCGCGTCTGCCAGGGCGCGGCCGTAGGAGGGACCGTGACCGGCGGCGTGGACGGCGAGCGGGTGCAGCTGGTGGAGTGGCACCCGCTCCTCGTAGCCGGCCCCCAGCGGATGCTGCTCGCGGTAGCCCTCGAGGACGGCGTCGAGGTGCGGAGCACCGAAGAGGGCCAGCATCGCCAGATCGGTCTCGCGGTGTCCCCCGTGAGCGGCGGGGTCGATCAGGACGGCGTCGTCCGCCGTCCAGAGCACGTTGCCGGTCCAGAGGTCCCCGTGGATCCGCGCGGGCCCCGCACCGTCGTCGAAGGCTCCGGCCGCCACCCGGCCCAGAGCCTGCTCGACGAGCCGCGACTCGGCTGCCGTGAGGTTGCCCGCCTCCACGGCGGGGCCGAGGAACGGCCGCACCCGCTGCTCCGCGTAGAAGCGCCCCCACGAGTCGTCCGGGCGGCACGGCATCCCGCGGCGGCCGATGTACGCGGGGCCGGTCCATCCCGGGGGCGGCGCTCCGAACGCCGCGGCTCCGGCGTCGTGCGTCCGGGCGAGCGCGGCGCCGAGAGCCCGAGCCGACTCGGCCGAGGGACGCACGGAGCGGATCTCCTCCAGCTCGATGCGCCCGGGCGACACCCTCTCCACCCCGACACAGCGCGCACCGCCGTCCGCCTCGCGCAGCCAGTCCAGGCCGGCCGCCTCCCACTCGAAGAACTGCGGGAGGGCACGGGGGTCGCTCTTCACGAAGGGCATGCCGCCACGCTAGCCGGGCGTCCCCGGGAACGACGAGAGGGGCCGCCCGCCGAAGCGGACGACCCCTCTCGAGAGATCGGTAGGACGGACCTACTTGATGATCTTGGTGACCGTACCGGCACCCACGGTGCGTCCACCCTCACGGATGGCGAAGCCGAGGCCCTCCTCCATGGCGATCGGCTGGATCAGCGCGACCGTCATGTCGGTGGTGTCGCCGGGCATGACCATCTCGGTGCCCTCGGGCAGCGTGATGACGCCGGTGACGTCGGTGGTGCGGAAGTAGAACTGCGGACGGTAGTTCGCGTAGAACGGGTTGTGACGCCCACCCTCATCCTTGGACAGGATGTACGCGGTGCCCTCGAAGTCCGTGTGCGGCGTGACCGAACCCGGCTTGACGACGACCTGGCCGCGCTCGACGTCCTCGCGCTTGGTGCCGCGGAGGAGCAGACCGCAGTTCTCGCCGGCCCAGGCCTCGTCGAGCTGCTTGTGGAACATCTCGATTCCGGTGACCGTGGTCTTCTGCGTCGGGCGGATGCCGACGATCTCGACCTCGGAGTTCAGAGCGAGGGTTCCACGCTCCGCACGGCCGGTGACGACGGTTCCACGACCGGTGATCGTGAAGACGTCCTCGATCGGCATGAGGAACGGCTTGTCCTTGTCGCGCACCGGGTCCGGGATGGACTCGTCGACCGCGTCCATCAGGTCGAGGATCGACTGGGTCCAGGTGTCGTCGCCCTCGAGGGCCTTGAGGCCGGAGACGCGCACGACGGGGGCGTCGTCGCCGGGGAAGCCCTGCGACGAGAGGAGCTCGCGGACCTCGAGCTCGACGAGCTCCAGGATCTCCTCGTCGTCCACCATGTCGGCCTTGTTCAGCGCGACGAGGAGGTAGGGGACGCCGACCTGCTTGGCGAGGAGGACGTGCTCACGGGTCTGAGCCATCGGGCCGTCGGTGGCGGCGACCACGAGGATCGCGCCGTCCATCTGGGCCGCGCCGGTGATCATGTTCTTGATGTAGTCGGCGTGACCCGGGGCGTCGACGTGCGCGTAGTGGCGCTTCGGCGTCTCGTACTCGACGTGCGAGATGTTGATCGTGATGCCGCGCTGGCGCTCCTCGGGAGCGGAGTCGATCGACGCGAAGTCACGCTGGACGTTGGTCGCGGACGGGAACTTGTCCGCCAGAACCTTCGAGATCGCCGCGGTGAGCGTGGTCTTTCCGTGGTCGACGTGACCGATGGTTCCGATGTTGACGTGCGGCTTGGTCCGCTCGAACTTGGCCTTAGCCACTGTGGGTCCTCCTCAGGACTTAGGTGCAAGCATCCGCATCCGGGCGGCCGCACGGGGCGGCACGAGGACAGGAGGACTTGCGGGGGTTTTGTGTACGTATGTTACCGGCAGTGGTCGTGCGGCCGTCCCGCTGCGACAGGGGGCGCGCTGCACTCGGCAGCAAACCCGCACGACACTACCAGGCCGCCGCCGTTCCGGGGAACGGCGACGGCCCAGGGGCGGAGCTACTCGCCCTTGTTCTTCTGGACGATCTCCTCGGCCACGGCCTTGGGGACCTCGGCGTAGGTCTCGAACGTCATCGAGTAGACGGCGCGGCCCGAGGTCTTCGAGCGCAGGTCTCCGATGTAGCCGAACATCTCGGACAGCGGGACGTTGGCCCGGATGACCTTGATGCCGGTGGCGTCCTCCATCGACTGGATCATCCCGCGACGCGAGTTGATGTCGCCGATGACGTCGCCCATGTACTCCTCGGGAGTACGGACCTCGACGGCCATGAGCGGCTCGAGGAGGACCGGCTGCGCCTTGCGCGAGGCCTCCTTGAACGCGATCGAGCCGGCGATCTTGAACGCCATCTCGGAGGAGTCGACGTCGTGCGCCGCTCCGTCGACCAGGGTCGCCTTCACGCCGACCATGGGGTAGCCGGCGAGCACGCCGACCTGCATGGCGTCGCGGATGCCCGCGTCGACGGAGGGGATGTACTCGCGCGGGACGCGGCCACCGGTGACGCCGTTGACGAACTCGTAGGTCTTGTCGGCCTCGACCTCCATCGGCTCGATGGTGATCTGGACCTTCGCGAACTGGCCGGAGCCACCCGTCTGCTTCTTGTGGGTGTAGTCGTACTTCTCGACCGTGCGGCGGATCGTCTCGCGGTACGCGACCTGGGGCTTGCCCACGTTGGCCTCGACGTTGAACTCGCGCTTCATGCGGTCGACCAGGATGTCGAGGTGCAGCTCGCCCATTCCCTTGATGACCGTCTGACCGGTCTCCTGGTTCTGCTCGGTGCGGAAGGTGGGGTCCTCCTCCGCGAGCTTCTGGATCGCGGTGCCGAGCTTCTCCTGGTCCGCCTTCGTCTTGGGCTCGATGGCGACCTCGATGACGGGCTCCGGGAAGGTCATCGACTCGAGCACGACCTGCGCGGCCGGGTCGCTCAGGGTGTCACCGGTGGTGGTGTCCTTGAGGCCGATGACGGCGTAGATGTGGCCGGCGGTGACCGAGTCGACCGGGTTCTCCTTGTTGGAGTGCATCTGGAAGATCTTGCCGATGCGCTCCTTCTTGCCCTTGGTCGAGTTGATGACCTGGGCACCGGAGTCGAGCTTGCCCGAGTAGACGCGGACGTAGGTCAGGCGACCGAAGAACGGGTGCACGGCGACCTTGAACGCGAGCGCCGAGAAGGGCTCGGTCGAGTCCGCGTGGCGCATGATGACCTTCTCCTCGTCGCGGACGTCGTGCGCCTCGATGGCGGGGACGTCGAGCGGGGAGGGGAGGTAGTCCACGACAGCGTCGAGCATCGGCTGGACGCCGCGGTTCTTGAACGCCGAGCCGCAGAGCACCGGGTAGATCTCGGAGTTGACGGTCATCTTGCGGATGGCGCCCTTGATCTCCGCGACGGTGAGCTCCTCGCCGCCGAAGTACTTCTCGAGCAGCTCGTCGGAGGTCTCCGCGACGGTCTCGAGGAGCTTCTCGCGGTACTCCGCCGCCTTGTCGGCGAGGTCGGCCGGGATCTCCTCGATCTCGTACTTCGCGCCGAGCGCGACGTCACCCTTCGAGTCGCCGCGCCACGTGAGCGCGCGCATCTCGACCAGGTCGACGACGCCCTCGAAGGAGGACTCCGCGCCGATGGGCAGCTGGATGACCAGCGGCTTCGCGCCGAGGCGCTTGATGATCGTGTCGACCGTGTAGTAGAAGTCGGCGCCGAGCTTGTCCATCTTGTTGACGAAGCAGATGCGCGGGACGTCGTACTTGTCGGCCTGACGCCAGACGGTCTCGGACTGGGGCTCGACGCCCTCCTTGCCGTCGAAGACGGCGACGGCGCCGTCGAGGACGCGGAGCGAGCGCTCGACCTCGACCGTGAAGTCGACGTGACCGGGGGTGTCGATGATGTTGATCTGGTTCTTGTTCCAGAAGCAGGTCGTCGCGGCGGACGTGATCGTGATGCCGCGCTCCTGCTCCTGCGCCATCCAGTCCATCGTCGCGGCGCCGTCGTGGACCTCGCCGATCTTGTGCGTGATACCCGTGTAGAACAGGATGCGCTCGGTGGTGGTGGTCTTGCCGGCATCGATGTGGGCCATGATGCCGATGTTGCGGACCTTGTTCAGGTCGGTGAGCACATCTTGTGCCACGGAGTTCCTCCGATAGGTGATGGAGCCAGCGCACCGGGTTCATGGCCGAATGGCTGGGATTCTGGTGGTGGCGGTCGCCCGGTCGCGGGGATCGGGCGATCCGCCGCCGGGACCGGGCCCGCAGCGGTGACGCCGCGGGCCCGGTGGTCGCGGTCGCCCGGAGGCGGCCGCGGGGTGCGCTACCAGCGGTAGTGCGCGAAGGCCTTGTTCGACTCGGCCATCTTGTGGGTGTCCTCGCGACGCTTGACAGCGGCGCCCAGACCGTTCGACGCGTCGAGGATCTCGTTCATGAGACGCTCGGTCATCGTCTTCTCGCGACGGGCCTTCGCGTAGCTGGTGAGCCAGCGGAGCGCGAGGGTGTTGGCGCGGTGGGGCTTGACCTCGACCGGGACCTGGTAGGTCGAGCCGCCGACGCGGCGGCTGCGGACCTCGAGGGTCGGGCGGACGTTGTCGAGCGCCTTCTTGAGGGTGACGACCGCGTCCTGGCCGTTCTTGCCGGCGACGCCCTCGAGGGCACCGTAGACGATGCGCTCGGCGAGGCCCTTCTTGCCGTCCAGGAGGATCTTGTTGACGAGCTGGCTGACGATGGGGGCGCCGTAGACGGGGTCTGCGACGACGGGGCGCTTGGGAGCGGGGCCCTTACGAGGCATTACTTCTTCTCCATCTTCGCGCCGTACCGGCTGCGAGCCTGCTTGCGGTTCTTGACGGCCTGGGTGTCCAGGGCGCCGCGAACGATCTTGTAGCGGACACCGGGGAGGTCCTTGACGCGACCGCCGCGCACGAGCACCATCGAGTGCTCCTGCAGGTTGTGGCCCTCGCCGGGGATGTAGGCGGTGACCTCGGTGCCGTTGGAGAGCTTCACGCGGGCCACCTTGCGGAGGGCCGAGTTCGGCTTCTTGGGCGTGGTCGTGTAGACGCGCGTGCAGACGCCGCGCTGCTGGGGGTTGGCCTTCAGGGCGGGCGCCTTGGTCTTGGTGACCTTCGGCGTGCGTCCCTTGCGGACCAACTGCTGAATCGTTGGCACTGGTTTTGCTCCTTGAATGCTGCACGGTGACAGCGGATCGATGGTCGACATTCGGCCCTCCCGTCTCCGGGAACGGCCGAGTTCATCTGGACCCGACGCACCCCGCGGCCCCGCGAGCGGGACCGGGAGGGTGAGGGGTATGCCGTGGGGGCCGCCCGATCGGACGAACCCGCGGATCCTCGCGGACCCGGTGGAGCGAAGTGCGGCGACCGCATCGACCCGGAGGCACGACACGAGCGCACGGCAAAGCGCACACCCGAAGAATATTACGGGGAGTGACGGGGCCGGTCAACCGAGCGGCGTTCGGCCTGGGAGATGCCGCAGCGCCGCGCTGAGCCGCGCCGGGACTCCGTCGTCACTCCCGCTCGTCGCCCTCCCAGCCCCAGTGGGGGCTGCGGCCGCCGGCGTCGCGACGAACCAGGAGCAGGAGGAACACGAGCTGGACGGCGGCCGCGAGCACGCCGGTCGCGATCGCGAAGACAGTGGGGGCGTGGTCGAGGATCCAGCCGAGGATCTCCCCCGGCTCCTGGCGGCCGAGCCCGTAGAGCGCTCCGCCCGTGACGAGGAAGAGCAGGTAGACGACGACCCCGGTCAGCAGCGACGGGCCGAGGACGCGGTGGACGGCGGGACGGGCGGCGAGGGTCACCATCGCGACCAGCACGGCGACGACGCAGACCGCCACCGAGACCGGCCCCAGCAGCGGGCCGGCGTCGCGCTCGGGCACGACGTCCTGGTCCAGCAGGAGGCTGAGGACCCCGAACGCGCAGACGACCAGGGCGAGGTAGAGGAACGCGGCGAAGCCGGCCAGCGCGAGGCCGTAGCCCAGGCCGGCTCCGCGGCCCTGCCCCTGCCCCTCCGGAGTCACGACTGCGCGGCCGCTTCGCGCTCGGCGTTGCGGCGCTTGACGCCTCGGGCGCGGCCCGCGATCGCGGCGCCGCCCCAGACGCTCGCCTCCCGGCCGAGGACGCCGGCGGCGAGGACCGCCGCGAGGACTGCGGGATCGCGGACGTAGTCGAGCGCGAGGGAGCGGTCGATCGGCAGGGCGAGCGGTCCGACGGCGCTCCAGCCGCCGACCAGCGCGGCCGCGGCCGTGAGGAGGGCGACGAGGAAGCCGCCGAGGACGTAGGCCCACCAGCCCGCGCGGTTCACGACCAGCACGATCAGCGCCAGGCCGACCAGGAACGCGGCCACCGGGGCGAGGAAGAGCGCGGTCGGCGCAGCGTCGAGCGCGAGGGCGACCGGGTCGCCGCCGACGCGGTCGACGAGGAGGCGGATCGCCGTCAGGGCGACGAGGTACAGGACGGCGAAGACCGCGGTCGTCAGGAGGGCGAGCGCGAGGCCCGCGAGGCGGTTGCCGGAGCGCCGGACCGGCTCGGGCTCGGCCTCGACCGGCCCGAGGGCGCTGGGGGCGGACGCCGCGGCGGCCGGGGCGGCGGGCTCGACGGTCGGCTGCCGACCCGTCACGGGTTCGGGCCAGACGTACTCCCGGGTCGGCTGGGGTCCGGTTCCGCCGGACGTCTCGGTCGCGGAGGGGATCCGCGTGGTCTCGGCGTCGCTGCTCCAGGTCACCCGGACAGCATAGGCACGCCTTCCGCCGCGCCCGGTGCGCCGCGCGGCTCCCCGTCGACGGGGGACAGCGCCGACCGTCTACTCGAGCGGGTGGAGGAGGCGGTGCAGGAACTGCCGTGTGCGCGGCTCGCGCGGCTCCCGGAGGATCTCCGCAGGGGCGCCCCGCTCGACGACCACGCCGTCGGCCATGAAGACGACCTCCGAGGCCACCTGCCGGGCGAACTCGAGCTCGTGCGTCACGACGAGCATGGTCCAGCCCTCCCCCGCCAGCTCCCGCATCAGCGAGAGCACGTCGCCGACCAGCTCCGGGTCCAGCGCCGAGGTGGGCTCGTCGAAGAGGAGCAGATCGGGCCGCAGCGCGAGCGCCCGGACGATGCCCACGCGCTGCTGCTGACCGCCGGAGAGCTCGAAGGGGTAGGCGCTCCCCCGGCCGCCGAGGCCGACGCGCTCGAGCAGGCGCTCCGCCTCAGGGACCACCTCGGACGCGGGACGGCGCTGCACTCGCAGCGGCCCCTCCGTCACGTTCTGGAGGACGGTCAGGTGCGGGAAGAGGTTGAAGTGCTGGAAAACCATCGCGGAGTGGTCGCGCAGCCCGGTCAGCGCCTTCCGTCCGACGCCGCGGTCGAAGTCGAGGACACTGCCGTCGGCGAGCTCGACCACCCCGCCGTCCGGCACCTCGAGGCTGTTCAGCGAGCGCAGGACGGTGGTCTTGCCCGAGCCGGACGGCCCGATCAGGGCGACGACCTCGCCGCGGTGGACCTCCAGGTCGATGCCGCGCAGCACCTCCACCCCGCCGAACGACTTGCGGAGGCCGCGGGCCGTGAGCACGGGCCGGGCGTCGGTCGGAGTGTCAGCGGGCGACATAGCGGTCCAATCGCTTCTCGAGCAGGCCCTGGCCGCTGGAGAGCACCAGGCAGATGAGCCAGTAGATCAGAGCGGCCTCGAGGTAGAGGAGCATGAACTCGCTCGACGCGGTGGCGATCTTCTGCGCCTGCCGGAAGAGCTCGGTCACCAGGATGAGGGAGGCCAGCGAGGTGTCCTTCACCAGCGAGATGAAGGTGTTCGACAGCGGGGGGACGGAGACGCGCGCGGCCTGCGGGAGGATGATGCGCCGCAGCGAGAGCGAGCGGCTCATGCCGATCGTGTGCGCCGCCTCCCACTGCCCCTTCGGGACGCTGAGGATCGCCGCGCGGATCACCTCCGCCGCGTAGCCGCCCACGTTGAGGGCGAACGCGATGGTGGCGCTGGGCCAGGGGTCGATCTTCAGTCCGAGGCTCGGCAGCCCGTAGAAGATCACGAACAGCTGCACCAGGAGCGGCGTGCCCCGGATGACGGAGATGTAGGCACGCGCGATCCAGGAGAGGATCCGCACCCGGGAGAGCCTCATCAGGGCGACCGCCAGCGCGAGCACGAGCCCGATGGCGAAGCTCGCCAGCGCGAGCGGGATCGTCCCGACGATGCCCCCGGAGAGGATCGGCCAGAACGACCGGAGGACGAGGTCCATTGTGTTCTCCCGCCTTCGCGGGAGGATCCGCGGTCGGCTCGATCGGGTGGTGGCGTCGGGGGCGGATCGTCTCCGCCTCCTGGGGAATGCTGGCACGCTTCGCGCCGGGGCGGGCGCCCTTGCGGGCGGACCCGCTGCCTGAGCCGCTCCGCCGCTCCCCCGCGCCGGCGCCGCTCAACCACGAGACGGCCCCTCCCGGAAGGGGAGGAGCCGCCTCGGGGTGGGGCTACTGGGAGACGTCGGCTCCGAAGTAGCGCTCGGAGATGGAGGCGAGGGTGCCGTCCTCGCGCAGCTCGTCGAGGGCGGAGTCGACGGCCTCGACGAGGTCGTCCGAGCCCTTCGGGAAGGTGAAGGCGCTCTCGGAGGTGTCGTCGGTGGTGACGGCGACCTTGAGGCCCGCGGCCTGGTCGGGGTAGGTCGTGGACCAGTCGAGCCAGGTGAGGCGGTCGTTCACGGTCGCGTCCACGCGGCCCTGCTCGACGAGGGCGATGGCCTGCGCCCAGCCCTCGACGCCCTCGACCTCGGCGCCGTTCTCCTGCGCGACGGTGTACCAGTTGCTCGAGAGCGACTGCGCGGTGGTCTTGCCGGAGAGGCCGGCGAGGTCGGTGATCGAGGTGTCGCTCGAGGGGACGATCACGACGCCGGGGCTGACCGAGTACGGCTCCGAGAAGTCGTACTTCGCCTCGCGCTCGTCGTTGATCGAGACCTGGTTCGCGATCACGTCGAAGCGCGCTCCGTCCAGGCCCGCGAACATCGCGTCCCACTGCGTCTCCTGGAAGTCGGGCTCGACGCCCAGCTTCTCGGCCACGGCGGTGATCACGTCGACGTCGTAGCCGGTGAGGGCTCCCGTCCCGCCGTCGGCGTGGAAGGAGAAGGGCGGGTAGGTGCCCTCGGTGCCGATGGTGAGCTTCCCCGAGTCCTCGACCTCGGCCAGTGTCAGGCCGGAGCTCGCGGAGGCGGTGCCCTCGCCGCTCGAGCCGGAGACCACGTCGTCGGTCGAGGCGGGCGCGCAGCCGGCGAGAACCAGGGCGGCGGCGGCGGCGGTCGTGCCGAGCAGGACGCGCAGGGAGGTGCGGGCGGAGAGGGTCACGGTGTTGTCCTTCGGTGCATCACGGAGTCGTGGCGGTCCCGCTGCGCCGGATGCGGCGCGGGGATCGACGAGGGGACGGGTCGTCCCGGGGCGGACCGCTGCTCGGCGGAACCGCCCGGAGTGACGATAACCAGTGGAGGGGGCGGCCCTATTCCCGGATGTCGCCGTGTGACGCCGGGAGTCCGGCCAGGAAGTGCTCGGCACCGGCGACCTCGTCGCTCGTGAGGCCCGTCGCCGACTCCGGACGCACCAGGTGGAAGGGGGTGCTCTGCTCGCGGGCCCAGTCGTAGGCGTCCTCGTGGAGGTTGTCGTCGATCCACACCACGGCGTCGATCGCGCCGCGCTCGGCGGCCGCCTCCAGCCACACCGCGACGGGCTGGAGCTTGCCCGTCCGGCCCGGGAACCGCGGGTCGCGCGGGAGGCCGCCGTCGAAGACGATCGCCTCCGTGCCCGCCGGCAGCCCGAGGTCCTGGGCGAGGACCCGCGTCAAGCGCGGCGGCCAGGTCGTGGCCCACACGATCGTGCCGACCGCGGCCAGGCGGGCGACGAGCGCCGCCCGCTCGGGCTCGAGCTCCAGGCGGTGCGAGCCCGAGGCGCGATCGCTGCGGACGGAGGGGTTCAGGACGCCGTCGACGTCGAGCAGGATCAGGGCGGCCATGCCTGTCACCGTAGCGGCGGCGGGGCGGATCGCGCGAGGAGCGCTAGCGTGACGGGATGCCTCCGTCCCTCCTGCTGCCGGGAGGCCGCACAGCCGCGCTGGGGCCGGATCCCGTGCGGCCGGAGGCGCTGCTGCTCACGGTCGACGGCGCGGAGCAGTCGCTGATCGATCCGGGCGATCCCCGTGCTCTGCACCTCGAGTACCTCGCGCGCCTCGGCGCGGTGGTCGACGCCGCCGCCCCTCCCGGCGAGCCGCTGCGCGTGCTGCACCTCGGAGCCGGAGCCCTGGCCCTGGCCCGGTACGTCGCCGCGACCCGGCCGGGCTCCGAGCAGCTCGCGGTGGAGAGCGCGGCGGGACTCGTGGAGTTCGTGCTCGAGCACGCGCCGCTCCCCCGCGGCGCGCGCGTCCGGTTCCTCACGGCCGACGCCGCAGGGCCCCTGCCGCCCTGGAGCGCTGACCTCGTCGTGCTCGACGTCTACGACGGGGACGAGATCCCGGAGGCGTTCTACCGCGCGTCCGTCCTCGCTCCGCTCGCCGCCCGCGTCGGCGCCGACGGGCTCCTCGCGGTCAACGTCGCCGACGACGCCGACCACCGGAGGCTGGACCGCCTGCGCGGGGTCGTCCGGGAGCTGCTCCCGGTCACCGCAGCGGTCGGATCGACGGCCTTCGTCGAGGGGCGCACCGGCGGGAACGCGATCCTGCTCGCCTCAGGCTCGGCGCTCGCCGACGACGTCGCCGGCCGCCTGCTGCGCGCCGGCCCGCACCCGGTCTCCGCCGCGGCGGATGGCGACGTCGTGGTCGCCGAGGTGGCGGTAGAAGTCGACCCGTGAGTCGAGAGTGACGCCGGTCTCGAGGTACTTGGCGCGGATCCGCTTGATGTAGGTGCGGACAGTGTGCTCGGCGACGCTGAGGTCGACCGCGACGGTGCGGACCGCGGCACCCGCTCCGTAGGCGCGCATCACACGGCTCTCCTGGGGGCTCAGCACCGGGCGGCGCTCCTCGCGCCCGTGCACGAGCCGGTGGCGGGCGGTGTCCGAGATCCAGGTGCGGCCGGAGGCGACGGAGACGACCGCCGCGGCGAGCTCGCTGGGGTCGTCGCCCTTCCAGACGTAGGCCGCTCTCTCCCGTCGCAGCACGGCCCGCACCGGCTCCAGGGAGTCGGAGGAGGAGAGCACGACGAGGCCGACGGTCCGGGTAGCCGCACGCTCGAGGGTGTCGGCCACCTCCTCGCCGGGCACGCCGTCCAGGTCGAGGACCGCGATGCGGTCGACGCCCTCCTCGTCGTGCGAGAACTGCGGCAGCAGCTGCGCGAGCAGCGCCTGCAGCGCGGCGCGCTCGATCGCTGGTCCGTCGACGACGGCCAGCGTGAACCGATCGAATCCGGTCACGGGGGTCCCCTAGCAGGGGCAGGTTCGGGTCCGCCCCGGCTGCACCGTAGCGGTCCGCGACGTCGTCGTGCACGTGATGGGACATTCCGTCTCAGTGGGAGGACGCCCCCAGAGCGCTCCGGATCGGCTCACGGAGCGCGTGGAGGACCACCCGCGGCACCGTCTCCGGCTAGTGTCCCTCTCCATGGACGACAGCGCAGAGGGCTCCCGGCGGGCCCGGAGGATCCCCGCGGAGCAGGTGCGCAGCCGCATGATCGCCACGGCGCGCGACGTCGTCTCGAACCACGGCCTCACGGTGAGCTTCGCGCACCTGCCCATGGAGGAGTACATCCGCCTGGCCGGCGTGCCGCGCAGCTCCGTCTACCGGATCTGGAGCACGCGCGAGGAGTTCGTGGCCGACCTGGTCGGCGAGGTCTTCGTGCGGGACCGGTACGCGGAGGGCGCCGATCCCGAGGCCCAGCAGGAGATGCGCGAGGTCTACGAGCGCTCCACCGATCTGCTCTCCACGGCCGCCGGCCGCCGCCGGGTCGCCTGGGAGACCATCCGCATCGGGGCGCGGGCCAATGCCGAGTCGCTCCGCCGCTCCGCCGACTGGTCGTCGTACAACGCACTGCTCGCCTGCACCTTCTCGATGGAGGAGGGGCCTGCACGCGACGCCGTGCGCGCCACGGCGAAGCGGATCGAGGGCATGCTCACGCGCCGGATGCGCGACTTCTACGAGGAGACGCTGCAGGTCTTCGGCGGGACGATGCGCCCGGGATTCACGACGCTCCAGCTCGCCCACCTCACCGCGATCGTGATCGACGGGCTCGCGCACCGCGGCCGGCTCCTCGACGACGACCTCGACGCTCCGGTGACCGCCCCCGGCCTCGACGGCGAGCCGGTCGAGTGGACTCTGGCGGCCTGGACGATCCGCTCGATCGTCGACGGGATGCTGGAGCCGGTCGCGGAGGACTGAGCGGACCCCGCGACCCGGATCACTCGTCCGGTTCGGTGAACCCGTCGATCAGCAGCAGCACCGACACCACCGCCAGTGACGGCCCCTCGGGATCGGCCGGGTCGAGCGGGCCGGTCACCAGCTCCGGTGCCGCGATCCGCGCGATGCACAGACCCTCGATCAGGGCCGAGACGGCGGAGGCGAGAGCGGCGGCGCCGCGGTCCGGGCGCAGCCGGAGCCCCGCCTCGGCGAGGGTGTGCTCGTAGTACTTCGCCATGTTGTCGATGAAGTGCAGCTGGCGGGACCGCAGAGCGGATCCGATGGCGGTCCGCGCCGGCTCCTCGTGCGAGCCCACCGCGCCGGCGAGAGCGATGAAGTTGCGCCAGTGCTGCGACGAGAAGATGTTGTCGACGTTCGCGTCGACGGCGACCCGGACGGAGGCGATCAGGGCCTCGCGGCGCTGCGCCGGGGTCGGCTCGGGGTCGAGGCTGCGGTGGAGGTGGGAGTTCCCGGCCCGCAGGGACGGCTGGTCGAGGCGGGTGGCGAGGACCCGCTCCGGGATCGCGGCGATCAGCTCGTCGTAGAACGACTGGCGAGTGGGCCAGATCCGGTAGACGGTGCTGCGCGGAACACCCGCCGAGCGGATGACGTCCTCGAGGGGCAGGTGGGCGACTCCGACGCGCAGGCCCTCGGCGCGGACGACCGCGAGAGCGGCGTCCAGCAGGCGGGTGCGGACCTGCTCGCGGGTCAGGCGGGGAGGACGCGCCGGCTCCTCCGCATCGAGGGGGTCGTCGCTCATCAGGCCTCCGGCGCCGGGATGCACGGAGGAGCCTCCGACATCTACTGTCCAGCCGAGCGTACCCGGAGGGAGCGCGGAACGTGAGAGGAGATCGGGGACGGGCGCGGCCCGCGCATGCGGCTCGGGTGCCGCGCGGGCCGCGCTGCCTGTCCCCCAGGCGGCCTCCCCATGGGCCGGTCCGACCGTATGCTTCCCGACAGACGTCCGTCAACTGACGCGACATGGTGTCTCCTCGGCGGTGTCCGCCGACCGGTCACGAGGACCGCCTCCGGGACTCCTCCGCCGCCGGGAGCGCCCTCGCCGCGGTCTGCGCTCGAGAGGCGTGCGGAGCGGACAGCTCGCCCGCGACGACGTCCGACACGACGCCGGCGGCGTGCTCGACGAGGTCGACGTTCCGGGTCAGCCGCGCGTGGTGGCACGGGCTCGCGTCGACGTCGACCACGAGCTTCGCGAAGCGCAGAGCATCGCCGAGCCGCGCGAACGGCGAGAGCTCGGCGACGAGGGACGGCACGTCCGCCGCGGCGAGGTAGGTGTAGCGGCAGGTCGAGACCACGTAGTCGTCGACTCCGGCCGTCGCCGATCCGGTTGCGACCATGATGTCGCCGAGGTCGACCGGCGCGGTGGCGAGGCCGAGCGCCACCGCGGCGGTCACCTGGATGTCACCCACCAGTGCCGTCACGTGCACGCCGGCGGGCCAGGGCGGCAGGGAGCCGAGCTCGGTCGATCCCGTCCGCAGGCCCTTGCCCGCCGCCGAGGCGAGGGCGTCGATCATCGGCACTCCCGTGCACTCCCCCGCGTGCTCGGCGTCCTCCGAGACGGCGTCCCCGCAGGAGGCGAGCATCGCCGAGACGCTCAGCCGGCTCTGCGGGTCCAGTCCTGCGATCACCGCGGGGCTGACCTGGCCGGAGTCGTCGACCATTCGTCCGAGGCGCTCCGCGACGTCGGATCCCGTGTTCGGGGTGCCGAAGGTGAGGACGGACGAGACCATCGAGGCGACGGCGGTCCCGTCGACCGAGCCGCTCAGCGCCTGGCGGGCGGCGAGCCCTCCCATCGAGTGCGCGACGACGACGGCGCGGTGCCCGGTCGCGGAGACGAGGCAGGCGATCGAGGAGGCGAGCGCGTCGCTGATCCCCGGGTCGGTGACCCAGCGCGCGGCGAGCCGGCGGTAGTCGAAGGTGTAGACCGCGGCGCCGTCGATCTGCTGCAGCCGGCCGAGGAGGGACGGCTCGGGAGCGTCGAGCGGAGCGGTCGCCGACTCCGACGACACCATGTCGACGAGATGGGAGAAGGCCCCTGTGCGGTCGGCGTCGTGCGTCGCCGTGCCCAGCCAGCCGTGCAGCATCACGATGGGGACCAGCGCGGCGGCGGAGCGCGGCCGGACGTCGTCGCCCGCGAGCACGGGAGCCAGCTCCGCGACGCCGCAAGACGAGGGTGCGACCGCCTCTGCCGCCTCCGCCCGCACCGCGGGCACCACGATTACGCCGACCACCACGAGCAGTGCGGCCAGCACGACGATCACGAGTCTCATCCGCGCGTTTCCTCACGTGCCGCGACCAGGACGGGGAACGGGTACAGGCTCGACCCGACGAGCACCCAACGAGTCAATCACCCCGCTCCTGCGGGGAAGGCCGCTCGTCGCGAACGGGCGGCCCCCCGTGCGGGTGACCGCGGGTCGGGGACGACGAAGGCCCCGCCGGTGTCCCGACGGGGCCTTCGATCGTTCAGCTCACCTGGATCAGCTGTAGTTGCCCGGCTCGTAGCCATCGCTCGAGAACGAGTCGAAGTCGACGAACGAGAGGTCGGCGTCGCTGAACGCGGCGTCGTCCGCGAAGATGCGGTTGGGGTACCGCTCGGCCTTCGCCTCCTCGGTCGCCTCGACCGACACGTTCCGGTACTTGGGCAGACCGGTTCCCGCCGGGATCAGCTTTCCGATGATCACGTTCTCCTTCAGGCCCATCAGCGGGTCGCGCTTGCCCTCCATGGCCGCCTGCGTGAGGACGCGGGTGGTCTCCTGGAAGGACGCGGCCGACAGCCACGACTCGGTCGCGAGCGAGGCCTTGGTGATGCCCATGACCTCCTGGCGGGCGGACGCTGTCCGCTTGCCCTCGGTCAGAGCCGCACGGTTGACCTCGCTGTAGCGCGAGCGGTCGACGAGCTCGCCCGGCAGCAGCTCCGTGTCGCCGTGGTCGACCACGGTGACCTTGCGGAGCATCTGACGCACGATGACCTCGATGTGCTTGTCGTGGATCGGCACACCCTGCGAGCGGTAGACGCCCTGGACGCCGCCCACCAGGTGCTTCTGGACCTCGCGGACGCCCAGCACGCGCAGGACCTCCTTGGGGTCGACCGTTCCGACGTGCAGCTGCTGCCCGAGCTCGACGTGCTGGCCGTCCTCGATGAGGAGCTGCGAGCGCTTGAGCACCGGGTAGATGACCGCCTCGTCGCCGTTGTCCGGCTGGAGGATGACGCGGCGGGCACGGTCGGTGTCCTCGATGGTGATCCGGCCGGCGGCCTCCGCGATCGGCGACGCGCCCTTGGGGGTGCGGGCCTCGAAGAGCTCCTGCACGCGGGGAAGACCCTGCGTGATGTCGTCGGCCGAGGCCGATCCACCGGTGTGGAAGGTGCGCATCGTGAGCTGCGTGCCGGGCTCGCCGATCGACTGGGCCGCGATGATGCCGACGGCCTCTCCGATGTCGACGAGCTTGCCGGTGGCGAGCGAGCGGCCGTAGCAGGCCGCGCAGACGCCGACGGCGGACTCGCAGGTCAGGACGGAGCGCACCTTGATGTGGCGCACGCCCGCTCCGACCAGCTTCTCGATGAGCACGTCGCCCACGTCCTCGCCGGCCTCGGCGACGAGCTCGCCGGCCTCGTTCGACGCCGGGGTGGCGAGCGAACGGGCGTAGACGGAGTTCTCGACGTTGGAGTCCTTGATCCAGGCGCCGGTGGCGTCCTGGAGCATGATCGGCAGGTCGAGGCCCTTCGAGGTGCCGCAGTCCTCCTCGCGGATGATGACGTCCTGCGAGACGTCGACGAGTCGACGCGTCAGGTAGCCCGAGTCCGCGGTGCGGAGCGCGGTGTCGGCCAGGCCCTTGCGGGCACCGTGCGTGGCGATGAAGTACTCGGCGACCGACAGGCCCTCGCGGTACGAGGAGATGATCGGTCGGGCGATGATCTCGCCCTTCGGGTTGTTCACCAGGCCTCGCATGCCGGCGATGTTGCGCACCTGCAGCCAGTTGCCGCGGGCACCGGAGGTGACCATGCGGTTGATGGTGTTGTCCGTCGGGAAGTTCGCGCGCATGGCCTTGGCGACCTCGTCGGTCGCCTCGGTCCAGATCTTCACGAGCTCCTGGCGGCGCTCGGCCTGAGTGGTCAGACCCTTGTCGTACTCGGACTCGACCTTCGCGGCCTTCTTCTCGTAGCCCGCGATGATCTCGGGCTTCGACGGAGGCGTGAGGATGTCGGACAGCGCCACGGTGACACCCGAGCGGGTGGCCCAGTAGAAGCCGGCGTCCTTGATCCGGTCGAGGGAGGCGGCGACCTCCACCTTCGGGTAGCGCTCCGCGAGGTCGTTGACGATCCCGGAGATGGTCGTCTTGTCGGCGACCTGCTCGAAGTAGGGGTAGTCGACCGGCAGCGCCTCGTTGAAGAGGGCGCGGCCGAGCGTGGTCTCGAGGAGGACCGGCGCGGTGACCTTGCCGTTCTCGTCGATCTCGACGCCCTCGGGTGCCTGACCCTGCGCGAAGTACACGTCCGACATGCGGATCCTGACCTTCGAGTTCAGGTGCAGCGAGCCCTGGTCCTTCGCGAGGATCGCCTCCGAGACGGAGGAGAACGCGCGGCCCTCGCCGGCGGCGCCCTCGCGGATCGTCGTCAGGTGGTGGAGGCCGATGATCATGTCCTGCGTGGGCAGGGTGACCGGACGGCCGTCCGAGGGCTTGAGGATGTTGTTCGACGCGAGCATCAGGATGCGCGCCTCGGCCTGGGCCTCGACGGACAGCGGCAGGTGGACAGCCATCTGGTCGCCGTCGAAGTCCGCGTTGAACGCGGCGCAGACGAGCGGGTGCAGCTGGATCGCCTTGCCCTCGACCAGCTGGGGCTCGAAGGCCTGGATGCCGAGACGGTGCAGCGTGGGCGCGCGGTTCAGCAGGACGGGGCGCTCGCGGATGATCTCCTCGAGCACGTCCCACACCTGCGGGCGCGAGCGCTCCACCATGCGCTTGGCGGCCTTGATGTTCTGCGCGTGCGACAGGTCGATCAGGCGCTTGATCACGAACGGCTTGAACAGCTCCAGCGCCATCTGCTTGGGCAGACCGCACTGGTGCAGCTTGAGCTGCGGGCCGACGATGATGACCGAGCGGCCCGAGTAGTCGACGCGCTTGCCCAGCAGGTTCTGGCGGAAGCGACCCTGCTTTCCCTTGAGCATGTCGCTCAGGGACTTCAGGGCGCGGTTGCCGGTTCCGGTGACGGGGCGGCCGCGGCGGCCGTTGTCGAAGAGGGCGTCGACCGCCTCCTGGAGCATGCGCTTCTCGTTGTTCACGATGATCTCGGGGGCACCGAGGTCGAGCAGGCGGCGGAGTCGGTTGTTGCGGTTGATCACGCGACGGTAGAGGTCGTTCAGGTCGCTGGTCGCGAACCGGCCTCCGTCGAGCTGCACCATCGGGCGCAGCTCCGGCGGGATGACCGGGACGACGTCGAGGACCATCGCGGCCGGCGAGTTGCCGGTGGCGAGGAACGAGTTGACGACGCGCAGGCGCTTGATGGCGCGGATCTTCTTCTGACCCTTGCCCTCGGCGATCTGCAGGTGCAGCGTCTCGGCCTCGGCCTGGAGGTCGAACTGCTCGAGGCGCTTCTTGATCGCCTCGGCGCCCATGTAGGCCTCGAAGTAGACGCCGTACCGGTCGACGAGCTCGTTGAAGACCGCGTCCTCGGGCTTGAGGTCGCCGACCTTGAGGGTGCGGAACTGCTCCCACACGCTCTCGAGCCGCGCGATGTCCTCGTCGAAGGACTTGCGGATCTGGCCCATCTCCTTCTCGGCGCCGTCCTTGGTGCGGCGCTTCTGGTCGCTCTTGGCGCCCTCCGCCTCCAGGGCGGCGAGGTCGGTCTCCAGGCGCGCCAGACGGTCCGCGATGCGGGAGTCGCGCTGGTCCGAGAGGGTCTTGATCTCGAGCCGGAGCTCGTTCTCGAGGCCGGGCATGTCGGCGTGACGGCCGTCGTCGTCCACGTCGATGATCATGTACGCCGCGAAGTAGATGACCTTCTCGAGGTCCTTCGGCGCCATGTCCAGCAGGTATCCGAGGCGCGAGGGGACGCCCTTGAAGTACCAGATGTGGGTGACGGGGGCGGCGAGCTCGATGTGGCCCATCCGCTCGCGGCGGACCGAGGACTTGGTGACCTCGACGCCGCAGCGCTCGCAGACGATGCCCTTGAAGCGGACTCGCTTGTACTTGCCGCAGGAGCACTCCCAGTCGCGAGAGGGACCGAAGATCTGCTCGCCGAACAGGCCGTCCTTCTCGGGCTTCAGGGTGCGGTAGTTGATGGTCTCGGGCTTCTTCACTTCACCGTGCGACCAGCGACGGATGTCATCGGCCGTTGCGAGGCCGATGCGCAGCTCATCGAAAGTGGTTACGTCGAGCAATGTTTTCTCCTTGTCGGAAAACAGGGTGTCTCGTCAGAGACGGGAGGTCGTCAGATGCTGGCGCGGATCAGATGTCGTCGACGGAGGACGACTCGAACCGGGAGGAGATGTTGATGCCGAGCTCTTCCGCGGCGCGGTAGACCTCGTCATCGGTGTCGCGCAGGCTGACCGCGGTGCCGTCGGCCGAGAGGACCTCGACGTTCAGGCACAGGGACTGCATCTCCTTGATGAGGACCTTGAAGGACTCCGGGATGCCGGGCTCCTGGATGTTCTCGCCCTTGACGATGGCCTCGTACACCTTCACGCGGCCGAGGATGTCGTCCGACTTGATGGTGAGGAGCTCCTGGAGGGCGTAGGCGGCGCCGTAGGCCTCGAGGGCCCACACCTCCATCTCGCCGAAGCGCTGTCCGCCGAACTGCGCCTTACCACCGAGCGGCTGCTGGGTGATCATCGAGTACGGGCCCGTCGAGCGCGCGTGGATCTTGTCGTCGACGAGGTGGTGCAGCTTCAGGATGTACATGTAGCCGACCGAGACCGGGTCCGGGAAGGGCTCCCCGGAGCGGCCGTCGAACAGCTGCGTCTTGCCGGACGAGCCGATCAGGCGCTCTCCGTCGCGCGTCGGGGTGGTGGAGTCGAGGAGCCCTGCGAGCTCCTCCTCCGCCGCACCGTCGAAGACGGGGGTCGCGACCTTGGTGCCGGGCGCCGCCTCACGGGCGTGCTCGGGCAGGCGCGCGGCCCACTCCGGCTGACCCTCGACCTTCCAGCCCTGCTTCGCGATCCACCCGAGGTGGATCTCGAGGACCTGGCCGAAGTTCATGCGGCCGGGGACGCCGAGCGGGTTGAGGACGATGTCGACCGGGGTGCCGTCGGCGAGGAACGGCATGTCCTCGACCGGCAGGATCTTCGAGATGACGCCCTTGTTGCCGTGGCGGCCGGCGAGCTTGTCGCCCTCGGTGATCTTGCGCTTCTGGGCGATGTAGACGACCACGCGCTGGTTGACGCCCGAGCCGAGCTCGTCGTCGCCGTCCTGCGCGTCGAACACCTTGACGCCGATGATCGTGCCCTGCTCGCCGTGGGGCACCTTCAGCGACGTGTCGCGGACCTCGCGGCTCTTCTCGTTGAAGATCGCGCGGAGCAGGCGCTCCTCGGCCGAGAGCTCGGTCTCGCCCTTGGGCGTGACCTTGCCGACGAGGATGTCGCCGGGGCGGACCTCGGCGCCGATGCGGATGATGCCGCGCTCGTCCAGGTCGGCCAGGAGCTCCGGGCTGACGTTGGGGAGGTCGCGGGTGATCTCCTCCTTGCCGAGCTTGGTGTCGCGGGCGTCGACCTCGTACTCCTCGATGTGGATCGAGGAGAGGACGTCGTCCTTCACCAGGTTCTGGCTGAGGATGATCGCGTCCTCGAAGTTGTGGCCCTCCCACGGCATGAACGCGACGAGCAGGTTCTTGCCCAGCGCGAGCTCGCCGTTCTCGGTGGCGGGGCCGTCGGCGACGACCTCGCCGACCTCGATGCGCTCGCCGGCCGAGACGACCACGCGGTTGTTGTACGAGGTGCCCTGGTTGGAGCGGTCGAACTTGCGGAGGAAGTAGGTCTGCGTGCCGCCCTCGTCCAGCTGGACGGTGACGGAGTCGGCGGAGACCTCCTGGACGACACCGGCCTTGTCGGCAGTGATGACGTCGCCGGCGTCGATGGCCGCGAAGCCCTCCATGCCGGTTCCGACGACGGGCGACTCGCTGCGCAGCAGCGGGACGGCCTGACGCTGCATGTTCGCGCCCATGAGCGCGCGGTTCGCGTCGTCGTGCTCGAGGAACGGGATCAGCGAGGTCGCGACCGAGACCATCTGGCGCGGCGAGACGTCCATGTAGTGGACGCGCTCGGCGTCGACGAGCTCGACCTCTCCGCCCTTGGGGCGGACGAGGACCTTGCCCTCCGCGAAGCGGAAGTCCTTCGTGAGGGGGGCGTTCGCCTGGGCGACCAGGTACTCGTCCTCCTCGGACGCGGTGAGGTAGTCGATCTGCGAGGTGACGGTGCCGTCGACGACCTTGCGGTACGGGGTCTCGATGAAGCCGAACGAGTTGATGCGCGCGAAGGACGCGAGCGATCCGATCAGGCCGATGTTCGGGCCTTCCGGGGTCTCGATCGGGCACATGCGGCCGTAGTGCGAGGGGTGGACGTCGCGGACCTCGACGCCGGCGCGCTCACGGGAGAGACCGCCGGGGCCGAGCGCCGACAGGCGGCGCTTGTGGGTCAGACCCGCGAGCGGGTTGTTCTGGTCCATGAACTGCGACAGCTGGCTGGTCCCGAAGAACTCCTTGATCGCGGCGACGACGGGGCGCACGTTGATCAGGGTCTGCGGGGTGATCGCCTCGATGTCCTGCGTGGTCATGCGCTCGCGGACGACGCGCTCCATGCGGGACAGCCCGGTGCGGACCTGGTTCTGGATCAGCTCGCCGACCGCGCGGATGCGGCGGTTGCCGAAGTGGTCGATGTCGTCGACGTCGAGACGCAGCTCCACCGGCTCGCCGTCGCGCACGCCGGGGAGGGCGGTGCGGCCGTCGTGCAGGGCGACCAGGTACTTGATGGTCGCGATGATGTCCTCGACCGTGAGCACCGAGTCGGACAGCGCCTTGTCGATGCCGAGCTTGCGGTTGATCTTGTAGCGGCCGACCTTCGCGAGGTCGTAGCGCTTGGAGTTGAAGTAGAAGTTGTCCAGCAGCGCGCGGGCGGCCTCGGCGGCGACCTGCTCGCCCGGACGGAGCTTGCGGTAGATGTCGCGGAGGGCGTCCTCCTTGGTGAGGATGTTGTCCTTCTCGAGGGTCAGCTCGATCGACTCGTAGCCGGCGAACTGCTCGAGGATCTCCTCGCTCGTCAGGCCGAGTGCCTTGAGGAACACGGTGACCGACTGCTTGCGCTTGCGGTCGATGCGCACGCCGACCTGGTCGCGCTTGTCGATCTCGAACTCGAGCCAGGCTCCACGGCTCGGGATGACGCGGGCGGAGTAGATGTCCTTGTCGGACGTCTTCTCCTGCTGGCGCTCGAAGTAGACGCCGGGGCTGCGCACGAGCTGGGACACGACGACACGCTCGGTGCCGTTGATGATGAACGTGCCCTTCTCGGTCATCAGCGGGAAGTCGCCCATGAAGACCGTCTGGGTCTTGATCTCACCCGTGAGGTGGTTCATGAACTCGGCCTCGACGTACAGCGGAGCGGCGTAGGTCTTGCCGCGCTCCTTGCACTCCTCGATCGTGTACTTCTCGGGCTCGAGGTACGGGTTCGTGAAGCTCAGCTGCATCGTCTCGCTGAGGTCCTCGATCGGGGAGATCTCCTCGAAGATCTCGTCGAGGCCGGAGTTGGCGGGGAGGTCCTCCCGGCCGGCGGCCTTCGCCTCGGCGACGCGGGTCTTCCACGCCTCCGAGCCGACGAGCCAGTCGAAGCTCTCGGTCTGCAGCGCGAGCAGATCCGGAACGGTCAGGGTGTCGCTGATCTTGGCGAACGAGAGACGCGAAGCTCCGCGTCCGTTCTTGGGTGAGGTGGTGGTCGCGGTGGACGCAGCAGCCAAGGAAGGAACCTCCGTAGACCCTCGCGGGTCTCAATCTGTGGGATGTGTGGAGTGGGCTCCCGCCGGACGGGCCGCCACCCCTGCCCGCACGCCGTGCGGACCGAGGCGACTCGGTCTTGGGGGCGGGGCTAGAGTGTGGCAACGGCATCCACCATCTGATGCCGGGTTCCGGTGACCTGCCGACCGCGATATGAGGGCATGGGTACTCGGGAGCGCAAAGTACGAATATAGCCGCATCGCGCCACGCCGCGCAAGTGCGGATGCTTGCGTCGCCCCGCGGGGTCCGGTATACGAGGCCACGGCCTCCCGGATCGATCCGACCGGGCCGGGCGCGGAGCCCCGCCGTCCCGCCGCCGCGGCAGACTGGTCGGATGCAGGAACGCACCGGCCGCCGACGCGGAGACGACTCCGAGCACCCCCGCGCCGTGCTCGCCAGCGGGTACACCGCGCGGATCGAGCCCGACCGCCACTCGCCCGAGGCGGCGACCCTGGTCGTCGACGGCACTCCGCAGTCGCACGTCGACCTCGCGGATCCGACGCACCTCTCGTTCGAGTACGTCCGCCGGATCGGCCACGCGATCGACCTCGTCGCCCCCGAGGGCGAGAGCGTCACGGCGCTCCACCTGGGCGCCGGAGCGCTGACCCTCCCCCGCTACGTCGCCGCGACCCGGCCGGGCTCGCGCCAGCAGGTCGTCGAGATCGAGGGCGCTCTGGTCGAGCTGGTGCGCGAGGCGCTCCCGCTCCCCCGCGGGGCGCAGATCCGCATCCGCCAGGGCGACGCCCGCGAGGTGCTCGGCAAGCTGCCGCCCGGGCTGCGCGGCACGGTCGACGTGGTCGTCGTCGACATCTTCTCGGGCGCGCGCAGTCCCGCGCACGTGACCAGCGCCGAGTTCTACGGGGCGATCGCGCCGCTGCTCGCCCCCGGCGGCCTGGTCGCGGTGAACGTGGCCGACGGCGGCGCGCTCGCCTTCGCCCGCGCCCAGGCCGCGACGCTCGCCTCCGTCTTCGCGCACACCGCGATCATGACCGACACCCAGATGCTCAAGGCCAAGCGCTTCGGGAACGTGGTGATGCTCGCCTCGGCCGATCCGCTGCCGCTCGACGGCCTGCCGCGGCGCCTCGCCTCCGACCCCGCGCCCTCCAAGCTGGTGCAGGGGCGGGAGCTCGAGAACTTCATCGCCGGCGCCCTCGTCGTCACGGACGAGACCGCCACCCCGTCGCCGCTGCCGGCGCGGAGCATCTTCCAGGTGCGACGGGGCTGACCCGGGCCGCGCGTCGGGGCGCCGTCCGGGGACCCGCCGGTACACTCGACGCCGGGGTCAGCGACCCCGACCGTCCTCTCGTCCGCCGCGCGCGACGATCCGGATCCGCACTCCACGAGGAAGCATCGCCCTGAGCATCATAATCCGCCACGACCCCGCGACCCTCCACGAGGAGATCGACGTCGACGCCGCCCAGGAGCGCCTGGAGGAGATCGGCGCGCTGCGCAGCCTCGCCGCGCTCACCGAGAAGGCGGAGCTGCTGCGCCTGCTCGGGCGCGTCGACGAGGCGTGGGACCTCGCGAACGAGGCCGTCCGCCGCACCCGCTTCTCCGGCGACCGCGCCGAGCTGCTCACCGCCCGCGTCCGCCGCGCCCGCCTCATGCAGCTGCGGGGCCGCACCGACGAGGCCCTCTCGGAGCTCGCGCTCTGCGTCGAGGAGGCGCGCACGCACGAGTGGCACCTCGAGCACTCCTTCGCGCTCAAGCACCGCGGCCTCACCTTCTTCGAGCTGGGCGAGTACGGCCGTGCCATGCGCGACTTCGACGCCGCGACCGCGCTCGGCGAGCGCGTCGGGGTCCCCGAGGAGGAGCTCGAGGTCGCGCGCCTGGGCTACGCCGCCGCCTCCGAGTTCCAGGACGGGACCGACCGCGAAGCCCGCACCGACGGCACCGCCCGCGGCCGCCGCCGCGCCGACGGCGACGAGTCCTAGGAAGCGCCACCGGTGGCCGACCTCGAGGACGTGGCCCGCTGGGCCGACGCGCTGATCGAGGAGCACCTCGACCCCTCCTGGTCCTTCGCGCTCGACCACGCGCGCACCCGCGGCGGCGCCTGCCACTGGACGCGCCGCCGAATCACGGTCTCGCGCCACCTCGCCGCCCGCTGGAGCGACGAGGAGGTCCGGCAGACACTCCTGCACGAGGTCGCTCACGCGCTCGCGGGGCCCGACGCCGGGCACGGACCGCAGTGGCGGCGGATCGCGGCGCGGCTCGGCTACACGGGATCGCGCACCCACAGCAACCCGACCGCGGACGAGCTCGCGCCGTGGGTCGGCACCTGCCCGGGCGGACACCTCTTCTACCGCCATCGCCGGCCCACCCGGCCCCTGGCCTGCGGCCGCTGCGCGCGCCGGTTCGAGGCCGCGAACGCGATCCAGTGGCGGCGCCGACCGGTCCCGGCGCCGTGACCCCGGACGAGGCCCCGCACGGCGGGCGCACGCCGGTCACCGGGCAGTGGCTCCCCGAGGCCGACGGCCGGCGCTGGTGGTTCGACTCCGGAAGCCTCGCACTCGACTTCGCCACGACCGGAGCACTGCCTCCGGGAGCGGCCGAGCACCTCGACTCCGACGCCGCCCTGGCCGCCTGGCTCGCCGAGCGCTTCGAGGCGGTCGGCCCCGAGAGCCGGGACGCGCGCCTCGACGACGCGCTGATGCTCCGGGGCGCGATCGCCCGGCTGGCCGTCGCGGCCGAGGCCGGCACCGCGCCCGACCCGCGCGACGTCGACGTGGTCAACCTGGTCGCGGCGATGCCCGACATCCCACCGGTGCTGGGCGGAGGGTCGCGGCAGGCAGGACGGCTCCACGCGGCGGGCAGGCAGGCGCTCGCGTCCATCGCCCGGGAGGCCGTGGGGCTGCTGGGTCCGGCCGCGACCGGACGGCTGCGGCGCTGCGCGGATCCGGAGTGCCGGATGCTCTACCTCGACACGTCCCGAGCCGGGTCGCGCCGCTGGTGCTCGATGCAGCGCTGCGGGAACCGGTCGAAGGTCCGGGCCTACCGCGCGCGCGCCGCCGCCCCGCGCGGCTGACGCACCGCGCGGCTGACGCACCGCCGCGGCACCGGGAGCGGCACCGCGGCGGGACGGGTCAGTCGGAGACGCGGACCGAGCGGTCGAAGGCGACGTAGCCCGAGAAGTCCTTGCCGACGCGGTCGAACGCCGTCGGGTAGGGGTGCGGGTACGACCAGGCCTTGTCCTTCTTCAGGCCGTCGCCGGTCTGCACCGAGAAGTACTGGCACTCACCCTTCCACGGGCAGGTGTAGGGCGTAGGGCTCTCGACGAGCACGCCCTCGGCGATGCTCGACGGCGGGAAGTACCAGTTGCCCTCGATCGAGATCAGGTCGGAGTCGAGGGCGTCGGCGAGGACGACGTCGTTGAGGACGGCTTTCATGCGGGCCAGCTTTCGGTCGGGGCGGGGGGCGGAGGGACCGCCTCCGCCGAACGCTACGCCGGGGGCGTGCGACTGGTCGAGGCGGCGGCTCGGATCCGCAGGGGCTTGTGCGCTCCGCGGACGCCCTGCACCGCTCGGAGGCCGCGCACGCCGGAGCGGCGGGTCAGCGGAGGACCGACACCTCGTCGACGGCGTCGACCCGGGCGGCGGCGCGGACCTCGTCCGCCCGCCCCTCGGCGGCGAGCAGGCGGCCGGACTCGGACGCGGTGAGCAGGTGCGCGCACGCCCGGCGCAGGCCCTCGTAGGACGCGCAGGCCACCGCGGCCTCGGGCGAGACGTGGTCGATGCCCAGCCCGATGAGCGCGTCGACGACGGCGCCGGCCGCCAGCTGGTCCTCCATCGCGAACCGCGCCGCTCCGCTGTCATCGATGTCGCCGAGGGCGATCACGTTGACGCTGGTGCGCCCGCCGTTCTCGTGCTGGCGCTCCAGGATCCAGCGGGCGACGGCCGAGCGGTCGGCCAGGCCCGCGCGGACGACGCGGCCCTCCACTCCCCCGAGGTCGGGGCTCTCGCCTCCGGGCAGAGCGTCGACGAGCACCGTGACGTGGGCGGGGGCGAGCACGCGGAGGGCGCGGGCCCCCCACTCGAAGCGGATCTGGTAGGTCGACTGGTCGACGGAGGCGGCGGGAGCGGTCACCCTGACACGGTAGCGAGCACCGGAGGCGCATACACGTCCGGGGCTCCGCGCGCACCCGGTTCCTGCGCAGGGGCGGGCGGAGGAGGATGTCCCTCGTGAAGGTGATGCTCAAGCACGTGCTCGACACCGACGCCGACTCCGCCTGGCGCGCCCTGCAGAGTCCGGCCGTGTTCCGGGAGGTGATGTCCCCGCTCCTGACCGCCGCGTCGCTGGACGAGGGCGGCTTCCGCCCGACCTGGGGGCTCGGCTCCCACGAGGTCGCGATGGACGCCCTCGGGATCGTGCCGATGGGCGCGCAGGAGATCGACCTCTCCTACCGCCGCGTCCCCTCGATGCCCGACGTGCGGATCCTGCGCGACAGCGGCGGGCCCCTCACCGGCTCCCTCCGACTGATCACCGCGTGGGACCACCGCATGGCCGTCGCCCCGCTCCCCGACGGGCGCACGCTCTTCCGCGACCGCCTCGAGTTCTCGGCGGGCCTCGCCTCGGCCGCGCTCTGGCCGTCGATGTGGGCGTTCTGGCAGTGGCGCGGCATCCGCATCCGCTCCCTCGCCCCGTCCTGGCGCCACGATGTCGGTGCCGACACCCGCCCGCGCGGGGAGTCCGCCGCATGAGCCCCGACGGTGTCGCCGAGGAGGAGACCGAGCTGTCGCGCTCGGAGCTCCTGCGCCTCCAGTGGCCCTCCGCCGACGAGGAGGAGCAGGACGACGACGGCGTCTCGCCCCGCCGCCGCCTCACGACCGCGGTCGAGGTGTCGGACTGGCGCCGCCACGTCCAGGCCCTCTACGCGGAGGTGCGCCGGCTCTCGAACGTGGACCTGCTCGCCGCGCACGCGTCCTGGATCCGCGGGCGCAACGCGCTCTTCGCGCAGCACCCCTCCACCCCCCTCCTCCCGGCCGACCGTGCGCACTTCCGCTCGCTGCCGATCGCGCCCTACGACGCGGCCTGGCGCTTCGAGCTCGAGGTGGCCCCCGCCGAGGATGCGCGGCGGATGGACGTGGAGACCGGCACCGACGGCACCGTCCCCTTCGAGCTGATCGGCACGGTCGAGGTGCCGGACGCCGGCAGCCTCGACGTCTGGCGCCTCGCGTCCTACGGCGGAGGCCTGTTCCTGCCGGTCAAGGACGCCCTCGCGGGGACACCCGGCGGCACCTACGGCGGTGGCCGCTACCTCCTGGACACCGTGAAGGGCGCCGACCTCGGTCCGGGCTCCGCCCCGGGGACGCTGGTCCTCGACTTCAACTTCGCCTACAACCCCTCCTGCGCCTACGACCCGGCCTGGGCCTGCCCGCTCGCCCAGGCGGGCAACCGGCTGCCGGTCGAGGTGCCGGTCGGCGAGCGCTACCGGGGCTGACACCGACCCTGGACGTTCTCGGAGGGGCGGCCGATAGCCTCCGGGCGGCGCCGTCGTGCGCCGGAAAGCAGGAAAGCCGCATGCCCCGTCCCGTCCTCCTCGTCACCGGAACCTCCACCGGCATCGGCCGCGCCACCGCGATCGAGGCCGCGCGCGCGGGCTGGCGGGTGGTCGCCACCGTGCGGGATCCGGAGCGGGCGGAGGGCCTGCGCGCCGCCGCCGCCGAGGCACGCGTCGAGCTCGACCTGCGGGCGCTCGACGTGACCGACGCGGACTCCGTCGCCGGCTGCCTCCGCGCCGTGGAGGAGGAGCTCGGCGGTCTCGACGCCCTCGTGAACAACGCCGGAGCCGGCCACCTCGGCACCCTCGAGCTGGAGGATCCGGAGGAGCTGCGCCGCGTGATGGAGGTCAACTTCTTCGGCACCGTCGCGGTCACCCGCGCCGCGCTGCCGATGCTGCGCTCGTCCCGCGGCCGCATCGTCACCGTCTCGAGCGTCGGCGGCGCGATCGGGCAGCCGTTCAACGAGGACTACTGCGCGGCGAAGTTCGCGGTCGAGGGGTTCTTCGAGGCACTCGCCCCCGTCGCCGCCTCCGTCGGCGTCCACGTGTCGCTGATCGAGCCGGGAGCGGTCCGCAGCAGCTTCGTCGAGAACGTCGGCATCGACGCGGCGGCGATGCTCGCGCAGGCCGGCCCCTACGCGCCGGCGCTCGGCGCCTACCTCGACCGCGCCGCGTCGTCCTTCTCCTCGACCCACGCACAGGACCCGTCCGATGTCGCCGCCGTCATCCTGAAGACCCTGCGCGACCCGGAACCGGCCTTCCGCGTGCAGACCTCGGACTGGGCGGGCGACTTCGTCGGGACCAAGCTGAGCGACCGCGACGGCTCCCGCGTGCAGGCCGCGATGCGCGGATGGATCGGCATCCACTAGAGTGGGATGGTGCGAGCGCAGCGACTGCGCTCCCCCGCGTCGTAGAACGCCCCTTGTCCCCTAGGACTCTGACCGTCGAGGATCCGTCCCGACCATCTGGCGCACGTGCATGAGGCCCCCGGCCGCGCGCACCGAATCGTACGGCGAACGGATGTGACCACCGTCACCTTCGCCCGAACGCCGATCACCCGCGCCCCGGCCACCGCCCGCGCGTCCTCGATCGGCATGATGCCCCCGAAAGGCACCACTCCATGTCGAACACCCCCCCCTCCTTCAGCGCCCTCGGCGTGCCGGCCCCCCTCGTGGCCGCGCTCACCGCGAGCGGCATCACCGAGCCCTTCCCGATCCAGGTCGACACGCTGCCCGACACCCTCGGCGGACGCGACGTCCTCGGCCGCGGCAAGACCGGCTCCGGCAAGACCCTCGCCTTCTCCATCCCGATGATCGCCCGCCTCGGCGGCTCGCTCGCCGGCGGACGCCGCCGCCCCGGCCGCCCGCTCGGACTCGTCCTCGCGCCGACCCGCGAGCTCGCCACGCAGATCACCGCCGCGATGCAGCCCCTCGCCGACGCCTACGGCATCGTCACCACCACGATCTTCGGAGGCGTCTCGCAGCAGCGCCAGGTCGCCGCGCTCAAGCAGGGCGTCGACATCGTCGTGGCCTGCCCGGGCCGCCTCGAGGACCTGATGAAGCAGGGCTTCGTGAACCTCGACGCCGTCGAGATCACCGTCCTCGACGAGGCCGACCACATGGCCGACCTCGGCTTCCTGCCGGTCGTCACGCGCATCCTCGACAAGACCCCCCGCGGCGGGCAGCGCCTGCTGTTCTCCGCGACGCTCGACAACGGCGTGGACAAGCTGGTCAAGAAGTACCTCCAGAACGAGGTGCTCCACTCGGTCGACGAGGCCAACTCGCCGGTCGCGCTGATGACCCACCACGTGTTCGAGGTCGACGGCCTCGACGCCAAGAACGCTCTCGTGAAGACGCTCGCGTCCGGCACCGGCCGCCGCATCCTCTTCATGCGCACCAAGCACCACGCGAAGAAGCTCGCCAAGCAGCTCACCGGCCAGGGCATCCCCGCGGTCGACCTGCACGGCAACCTCTCGCAGGTCGCCCGCGACCGGAACCTCGCCGCGTTCGGCGCCGGCACCGTCAAGGTCCTCGTCGCCACCGACGTCGCCGCCCGCGGTGTGCACGTCGACGACGTCGAGCTCGTCATCCACGTCGACCCGCCGATGGAGCACAAGGCGTACCTGCACCGCTCGGGCCGCACCGCCCGCGCCGGCAGCGAGGGAGACGTCGTCACCGTCGTCCTGCCCACGCAGCGCAGCGACGTGAAGACCCTCCTCCGCAAGGCCGCGATCCAGGTCGCGCCCCAGCAGGTGACGGCCGACTCGGCCGCCGTCGCGAAGCTCGTCGGCGACGTCGCTCCGTACGTCACCCCCAGCGCCGCCGTCGAGCCCGTCCGCGGCCAGTCGCAGGGCGGACGCTCGCAGGGCGCCAACGCGCAGCGCAAGCGCGCGGCCCGCACCGAGGGCACCGCCGCACCCCGCGGCGGACGCTCGACGGGTGCCGCGACCGGCGGAGGCGACCGCCCCCGCCGCGACCGCACCGCCGCCGAGGGACCCGCCCGCGGCGGCGCCCGCGGAGGCCGCAGCCGCTCGGCCGCCGGTGCCCCCTCGACTTCGGGCGGATCGCGCTCGTTCTACAGCACCGCGACCGGCGGAGCGGCCTCGGCCGCTCCCGCCCGCGAGTCCGCCGGCGGCGGCGCCCGCCGCGGCGGCCGCCGCGCGCAGGGCTGAGTCCGATTGTGCGCCGCGGAGCGGCGCACCGCAGTCGGCTTCAAGCACGGTCGCGACGCGCAGAGCGTGTCGCGACTGGCTAGGCCGATCCGCTCGCACGCGGATCGACCGTTCGCCTCGCGGGGAGCCGCGGAACGGCGCACCGCGGTCGGCTTCAAGCACGGTTGCGATACGCAGAGCGTGTCGCGACCGGCTAGGCCGATCCGCTCGCACGCGGATCGACCGTTCGCCTCGCGGGGAGCGGCTGGTCCGGGGGCTGAGCGTTCGGTGATCGCACCTCAGCGCTCGTCCTGATCAGGGCGCCGACATCACGAAGGGCCGGGGCCCGCGACTACTGGTCGCGGGCCCGGGCCCTTCGTCGTTCACGCTTCACCTCTTCGAGCGGAGTCCCGCGCAGGGAGCTCCGGAAGTCCTCACCGCGTCCTGATCAGGCGATTCCCTGCTGCGCCGTCGTCGGGCAGGGGCGCCGCCTCTCCTCGCCCGGTCACAGAGGTCCCGTGGACGCCGGATCCACGAGCCGAACGGCCGAGTCGCGTGCCGGCGGATCGGTCCAGGCGGACGCCCGACGCTCCAGCCGGCCCGCCATGCTTGCGAGCCGACCGCGGCGCGCCGCTATCGGCGCGCAGAAGGGAGCGCCGCGGCCGATCCGCACCGCTAGGACAGGCGGCCGACGGAAGCGAGCGCGGCGCGGATCAGCGCGCCCCGCCCGCCCTCCATCTCGGCGGAGATCGCGTCGGAGCAGGCCTCGTCGGGGGTCATCCAGGTGAGCTCGAGGGCGTCCTGGCGGGGGTCGCAGGTGCCGGTGACGGGAACGACGTAGGCGAGGGAGACCGCGTGCTGGCGGTCGTCGGTGAACGGTCCCATGCCGGGCATCGGGAAGTACTCGGCGACGTGGAAGGGGAGCGGGCTCGCGGGGAGGAGGGGGAAGGCCATCGGGCCGAGATCCTTCTCTAGATGGCGGAACAGCGCGTCGCGCAGCGTCTCGCCGTACATCACACGGCCCGAGACGATCGTGCGGGTGATCTGGCCGGAGGGGGTCGCGCGCAGGAGCACACCGACCTCGGTGACCTGCCCGAGCCCGTCGACCCGGACGGGCACGGCCTCCACGTACAGCAGCGGGAGCCGCCGGCGGATCTCGGCGAGTTCGTCGTCGGACAGCCACCCGGAGTTCGGGTCAGGGGTGCGCACGCTCATGCAGCCATTCTCACCCTTCGCGGCTGGTGTTCCGACCGGCGGCGGCGATCCCGCACTCAGGGGGATGATGGTGCGATGGGAATCGACGCGAACGCGGTGCTGTGGTCCTCCTCCGAGCGCGACCGCGTCGGCAGGCCCCTCCTGGTGCTGCTGCACGGCTACGGCTCGCACGAGGGGGACCTGTTCTCGCTCGGCGCCTACCTGCCGCTGGAGCCGGTCCTCGCGTCCCTCCGGGCGCCTCTCGCCCTGGGCGGCGGGGCGAACGCGTGGTGGCCCCTCCGTGTCCCGCTGGTGCCGGACGAGCCGCGGGCCGATCCCGAGGCCGTCGAGGCGGCGGCGGCCGGTGTGATCGAGTGGCTCGACGGTCTGGAGCACCCGGGCCCGGTGGGGCTGCTGGGCTTCTCCCAGGGCGCCGCGCTGGCGGTGCAGCTGCTGCGGCGCGCGCCGGGCCGCTTCGCCTTCGCGGTCGCCCTGTCCGGGTTCGTGGTCCCGCTCGCCGAGGGCGACGACGCGGACGAGCGGCTCGCCCGCGAGCGTCCGCCGGTGTTCTGGGGCCGCGGGACGCTCGACACGGTGATCCCGGAGGAGCTCGTGCGGGACGCGGCGGCCTGGTTCCCGGAGCACACGGCGCTCGACGCCCGGGTCTACGAGGGCGTCGCCCACGGAGTCGGGCAGGCCGAGCTCGCCGACATCGGCACGTTCGTGCGTCTCGGCTTCGCCTGACGGGCGGACTCCCCCGCGTCAAGGGCTCGCCCCCGGGCCGCGGCCCCGGCAATGTCGGAGGTGGCAGGGAGGATGGATGCATGCCGGACGTCCTCGAGCGCTTCTCCCCCGCCACGCGCGCGTGGTTCGAGGGCGCGTTCCCGGCGCCGACCGCCGCCCAGGAGGGCGCCTGGTCGGCCATCTCGAGTGGAGCGCACGCCCTCGTGGTCGCTCCCACCGGCTCCGGCAAGACGCTCTCGGCCTTCCTCTGGGCGATCGACCGGCTCGTGCAGGGCCCGCCGCCGGAGGATCCGCAGCACCGCACGCGCGTGCTCTACGTCTCGCCGCTGAAGGCTCTCGGCGTCGACGTCGAGCGCAACCTCCGCTCGCCGCTCGTCGGCGTCACCCAGACGGCGCTGCGGCTGAGCGCCGAGGGCATCGGCAGCGCGCCGGCCACGGTCACCGTCGGGGTGCGGTCGGGAGACACGCCCGCCGCCGAGCGGCGCGTGCTGCAGAAGACGCCGCCGGACATCCTGATCACGACCCCCGAGTCGCTCTACCTCATGCTCACCTCGGCGGCGCGCGAGTCGCTCCGCGGCGTCGAGACGGTCATCGTCGACGAGGTCCACGCGGTCGCGTCGACCAAGCGCGGGGCGCACCTCGCCGTCTCCCTCGAGCGGCTCGACGCCCTGCTCCCGAAGCCGGTGCAGCGCATCGGCCTCTCGGCGACGGTGCGCCCGCGCGAGGAGGTGGCCCGGTTCCTCGCCGGCCGCTCCCCGGTCGCGATCGTGGCTCCGGCGTCCGAGAAGCAGTGGGACCTCAGCGTCGTCGTCCCGGTCGAGGACATGTCCGAGCTGGGGACGGCGGCTCCGCAGGACGGATCGACGATGGGGGCCACCGGTCCGCAGAGCGGGTCGATCTGGCCGCACGTCGAGGAGTCGATCGTCGACCGGGTCCTCGCGCACACCTCCTCCATCGTCTTCGCGAACTCCCGCCGCCTCGCCGAGCGGCTGACCGCCCGGCTCAACGAGATCTACGCCGAGCGCCGCGAGCTCGCCGCGGAGCGGGCGCGCGAGGCGGGCGAGCCCGTCGCCGTCGGGGCCCTGCTCGCCGAGGCGGCCTCCTCCTCCGTCCGCCGCTCCCCGGCCGAGGCGATGGGAGCGGCCGGGGGCACGAGCGGCAGCGGGCAGTCCGCGCCCGACGAGGAGCCGCTGCTCGCCCGCGCCCACCACGGCTCGGTGAGCAAGGAGCAGCGCGCGATCATCGAGGACGACCTGAAGTCCGGCCGCCTGCGCTGCGTGGTCGCGACCTCGAGCCTCGAGCTGGGGATCGACATGGGCGCGGTGGACCTCGTCGTCCAGGTCGAGACGCCGCCCTCGGTCGCGAGCGCCCTGCAGCGCGTGGGTCGAGCCGGCCACCAGGTCGGCGAGGTCTCGCGCGGGTCCTTCTACCCCAAGCACCGGGCCGACCTGCTCCACTCCGCCGTGACGACGGAGCGGATGCGCTCGGGCCTGATCGAGGCGATCGCCGTCCCCGCGAACCCGCTCGACATCCTCGCGCAGCAGACCGTCGCCGCGACCGCCCTCGAGAGCCTCGACGTGGACGACTGGTTCGACACCGTCCGCCGCAGCGCCCCCTTCGTGTCCCTGCCACGCTCCGCCTACGAGGCGACCCTCGACCTCCTCTCGGGCCGCTACCCCTCCGACCAGTTCGCGGAGCTGCGGCCGCGCCTCGTCTGGGACCGCGACGCGAACACGCTCACCGGCCGGCCCGGCGCCCAGCGCCTCGCCGTCACCAGCGGCGGCACCATCCCCGACCGCGGGCTCTTCGGCGTGTTCATGGTCGGCGAGCCGGGCTCGACCGGCAACCGCGTCGGAGAGCTCGACGAGGAGATGGTCTACGAGTCCCGCGTCGGCGACGTCTTCGCGCTCGGAGCCACCAGCTGGCGCATCCAGGAGATCACCTACGACCGCGTGATCGTGACGCCGGCGTTCGGTGAGCCCGGGCGCCTCCCGTTCTGGAAGGGCGACTCGCAGGGGCGCCCCGCCGAGCTCGGCGAGGCGATCGGGGCGTTCACCCGCGAGGTGGGCGCCGCCGCCCCCGAGACGGCCCGCGAGCGCTGCACGGCGGCCGGGCTCGACGAGTACGCGACCAGCAACCTCCTCTCCTTCCTCGACGAGCAGCGCCTGGCCACCGGGCAGATCCCGGACGACCGCACCCTCGTGCTCGAGCGCTTCCGCGACGAGCTGGGCGACTGGCGGCTGGTGCTGCACTCCCCATACGGGATGCAGGTGCACTCGCCGTGGGCGCTCGCCATCGGCGCTCGCGTCCGCGAGCGGCACGGGGTCGACGGAGCGGCGATGGCCGGGGACGACGGCATCGTCGTGCGGATCCCCGACACGGAGTCGGAGCCGCCGGGCTCCGAGCTGTTCCTGTTCGAGCGCGAGGAGCTGGAGCAGCTGGTCACGAGCGAGGTCGGCGGCTCCGCCCTCTTCGCCGCCCGGTTCCGCGAGTGCGCGGCGCGGGCGCTCCTGCTCCCGAGGTACAACCCGGGCAAGCGCTCCCCGCTCTGGCAGCAGCGGCAGCGGGCGGCGCAGCTGCTCGACGTCGCCCGCACCTACCCGACCTTCCCGATCATCCTCGAGACCGTCCGCGAGTGCCTCCAGGACGTCTATGACCTGCCCGCCCTGCTCCGCCTCGCCGCACGGCTGGACGGGCGCGAGCTGCGGATCCTCGAGGTCGAGACGCCGACCGCCAGTCCGTTCGCGCGGTCCATGCTCTTCGGCTACGTCGCTGCCTTCATGTACGAGGGCGACAGCCCGCTCGCCGAGCGCCGCGCGGCGGCGCTCTCGGTCGACGCGACGCTCCTCGGCGAGCTGCTCGGCCGGGCGGAGCTGCGCGAGCTGCTCGACCCGGCCGTCCTCGCGCAGATCGAGCGCGAGCTGCAGCGCGTCGAGCCCGAGCGCCGCCTCCGCGGGCTCGAGGGCGCCGCCGACCTGCTCCGGCTGCTCGGCCCGCTGACGCTCGACGAGCTCGGGGAGCGCCTGGTCGACGAGTCGGTCGCCTCGGCGGACGTCGCGAAGGCGCCCGCGATCGAGCGCGCGGTGCTCGAGGCCGACGTGGCCGCGCTCGTGAAGGCCAAGCGCGTCCTGCCCGTGGGCCTCGGCGGTGAGCAGCGGTACGCCGCGATGGAGGACGCCTCCCGGCTCCGCGACGCTCTCGGCGTGCCCCTGCCGATCGGCGTCCCCGTCGCCTTCATCGACCCGGTCCGCGATCCGCTCGGCGACCTCGTCGCCCGCTACGCGCGCACCCACGGCCCCTTCACCGCCGCCGCCGTCGCCACCCGCCTGGGCCTCGGAGTCGCGGTCGTCACCGACACCCTGCGCCGCCTCGCGGGCGAGCGCCGCGTCTCGGAGGGCGAGTTCCGCCCCACCGGCACCGGGACCGAGTGGTGCGATGCCGAGGTGCTGCGCCGCCTGCGCAGCCGCTCTCTCGCCGCGCTCCGCAAGGAGGTGGAGCCGGTGGACGCGGCCGCGTACGCCCGCTTCCTCCCCGCCTGGCAGCACGTCGGCGGCTCGCTCCGCGGTATCGACGGCGTGGCCTCCGTGATCGACCAGCTGGCCGGCGCGCCCATCCCCGCGTCCGCCTGGGAGTCGCTGATCCTGCCCGCCCGGGTGCGCGACTACTCCCCCGCGATGCTCGACGAGCTCACCGCGACCGGCGAGGTCCTCTGGGCCGGCGCGGGCACCCTGCCCGGCAACGACGGCTGGGTGAGCCTCCATCTCGCCGACACGGCAGGGCTGACCCTCCCCGTCCCCGCCGCCGAGTCCGTGACCCTGACCGAGCTCCAGCAGGAGATCGTCGGCGTGCTCGGCTCGGGCGGCGGCTACTTCTTCCGCCAGCTCTCCGACGCGGTCGGCTCCACCGACGACGCGGGCCTCGTCGAGGCCCTGTGGGAGCTGGTCTGGGCCGGGCTCGTCACGAACGACACCCTGGCGCCGCTGCGCACCCTCGTCGGCTCGACCGGCGGCGCCCACCGCCAGCCGCGCGCCCCCGCCCGCGCCCGCGCGCCCCGGGGCCGGATGACCGCCCGCCCCACGATGGCCACCCGCGTGGGGCCGCCGACCGCCGGCGGCCGCTGGTCGATCGTGCCGCTCGCGGAGTCGGACGCGACGATCCGCGGGCACGCGCTCGGCGAGACGCTGCTCGAGCGGTACGGGATCGTCACCCGCGGCTCCGTGCAGGCCGAGGGCGTCCTGGGCGGCTTCGCCCTCGCCTACAAGGTGCTGAGCGGCTTCGAGCAGCAGGGCCGCGCCCGGAGGGGCTACTTCATCGAGAAGCTGGGAGCAGCGCAGTTCGGCACAGCCGGCAGCGTCGACCGGCTCCGCACGTTCGCCCCGCAGGACGAGGCGCAGGAGCGCTCACGCCCGGTGCTCGCGCTGGCGGCGACCGACCCCGCCAATCCGTTCGGCGCCGCTCTGCCGTGGCCGCAGGGCGAGGGGCACCGCCCCGGTCGGAAGGCCGGCGCGCTGGTCGCCGTCGTCGACGGAGCGCTCGCGGTCTACCTCGAGCGCGGCGGCAAGACCGCCCTCACCTTCACCGCCGACGAGGCGGCCCTCGCCGACGCGGCCGCCTCCCTCTCGCAGCTGGTCCGCTCCCGCGGGGTCGAGAAGCTGACCGTCGAGAAGATCGACGGCGTCTTCGCGCTCGGCACGCCCTTCGGCGACGCCCTCGTCGCCGCCGGCTTCGTCGCGAATCCGCGCGGCCTGAGGATGCGCTCGTGAGCGCCGGAGGGAGCCCGCGTGCCCGAGGGTGACACCGTCTACCGATCCGCCCACAACCTCGCCGAGGCGCTGGACGGCGAGGTCCTGACCCGATGCGACGTCCGCGTGCCGAAGTACGCGACGGTCGACCTCACCGGCGAGACGATCGACGAGGTCGTCCCCCGCGGCAAGCACCTGCTGATGCGGGTCGGCGACGCGCTGATCCACTCCCACCTCAAGATGGAGGGGAGCTGGCACCTCTACGCCCGCGGCGAGGGCGAGCGGCCGAAGTGGCACCGGCCGGCGTTCCAGGCCCGGATCGTCCTCGAGACCGAGGACTGGCAGGCGGTCGGCTTCGAGCTCGGGCTCCTCGAGATCGTCCCGCGCTCGGCCGAGGAGGACGTGGTCGGCTATCTCGGCCCCGATCTGCTCGGCGCCGACTGGGACGCGCACGAGGCGCTGCGACGCCTGTCCGCCGATCCGGAGCGGCCGATCGGGCTCGCGCTGCTCGACCAGCGGATCATGGCCGGACTCGGCAACGTCTACCGCGCCGAGCTGTGCTTCCTGCGCGGCGTGCTGCCCACGCGCCCGGTCGGCGGGAGCGGCGACCTCGTGCGCACCATCGCGCTCGCGAAGCGGCTCATCACCGTGAACCGCGAGCGGATCGAGCGCACGACGACCGGCGACCTGCGCCCGGGCCAGCAGCTCTGGGTCTACGGCCGCGACCGCAAGCCGTGTCGGCGCTGCGGCACTCCGATCGAGCGCGGTGAGCTCGGCGACGACGAGCTGCAGCTGCGGGTCACCTACTGGTGCCCGCACTGCCAGAGCTGAGGGGCTACTCCTCGACCGCGGAGCGGCGCCCGGGGACGTGCTTCTCGTGGACGCCGACGTCCGTCAGACGCTCGATGCGGTCGACGTGGCGGCCGGGCTCGCCGCCGTCCGCGACGATCCAGCTGCCGACGAGGAGGAACCCGTCGCGGCCGCCGGCCGTCAGCGGGCCCGTGATCGTGAACGACCCGAGCGCCGGAGTCGAGAACGCCACGCGCACCGTATCCCCGTGCTCGAGTCCCTCGGCCGAGCGCTCCCCGCCGACCTCGTCAGCGTCCGGAGCCAGGGCGATGCTCTGGATCTCGGTCCCCGTGCCGAGGAAGACGTCCGCGACGACGAGCTCGCCGCCGACGGCCTGCCGGACGACCCCCTCGATCCCGTAGAGGCCGTAGCGCGGGGAGCGGACGAGGACGCGCACCGAGTCGCCGATCGCGACCTCGGCGAGAGCACCCCGGATCGAGGCGACGTCCCTCCGCGCGGGAGGAGCGGACAGGGCGTCGAGGATCGGGCTGGGCATCCGATCAGGGTAGCCGCTCCGGGAGCGCACCCGCCCGGCGGATCGGCGGCGGATCCCGGGCGGCCGGGGCGCCAGGTCGCATCGGCCGCCGTCGCCGCGCGCGACCGGCGGAGCGCCGGCCGGAAGGCTCCGGCACCGCGAGACCCCGGCACTGCGGAGACACCGGCACCGCCGGGAGACGCCGGTACTGCGGCAGGCACAGGCACCGCCGGGAACGACGAAGGCCCCGCCTGAGCGGGGCCTTCGGACGATGCGGAGTCGGTGGGATTTGAACCCACGGAACCCAATAAAGGGTTCTCCACCTTAGCAGGGTGGTGCACTCGACCGGACTATGCGACGACTCCTGAGCGCCCGCTGGCGGACGCACGACGACCATCATAACCGCACGCGCGAGGGCCTCGCGACACGGGCGCCCGCCCCTCCGCGGGAAGGCGGGAAGCCGCCTACTGGTCCGACAGGGGCCGGCCGATCGTGCAGGTCTCCTGCTGCGCCGTCTGCCCGGAGACGTCGCTCGGGAGGGTGACCGGCCCGTCGGGTGCGCTCGTCGCGGGGGCGTCGGTCGCGGGGGCGTCGGTGGCCGGCGACTCCGTGGCCGCCGGAGCATTGGTCGCCCCGGGCTCCTCCCCCGTCGACTGCGAGCCGCCGCCGGTGGTGCCGCTCAGCGCGATCGGCTGGTCGGCGAGGAGCGCCGCGTTCAGCGCCGCCGCCGCGTCCTCGCTGGGGTACACGCCGTTGCCGTCGATGAAGGTCGGGTACTGCACGAAGACCACGTTCGCGAGGTCGACGTCCTTCACCGCGAGGCCGATCGACACGAGGGTGTTCACGTTCTCGAGCGAGGTGGAGAGCTGCATGTTCGAGACGGCCGCCTTCGCGAGGCCGTAGAGGTTCACCGGGTTCGAGAGCGTCGACGCGCTCTTCACCTTGCGCACCAGCGATGAGAGGTACACCTGCTGGCTCGAGATGCGGGTGAGGTCGCTGCCGTCGCCGACGCCGTGCCGGGTGCGGAGGAACGCCAGCGCCTCGGCGCCGACGAGCGTGTGCGTGCCCGCGTCGAGGTTCAGCCCCGTGTACTCGTCCTGGATCGGGGTGGCGACGCAGACGTCCACTCCGCCGACCGCGTTCGACATCTCGATGACGCCCTCGAACTGGATGAGCGCCGCGTAGGGGATCTCGAGCCCGGTCAGCTGCTCGACCGTCTGCACGGTGCACGCCAGCCCGCCGGCCTCGAGCGAGGTGTTGATCTTCGCCGAGTCCACCGCGTCCGAGACGGCGCCGGTGGCCGGGTCGGTGCAGGAGGGGATCGGGACGTAGAGGTCGCGGGGGAAGCTGACGACCTCCACGGTCGAGTGGTCGGCCGAGATGTGCATGAGCATCGTGACGTCGTTGAGGTTCTCGGCACGCTCGCCGTAGGCCCCGGCGGCCGATCCGTCGGCGCTGTCGCTGCCGGCGAGCAGGATGTTGACGCCGCCCTCGATCGCCCCGATCTCGGGCACGTCGCCCCCGCCCGAGTCGATCCCGAGGTCGACGGAGGGACGCGCGCTCCCGGCGATCAGCGAGGCGGCGATCGCCACGATGCAGACCGCGCTGAGCACGCCGACACCCACGCAGGCCGCGAGGATCCGCGCGGCGAAGCGCACGCCGCTCGGGCGGCGCAGGCGGCCGTGCCGTGCTGCTGTGGTCCGGGTGGACGCGCGTTCGCTCATCGGGTCGTACTCTCTCTCGGCTGCGGGACGCGTATCGTCCCGGAGTCAGCGCGCGAGGTGGAGAGCACCCGTGGTGCCGCCCGCCCTCGGCTCAACCGAAGAAGCCGACCGAGCAGGTCTGCTGGTCGGCGCTCTGGCCGGTGACCGATTCTGGCAGGGCAACCTTGGATCCGTCCTCGGGAGTCGCTGCAGGAGTGCCGGGTGCCGCCTCGGCCGTCGCCAGCGGATCCGCGGTCGCCGGGCCCGACGGAGCGGCGGTGTCGGCCGGGGCCGCCGCCTCGCCCTCCACGGTCGCGCCGGCGCCCGTGCCGCCGGTGATGGCGATCGGCTGATCGGTCTGCAGGGCGCTCGCCAGGACGTCGCCCGCGGCGCGGTCCGGCTCCACTCCGCTCGGAGTCGCCCCGGTCGGGTACTGCGCGAAGACGACGTCCGCGAGGTCGACGTCCTTCAGCGCGAGTCCCATCTGGACCATCGTGTTCACGTTGTCGAGACCGGTCGAGAGCGTCATGTTGCCGAGCGCCGCCTTCGCGAGACCGTAGAGCGCGACCGGGTTGAGGAGGGTGTCCGCGCTCTTGATCCGGCGCACGAGCGCCGAGAGGAAGACCTGCTGGTTGCTGATGCGGGTCAGGTCGCTGCCGTCGCCGATGCCGTGGCGGCTGCGGAGGAACTGCAGCGCCGCCATGCCCTCGAGCGAGTGCACGCCCGGCTCGAGGTAGGTGTTCGTGTAGGGGTCCGCGATCTCGGTCGCGACGCAGACGTCGACTCCGCCGACCGCGTTCGACATCTCGATCACGCCGTTGAACTGCACGACCGCGCCGTAGTCGACCCGGACGCCCATGAGGTCCTCGACGACCCCCGCCACGCAGCCGAGGCTGACGTCGCTGCCCATCGCCTCGTTGATCTTGGTGTCGTACCGGGCGGGGATCGTCTCACCCGTGGCGGCGTTCACGCACTCCGGGATGTCGACGTACATGTCGCGGGGGAAGCTCACGACCGTCGCGTTGCTGTGGTCGGCCGAGACGTGCATCAGCATGTTGACATCGTTGAGGACGCTCGTCTCCTCATCGGGGTCGCCGTAGGCGTCGCCCTGGCCCTTCCGCGAGTCGCTGCCGACGACGAGGACGTTGAAGCCGCCCTCCAGTGCGCCGATCTCCGGGGCGCCTCCGGCCTCGACGCTGGAGCCGGCCGCGCCCGGGTGCAGGTCGACCGAGGGCTGCACGGACTGGACGATCAGCGTCGCCGCGATCGCGACCACCGACACCGAGGCGACCACGCCGACACCGCCCACGAGGGCGGCTCCCTTCACCAGGGTCCGCGCGAGGGTGTGCCGGTTCTGGCGGCCGTGCCGCACGAAGGGGCGCGGCGTGCGCGGAGTGTCGCGAGTCTGTGTCGAAGGGCCCGTGCGGCGCATCCGTCTCCCGGTGTCGAGGCGTCAGTGGTGCGGAGGTGAGGGCCGGGCGTCGATCCCGGGCGTCGCGCAATCCTATACAGAGGGCTGGCGCGTTCCGAAGGAGAGCGGGCAGGCCTCCGTCGTCGCGCGCCAGGACGAGCGTCGGACGGCGCCGGCGAGAAGCGACGCGAAGAACGGGACGGCGTGGCGGACGGCGTGGCGGAGGGCGTGGGATTCGAACCCACGAGACGTTTCCGCCCACCAGTTTTCAAGACTGAGAGCGACCATCCCGCGCCTCCGCGCCAGACCGCCAAACTTCCCGTTGACCAGCTATTTCTCAAAACGAACCTTGACCGCTGTTACCCCCAGGTTACCGCCAGTCGCCGCTACGAGTGGCACGAAGTGGCACGGTCCTTAACTATCTGCGCGCACGCGCGTATCACAAGGCATGACACCCACCACCGCCCTACTCACGGTCCCGGAGGCCGCCGCCTACCTCAACGTCGGAGTCCGCTTCATCTACCGCCTGACCTCCGAGCGACGCATCCGCTTCACCAAGCTCGGATCGCACGTCCGGATCGCCCGCTCGGACCTGGACCTCTATATAGAGGAGCACACCATCCAAACGATGCCCTGACCTCGGGCACCCGCGGTTGTTCGCTTCGGCCACCGTTTGGAGGAGCCGCCTGACCAGGGTTTGGAGGAGCCGCCTGACCAGGGTTTGCAGGAACGAAGCTGTATCGATGGGCTCGTCTCACACCTAAATGGAACCTTTCGATAGGCTCTCGCTCAGCACCACTGGCAGGGGGGTCATGGACAGCATCACTACCGCAGCGTTCGCGCTCGGCGGCACCATCGTCGGCCTGTTCGGGAGTTTGGTGGGAACCGTCCTGGTCCCGTGGCTCCGCGAGAAAGCCGACCTGCGTCGAAAAGATCGTGCCGTTATTCGAGAACTGATCTGGCAATACAACCGCCAGGCTTGGGAAACCTATCTCTTCAGAGAAGATAAGTCTCGATCCCTGAAGGATCAGCTAGACCTTCAAGCAATAGGCTTTCGACTTCAGTCTCTTTTGCAGGGAGAAGATGAACCTATAGGTCGGGTTATCATGCAAACTACGCAGAATATCACTGTCGATGCCAATAAGAAAGGACGTATAACCTTAGCTAGCTTTGAACTCTGTGCCACTATTTGGCTAAATGGAACCGCGGATGCAGCTAGTATCCTCAAGATTTACAACCACAACCTAGCCACGTTCAAGAATGATTGAAGCCATACCGAACACGCAGCAGCAGCAAACGCTCCTGCGCGCCGGAGGGTCAGAAACGGCCGTGCATCCCTTTGTTTGTAAAGAGTTTGTCACACGGGAGGGCTGGTTCTAACTGACACGCCCGGAGCGGCGCCTACCTATTGAGCGCCCTGTAGAGCGTCGGCCTGCTCACTCCCAAGGTCGTAGCAACGTGGGAAATGGTTTCTCCGGCGTCGATCAGTCTGCGTGCGCTGGCGATTTTCTTCGCGTCGAGCTTGGAGGGACGGCCGCCGACCCGACCCGACTCCTTCGCCACAGCCAACCCGGCGTTCGTCCGCTCGATGAGGAAGTCTCTCTCTACCTGAGCGAAGATCGCGAGCATTCCCATCATCGCTTCCCCCATCGTCGTGGAGGAGTCCAGTCCGTCAGCAATGGAACGGACGTGGATGCCGTCCTTCCGGAGCTTGTTGACGAGGGAGATGACGTGTCCGGTGTTTCGGCCGAGCCGGTCGAGCTTGAACACGACGACCGTGTCCTGCTCCACAAGGGTGTTCAACATCTTGTCCAACTCGGGACGGGACACCTTCGAGCCTGACACTCCACGGTCAATGAAAATGTCTCGCTTCTGCACACCTGCTGCGAGTAGAGCGTCAAGCTGCAACGTCTCGTCTTGTGCGGTAGTCGAGATGCGCGCGTAGCCGATCAGGCGGCCGGTCGTGTTCGTCATAGCTTTACTGTAACGGAACTCACGTAACGAAACAAGGAGTGGGCGGACACGAGTTTTGAAACAGGTTTTGGTCTGGTTCTGACACCCACAGCGGTGTTAAGCCCCAGGAACGTTTTCGTACGTCAACAGGGGGGTGCCCGCTAGGTGGGAAACCAATCACCCAGCGGGCACCCTGGGACTCCGGAGCCCCCGACCGCCCTGCGCCAGAAGAGGAAGTAAGCCCGATCAGATCGGAGCGCAGGACGGACGGCGGCACCGGGATCACAACGAACGCCGGTTTCGGGGGACAGAGGCCGCTAGAAGTGCTTCCTCTGCCGCGGTGAGGCGAGCCAGACCTAACGGCGTGTACAACTTGACTCGACCGAGAGGCGTGACCACAATCACCCCGCGCGGGGTTACCTTGAACCGACTTCCGACCGGTATTGACCGTTCGTACTTCCCGAAGAAGCCGACTCTCGAATGGTGCTTTCGGTAATACTTCTCCTTCGGCAGGATCACCCACGGTTCTGGTGCCTCTACGGGCTCAGCCGGTACAGGCGAGGACAAGGCCGCCACGAACTCAGGGAAGAACTTATCTCTTATCTTCGCAGCCTGGTCATCCTGGACGACGAACTCGACCCGCTGCGCGAAGCTCCGCACGGAGTCATCCGGTTCTAGAACCCAGAGACGAGCCCTCTCGGGATCATGGGCGACGCGGGAGCCGTCCGGCACGTCCCACTCCCGTTGACCACCGGGGTAGCTGACCCTCATCGTTCCATCGCCTCTAAACGGGTTGCTACCTCTGCAAAGGTCGCCAAAGACATTACTACGTGGCTGCCGCTTAGAGGGGCCTCTGGGGCCTGGACGACGTAGATGCCCCACGGTTTACCGTCTAGGCGTGCTGCACCTGAGGCGAGCGGGACCCAGTGGCCTGGCATGAACTTACGCATGGCATTGGCTACAACTGCAAAGTGCTTTAAACCCGTAAGGTCGGAGTGCTCAGGCGTTACGTCGTCTTCTAGCGCTTCCGAAACCTTTTTGAATCGCTTCTGTTCCCGAGCGGAAACATCTAAGCCCTCAGCGCGAAGGTAGGCGGCGACCGCATCGATGAAGCGTGCATTCCGAATTTCTGGTTTTATAGAAGTCATCGGGCGCTCCTCAGAAAGAGAATAAATTGTGATTTTGCGGTACGGCTAACCCGAGCTCCTTATTAATCGCGGTTATCGCCTTCTGCCGCGCAACACGGTCAGGCAGAGCATTAGCCTCATTGAGACGCTTCTGTCGCTCCGTAGCCCAGCTAAGTTCCCCCCTTAGGAAAATACTTTTGTCCTCGGGCCAGGGTCCGAGTGCAGCGATAGGCTCAACCTCCGCATTGACATCGGGTTCCTTTAAGTTTTCTATCCATTCAGGTAGCCGGCCGTTTCGGTCTCTCAACTCATCGAGGATTGCCTTGGTGAAAATGAGCTCTCCTCCACGCTCAATGAGTATTGGCCTGCCCTGAGTCGATGCGGGATCAGGATACGAAAAGCTGCGGTAGAAATGGACTCGTGTCCCGGCTAGTGTATTGGTGGTCATTCTAGTTCTCCTTTTTCCTGAGCCTGTTGCTCAATAACGTGCATAGCTTCTATCAAGTCTTTTGAAGCTCCCTGATTGGAGAGAGCAACACCTAAAGCCCGGGCCAATTCGGGATTACTTTCCAATGCGACGTTTCGGATCGCACGCCCCAACTTCTCTGCATCATTAAGTGTTTCTAGGGCTTCCTGATCCCGAAGACCTACCCGACTCATAAGATGATTAAGGGCGGTGGCTTCGGCCTGAGCGGCCTTGACTGCCAGAGCCGGGTTACGCTGACGGAGGGCCAAATCCCTGGTGTCCCTCAGCGAGTTTGCGATATCGAGAAGGCGGTCCCCGAACGTACCGGGGGAAATAATGTCTTCGTCCTCCTGGGTATGTCGCGCTGCTGGCTGTAGGTGAGCTCGAAGGTGTCGGCGTACAGATGCTTCCGATAGCTGGTACTGCGACGCCGCACGACGATTGCTTACCGACGAAGTAAGCAAAAGTTGATTTATCTCGTCCCTGAGCGGGCTGCTGCAGATGCTGCACTTTTGGCTCATGTTGCGCATCCTCTCTTTCAGGGTCACTTATACTATCGACACCCTCGAAACCCATTGGTTCCATCGGTTGCGATGTAGCTAATTTTTGTTTTATCCGTGCCCGTGCACGCTGCACCGTCCGTGGGTGGCATCCCAGCGCGTCCGCCTGCTGAGCCACCGTGAGCCCGTCAAGAGCTAGAAGTTGCTCCTCCGTGATCGTGGGCGTCCTGCGGCTCCTGGCGCCGTACACGGCCATACGTGCCCGTAGGGAGTCGATCCAGTCCGGGTCCCAGAACTCCACCGCCGCTTCTGCGGCCTGAACGATGGTGTTCTCGATGGAAGATGCTGTTATCCCAATGGGACCGTTCATCAGCTCATACGAATAATCTAGATCGGCCTCGTCCCAGACAATTACCCACAGCTCATCGATGAGAGCTTTGAGCGGGAGAGGGTAGTCGTTGAGAAGCCTCAGACTTCTTTGAATGAGCTTTTTGTATATCTTTTGCGCATATCGAGTCTTCGCCGCTGAGTTCGACTCCCAGGGTAACCGAGTGAAGGAAGGGAGAGTAAGGTCTTCTCTGTCCGGTACAAAAGAAGTCTTCTTCCTGCTTCTTTTCTTCTTCTTACTGACTACCTCAGCGTGGAGAGAGTAGATATCTTCTAGAGATAGATACTCGTAAAGATCATCTAGTACGTCGTCCTCTACACCCTCAGGAGAGAAGAGAGTATGTCTATAGTCACTCCCTCCGGGAGCAACTACGTTATATGTCACCCCTACTGCTGTAGCAAATGGGTCTCTACTTACTAGTTGTATCGTTCTCATGGGGGTCCTCCAACCCTGGTCTTACTACTTGTATTCGATTCCTAGATATCTCAGGTGGGCTCTGTAACGGTAGATCGTTGCCTCGTCCACCCCGAGAGCGAGAGCTTGCTTTGACGCTGATCTTCCAAAAAGTTCTGGGTGAAGTAGAACTTCTGGATCAAATTTTCGTGGCTTCGTCATGATGTCCCTTCCTGGTTGTCTCTGCACTATCGACAATATGCGATCCTCGCATTGACCGTGTGAACTATGGCAAAAAGTGTGTTACAGCTCTGTGAACAGCGCCAGGTCTGCTATTTCTAGAAACAAGAAAGGCCCCCAGCCGACCGAAGTCGAGTGAGGGCCTTGCTCTGGCGGAGGACCAAGAAAATTGTATCAGAAGGGCGCCGCTGGGATTTGGATTTCAGCGGCGCCCTCTGCATCTATTCTATCAGATATCAGCACACTAGGATTCACATTCCGAAAGCTTCTTGCGTCCCTTTCGAAGGTTAGAGTCTGCTGCTTTTCGACGGGCGACGAGTGTGCTCGCAGCTGCCGCGATATTCGTAACATATTCGGGGTCCCGCCGGATCGCTAGGTAGAAATCTTCTAGCAGGGCGTGATGGGTGGCAGTCGGGGTGAATTCTGCTAGCACCCGAGCTTTTTGATTCGTCATCCCCCCATATTAACATGGCAAGCGCTCTAGGAGGCTCTGTACGCCCTTCTGCGAGGAGTAGGGGGCAGGAGGGCATATCGCCCTAGGTATGCATGGAAAGTCTTTTAGAGAGGCGTCTGTGACCTCACAATTTGTGATGATGTATCAATATCGTTGATGACTGACGCGAATGCGACCGATGCTGCCTCAGCAACCAACTTGTTTCGCTCCTCGCTCGCGTGCATGTAAATAAGTGCAGCCCGCGGCGTCTTGTGGCCTCCCCGCGCCTGAACTTCTCGGAGGGTGGCACCCGTTTCGCTAGCGAGAGTCAAACTTGCATGCCGAAGATCGTGAAGATGAAACTGTTTTAGGCCGACTGCCGCGCGAGCACGTCGCCACTCGTAGTCGATCATCCCTCTACTTGTCCGGCGTCCATCACTTCTCGTGAAGAGGGGGTCGGTCGGCACCATCGATGGTCGAGAAGCGAGGTAGGCGCGGAGCTCGTCAAGAACAGGGTTCAGGACATGGATCGATCGAGATGTTTGTGTTTTCGTCGGGGCGGATAGGTCACCTCGACTCTCCTGCTTCGAGATTGTGACTGTCCCAGCAGCCGCGTCCAGGTCCGCGCGGAGGAGAGCCGCCGCCTCTCCTAGGCGCAGAGAGGCACCGAAGATGAGTGCTACGACAGGCTGTAGGTCCGGGACGAGCGCGTCATGTATCCGTTTGTAGTCCTGCAAGGAGAGGTACGGCCGCTCCGGCGCCGAGGCCGTACCAGCGTCCTTCACGCGCGCCGGATTCTTCACGACGACCTCGTCGTCTACAGCTTGCGCGAGCACGGCGTGCAAAAGGATGTAAGCGTTCCGAAGGGCGGTCGAGCCCGTCGTCTTCGCCTTCCGCGCGTGCCACTCCCTCACCATCACCGCTGTGATCCGGTCGACCGGGATCGGGTGGAAGTCAGCCAGATGTAGACGAAGGCTGGTCTCGTACCCGTCTACCGTCCGCGGTGCGAGTCCTCTCGCAGCGCCCGCCGAGATGTATGCCCGCGCGTAGGAGACGAAGCTGTCGGCGGTCGTCTTCGGGTCCCTCCACGTACCGCGCTGCTGGTCGGCCTGCACCGTCGCCAGGTACCCTTGCGCACCCTTGCGCGTGTCGAACGTGCCGGGGGCTGTTTGCATCCTGCCGTCGAGTCCACGGTGCCGGGCCTGCCAGCGTCCTGACGGTAGCTGTCGCACCGTTCCGAAATCTCTCTTCACTGTCTTCCTCCTACGTGGTGATACGTCGGAGGACGCAGGGAGTAAAGCTCCACCACAAGATGTGGCACGGGTGTGGCACGGAGCCCTCGTACGTCCTCAGCAGCGGACGGAGGTAGGAGTGAGAAAAACCGTGGTCAGAGGTAGGAATTAGTGGCGGAGGGCGTGGGATTCGAACCCACGAGACGTTTCCGCCCACCAGTTTTCAAGACTGGCTCCATCGGCCGCTCGGACAGCCCTCCCGGCCGCTCCCGCAGGAGCGACACCCGATAGTAACCGCCGAGCGCGCGGGACCGTGATCAGCGCAGCGCCGAGAGCGCGACCGCCACGCCGTCCTGGTGGACCGAGGGGATCACGGCGGAGGCCACGGCCCGCACCTCGTCGGGCGCCTGCCCCATCGCGAGCCCTGCGCCCTCGGCGGCGGCCCAGGTGAGCATCTCGATGTCGTTGCGGCCGTCGCCCAGCGCGACCACGTCGCTCCGCTCGATGCCCAGCTCCTCGCGGACGACCTCGAGCGCGGTGGACTTGTTGACGCCGTGCGGGGCGATGTCGAGCCAGGCGGTCCAGCCGATCGCGTAGCTGACCTGGTGCAGGCCCATCTCCTCGACCAGCGAGGTGAACTCCTCGATCCCGGTCTCGGGCGAGATCACGACGACGCGGGTGCACAGCCGGCCGAGCAGCTCCTCGAAGGGGACGTGGGTCGTCTCGGCACCCATCACGGCACCGCCCGGGAACGCCTCGGTGTAGAAGAAGGCGCCGTCCGCGTCCTCGACGGCGTAGTGCGCGTCGGGGAGGGAGCGGCGGATGGTCTCCAGGACCTCCGTCGGGTCGAAGGTCTCGACCGTCTCGGGGACGTACGCACCGGACGCGTCGCGGCGGAGCGTGACCGCTCCGTTGCAGCAGATCACGTACTCGGGCGAGATCCCGAGGCGCTCGACGACCGGAAGGGTGGAGGAGGGCGAGCGCCCGGTGGCGAGCATCACCTCGTCGCCCTGGGCGGCCACGCGGGTGATCGCGTCCGTCACCGCGCGGGTGATGGTGCCGTCCTCGTGCATGACGGTGCCGTCGATGTCGAGGGCGACGAGGCGGCGGCCGGAGGCGCGGGCCGCGCTCATGCGACGGGCTCGAGCACCTCGAGGCCGCCGAGGTGGGGCCGCAGCGCCTCGGGGACGAGCACCGAGCCGTCCGCCCGCTGGTGGGTCTCGAGGAGGGCGACGATCCAGCGGGTGGTCGCGAGCGTGCCGTTGAGGGTTGCGACCGGAGCCGTCCTCCCCGACTCGGTGCGGTAGCGGGTGTCGAGGCGGCGGGCCTGGAACGTGGTGCAGTTCGAGGTCGAGGTCAGCTCGCGGTAGGTCTCCTGCGTGGGGACCCACGCCTCCACGTCGAACTTGCGCGCCGCGCTCTGGCCGAGGTCGCCGGCCGCCGTGTCGATGACGCGGTAGTGCAGGCCGAGGCTCTGCAGGACGTCCTCCTGGTACGAGAGGAGGCGCGCGTGCTCCGCCTCGGCGTCCTCGGGGAGGGTGTAGACGAACATCTCGAGCTTGCTGAACTGGTGCACGCGGATGATGCCGCGGGTGTCCCGTCCGCCCGAGCCCGCCTCGCGGCGGTAGCAGGTGCTCCAGCCCGCGTAGCGCTTCGCGCCGCCGGAGAGGTCGAGGATCTCGTCGGCGTGGTAGCCGGCGAGGGCGACCTCGCTGGTGCCGGTGAGGTAGAGGTCGTCGTCGCGGAGGCGGTACACCTCGTCGTCGTGCTCGCCGAGGAAGCCGGTGCCGTCCATGATCTCGGGGCGCACGAGGGTCGGCGTGATCAGCGGGGTGAAGCCGGCGGCGAGCGCCTTCTCGAGGCCCAGGTTCATCAGCGCGATCTCGAGGCGGGCGACCAGGCCCTTGAGGAAGTAGAAGCGCGCGCCGCTGACCTTCGCGCCGCGCTGCATGTCGATGCCGTCCAGCAGCTCGCCGAGCTCGAGGTGGTCGCGCGGGGCGAAGTCGAAGACGGGGCGCTCGCCGACCGTCCTGACGAGCTCGAACGACTCCTCGCCGCCCGCGGGGACGCCCTCGATGATCGGGTTGGCGATGCGCTTCACCAGCACGGTGAAGGCGTCGTCGGCCTCGGACGCCTCCTGCTGGGCCTGCTTGGCGGCGGCGGCGAGGCGCTGGGCCTCGGCGACGAGGGCCGCCTTCTCGTCCTTCGGAGCCTTGGCGACGGTCTTGCCGAAGGCGTTCTGCTCGGCCCGGAGCCGCTCCGCCTCGGTGATCGCCGCACGGCGCACGCGGTCGGCCTCGAGCGCCTCGTCGACCAGCTCGACGGAGTCGCCGCGCGCCTCCTGCGAGCGCTTCAGGACGTCCGGGTTCTCGCGCAGAAGTACGGGATCAATCACCCCAGCAGTGTAGAGGAGGGCCGGGACGGGCCGCCGCCCGCGCGTACCCCCGGGGCCGGCTGAGCATCGGCCGCGCGGAGGCATCCGATCGCGCGGACGGCTGCGAATGTGAGTCGTCCCCCGAGAACGTCCCCCCGCGTTCGACACCCCTGCTCCCCTGAAGGCTCTTCCATGCACGCCACCCCCCTCATCGACGCGACCCCCGGCGTCGTCCTCGAGCGCGACGGCTCCGTCGCCCGGATCACCCTCAACCGCCCCGACGCCCTCAACGCGATCGATCTCGGCACCGCGCGACTGCTGCTGAGCACCGTCGCCGACCTCGACGCCGACGCCGGCTGCTCCGTCATCGTGATCGCCGCGGCCGGCCGCGCGTTCTGCACGGGCGGCGACATCTCGGCGATCATGGGGTCCGAGGACCCGGACCACTACCTGCGCGACGTCGCGACCACGACCGCCCAGGTGATCCGCCTGCTCGAGGACAGCCGCGCCGTCGTCGTCTGCGCGATCGACGGCATGGTCGCCGGCGCCGGCATCGCCTTCGCTCTGGCCGCCGACATCGTGATCGCGACTCCCGCCGCCCTCTTCCTCAGCGCGTACGGCGACGTCGGGCTCGTCCCGGACGTCGGAGTCACCGCCGCGCTCCCCCGCGTCGTCGGCCGCCGCCGCGCCCTGGACTTCGTGCTGTCGGGCCGCCCGGTCCGCGCGGCCGAAGCGCTGGAGTGGCAGCTCGTGACCGAGGTCGTGCCGCGCGCCGACCTCGCCGGCCGCGTCGACGAGCGCGTGCGCGCCCTGGCGGCGAAGCCGGCGCACGTCGCGTCCGCCGCCCGCCGCCTCCTGCGCACCGACCCGCTCGACCGCGCCGAGCGCATCGTCGAGGAGACGGACACCCTGGTCGAGTTCCTGGCGGTCCCCGCCACGCGCACGCTCCTGGACGCCGAGCACGAGCGCCAGGCCCGCCGCGCCGCCCGGGCGACCGCCTCGCTCTGACCCGGCGCGAGCGTCCTCGACGACGCTCCGGCCCGGGCCGGGCGGACGTCCGCCCGGCGGCCCACGGATCGGCCGGGCGTTCTCCTCCGATCTCGGCTACGGTGGTCCCCGCGAAGGGGAGTAGTTCCCACCGTCCGCCGAGCGGACGACGAGGCGCGTCGACATGCTGGTCCGGGACGATCCGGGCCCGGCGCTCCACCCCGGCTCCGGCCGGGGCGAACGAGACCTTCGGTCAGTCGACGCACGTCCTGACCGGTCCTCTCGCGCGGGTCGGCGGACCTGAGCCAGGAGATCGCATGGCGACCACCGCCCCCACCCCCAGTCCCGCACAGGTGCGCCGCTGGCGCCGCTACCTCGCCGACGAGCTCGCCGAGGCCTCCGTTTACCGCGACCTCGCCGGCCGCCGCTCCGGCGAGGAGCGGGAGATCCTGCTCGCGCTCGCCGTGGCCGAGGGACGCCACGAGGAGCACTGGCGCGAGCTGCTCGGCTCCGCGGCGGAGCCCGCGCCCCGCCCGGACCTCCGCACGCGCTTCCTCGGCTTCCTCACCCGCCGTTTCGGCTCCGTGTTCGTCCTCGCCCTGATCCAGCGCGCCGAGGCCCGCTCCCCCTACGCCGACGACGACGACGCCACCGAGGCGATGGCCGCCGACGAGCGGATCCACGGCGAGGTCGTCCGCGGGCTCGCCGAGCGCGGTCGCAACCGCCTCTCCGGGACGTTCCGCGCGGCGGTCTTCGGAGCGAACGACGGCCTGGTCTCGAACCTCGCCCTCGTGCTCGGAGTGGGAGCGAGCGGAGTCGGGACGGGCGTCGTCCTGTTCACGGGCATCGCGGGCCTGCTCGCCGGCGCCCTCTCGATGGGCGCGGGCGAGTTCGTCTCGGTGCGCTCGCAGCGCGAGCTGCTCTCGGCCTCCAGCCCGGACCTCGACGCGAACCGCATCGTCCCCGATCTGGACGTCGACGCGAACGAGCTCGCCCTGGTCTACCGCGCTCGCGGGATGACCCAGGAGCAGGCCGACGCGCGTGCCGCCTCCGTCTTCACGGGCCTGCGCGGCGGCGCCGTCACCTCCCCCATCACGCTGGGCGGTCCCGCAGGAGACCCCGACGTCGACGAGCACGAGTCGATCGGCACGGGCATGGGCGCGGCGCTGTCGAGCTTCTGCTTCTTCGCCTCGGGCGCGATCATCCCGGTGCTGCCCTACCTGCTCGGCCTGACCGGGCTCGCCGCGGTGGTCGTCGCCTGCGTGCTCGTGGGCATCGCCCTGCTCGCCACCGGCGCGGTCGTCGGGCTGCTCTCGGGCGCCCCGCCTCTGGCCCGGGCGCTGCGCCAGCTCGGGATCGGCTACGGCGCGGCCCTGGTGACCTACCTCCTCGGCCTGCTCTTCGGCGCGTCCGGAGTCTGAGCCTCGGCCTCGAGGAGCTGCGCGGACTCGCGCGGCTCCTCGGCGCGGGGCCGCACGACGACGCCGCGCCACCGCAGCGCGGCCACTCCGACCGCCAGCAGCAGCGACGCCGGCAGGCAGCCCAGCAGGGGGATGCAGGAGTAGTAGAGGAGCTGCCGCAGGATCCACGCGGGCGAGGGCACGTCGGAGTCGCCGTAGTAGGGCGGAGGCGGCGAGGAGTAGCCGGTGTAGAGGAGCGCGAGGCCGATCAGGGTCCCCGCGAGGCCGGCGAGCAGGAGCACGAGGAGCCACGGGTTCCGCAGCAGGGGCGCCTCGCGCACGGGCTCGGCGGGAGCCGCGGGAGCGGGGTCGGCGGCCGGCTCCGGCAGGGGTGCGGGCGCGGTCTCGGCGCCGAGGCGGTGCGACCGCCGGCCCTCGGCGGCTCCGGCGATGTCGGGCAGGGCCATGATGCGGCGCGGTCCCGGCACGGACGAGGAGCCGGGGCGGACCACGCGCGACTCCGGGAGCGCGGGACGAGCGGCGGCTCCGGACGTGGCGGCGGGAGCGCCGGGGGCGGCACCCGTGCCGGGCCTGGCGAACGCCCGCTCGTCGCCCCTCAGACGCTCCACCGGTCCCGAGAACCCGCGCTGGAAGGCCGGGTCGTAGCGCGGGTCGACCCGTTCGTCGTCGTCGTCAGTCATCGTCGCGACCCGTCATCGTCGTCCCCGGTCATCGTCGACCACCGGCTCGTGGGAGAGGATCCCGCGCAGCCAGTCGCGGGCCTCGAGGAACACCTCGTCGTCGTAGCGTCGCACGGAGGTGACCGGGCGGCGGTCAGCGCGCGGATACGAGCCGAGGAAGATCACCTTCGGGCTGAAGCGCCGCAGCCCCATCAGCGCGTCGGCGACCCGCTCGTCCTGGACGTGCCCGTCGAGGTCGATGACGAACCGGTACCGGCCGAGGGCATCTCCGATCGGCCGCGACTGGATCATGCTCAGGTTCACCCCGCGGGTCGCGAACTGCTCGAGCATGTCGAGCAGGGCGCCCGGCTGGTCGGCCGGGAGCTCGGCGATCACGCTGGTCTTGTCGGCGCCGGTCGGCTCGGGCAGCGCGTGCGAGCGCGAGACGTGCACGAAGCGCGTGACGGCGTTCGGGTTGTCGCCGATCCGCTCCGCCAGCACCGCGACGTCGTGGTGGGCGACGATCCCGGGAGGGGCGATGGCCGCATCCGCGGGAGATCCGCCCAGCAGGTCGACGGTGGCCTGGACGTTGCTGGAGGCCGGCAGGTGCTCGTGGCTGGGGATCTCGCGGTCGAGCCACACCCGGCACTGTCCGTAGGCCACGGGGTGCGCGGCGACGGTGCGCACCTCCTCGAGGCTCGTCCCCGGGCGGCCGACCAGGATGAACGACACCGGCACCAGGTACTCGCCGACGATGCGCAGCCCCGGGATCCGCGCCAGCGCGTCCTGCGCGGCCGTCACTCCGCCCTCGACCGAGTTCTCGATCGCGATCACCGCGCCGTCGCTGCGTCCGGTGACCAGATCGCTCAGCGCCTCCCCCACGTTCGCGACGCTGCGCCACAGCTGTCCGCGCGCCTCCGGGACCTGCGCGAGGGCCGCCTCCGTGAACGTGCCGCTGGGCCCGAGATAGCTGTAGGCACGGGTGTCGGGGGCGCTGTCGGGCATGGCGCAAGCCTAACCAGCCGCGGTACCCCTGGAGGGGGCCGGACTGCCACTATGGACCGCATGACCGATCGCGCAGGGAAGCCGGCACAGGCCTCCGATCTCATCGACGTCGAGGCCCTCGTGAGGGCGTACTACGAGAAGAAGCCGGACGTCTCCGACCCGGCTCAGAAGGTGGTGTTCGGCACCTCGGGCCACCGCGGATCCTCGTTCGACACGGCCTTCAACGAGGACCACATCGCCGCCGTCACCCAGGCGATCGTCGAGTACCGGACGGAGCAGGGCATCACCGGCCCGCTGTTCATCGGCGCCGACACGCACGGGCTCTCCCGCCCGGCCCTCACCACCGCCCTCGAGGTCCTGGTGGGCAACGAGGTCCGCGTGCTCGTGGACGAGTTCGACGACTTCGTGCCGACGCCGGCGCTCAGCCACGCGATCCTCCGCTACAACAACGACCCCGCGCACACCGACCGGGCCGACGGCATCGTGGTCACCCCCTCGCACAACCCGCCCCGCGACGGCGGCTTCAAGTACAACCCGCCGCACGGCGGCCCCGCCGACTCCGACGCGACGACCTGGATCGCCGACCGGGCCAATGAGCTCATCGCCGACGGCAACCGCGGCGTGACCTCGGCCGAGCCCTCCGCGGTCGAGACCTACGACTACCGCACGCACTACGTCGCGGACCTGGCGAACATCATCGACCTCGACGCGATCCGGAAGGCCGGCGTGCGGATCGGGGCCGACCCCCTCGGCGGCGCCTCCGTGCACTACTGGCAGCTGATCGCCGAGATGCACGGCCTCGACCTGACCGTGGTGAACGGGGAGGTCGACCCGGCCTGGGGCTTCATGACCCTCGACTGGGACGGCAAGATCCGGATGGACCCGTCCTCCCCCAGCGCGATGGCCTCGGTGGTCGCGCGCGCCGGCGACTTCGACATCCTCACCGGCAACGACGCCGACGCGGACCGGCACGGCATCGTCACCCCCGACGGCGGGCTGATGAACCCCAACCACTACCTGGCCGTCGCGATCGACTACCTCTACCGCCACCGCACCGGCTGGCGCGAGGACGCGGCGATCGGCAAGACGCTGGTCTCCTCCTCGATCATCGACCGGGTCGCGGAGTCGCTGGGCCGGCGCCTCTGGGAGGTCCCGGTGGGCTTCAAGTGGTTCGTCCCCGGGCTGGTCGACGGCTCGGTCGGCTTCGGCGGCGAGGAGTCCGCGGGCGCCTCGTTCCTCCGCTTCGACGGCACCGTCTGGACCACCGACAAGGACGGCATCCTCCTCGCGCTGCTCGCCTCCGAGATCGTGGCGGTCACCGGGAAGAGCCCGTCGGCGCTCTACCGCGAGCTGACCGAGCGCTTCGGCGACCCGGTCTACGAGCGCGTGGACGCGGTGGCGACGAAGGCGCAGAAGGCGGCCCTCGGCAAGCTGGACGGCGACGCGATCGCGGCGACGACCCTCGCCGGGTCCGAGATCACCGCGAAGCTCTCGAAGGCGCCCGGCAACGGCGCGGCCGTCGGAGGCGTCAAGGTCGTCACCGAGGACGCCTGGTTCGCCGCGCGCCCCTCCGGCACCGAGGACGTCTACAAGATCTACGCCGAGAGCTTCCGCGGCCTCGACCACCTGCACGAGGTCCAGGCCGAGGCGCGCACGATCGTGGACGCGGCGCTGAACTCCTAGGCGCTGCGCTCAGTCGCCCGAGAAGGCTCGTTCTCGGAGTGGAGAACGAGCCTTCTCGGGAGACTGAGCGGCGGTGAGGAAAGGGCCGGCTACCAGCGCGGGTGGACGGTGGGGCGGAAGTGGGTGTCGTAGAGGGCGTTCACGGCCTCCATGAAGGCGGGGCCGAGGGGCGCGGCGGAGGCGGCGGCCGCGTTGGCGCGGGCCTGCTCGGGCGAGCGGGCGCCGGGGATCACCGAGGTGACGCCCTCCTGCTGGATGATCCAGGCGAGCGCGGCCGCCGCGGGGGCGAGGCCGTGGTCGTCGGCGAGGCGGGAGAACTCCTGCGCGGCCTCCACGCCGGTCGCGAAGTCGACGCCCGAGAAGGTCTCGCCGACGTCGAAGGCGGAGCCGTCGCGGTTGTAGCTGCGGTGGTCCTCCGGCGCGAACACGGTCTCCGTCGTGTAGCGGCCGCTGAGCAGGCCCGAGGCGAGCGGGACGCGCGCGAGGATGCCGACGCCGGCCTCGCGGGCGGCGGGCAGCACCTCGTCGAGCGGCTTGAGGCGGAACGCGTTCAGGATGATCTGGACGCTCGCGACGTTCGGGCGGGCGATGGCGGTCAGCGCCTCCTCCGTGCGCTCGACCGAGACGCCGTAGGCGGCGATCGCGCCCTCGGCGACGAGGGTGTCGAGGGCGTCGTAGACGGCGTCGTCGGAGTAGACGGAGGTGGGCGGGCAGTGCAGCTGCACCAGATCGAGGGTGTCGACGCCGAGGTTGGCGCGCGAGCGGTCGGTCCAGGCGCGGAAGTTGTCGAGCACGTAGTTGGCGGGGATCTGCTCCGCGCGACGGCCCATCTTGGTGGCGACGAAGACCTGCGCATCGGGGTGCGCCGCGCGGTAGGCGCCGATCGTCCGCTCGCTGCGGCCGTCGCCGTAGACGTCGGCGGTGTCGAAGAGGGTCACCCCCGACTCCACCGCTGCGTCGAGCACGGCGAGGGCGTCGGTCTCGGCGACGTCCCCCCAGTCGGCACCGAGCTGCCAGGTTCCGAGGCCGACGACGGAGACGGGGGCGCCGGTGCGTCCGAGGATTCGAGTTTCCATGCCTCCACCGTAGGTGCGGCCGAGCCCGCGGCGGACCCCCTTGCGCGTGCTCTAACGTCGAGGGCATGCCCCTCCTCGTGCTCGGAAGCGCCAACCTCGACCACGTCCACCGGGTCGCCCGCATCCCCGCTCCCGGACAGACGGTGCTCGCCCTCGACGCGAGCACCTTCCCGGGCGGCAAGGGCCTCAACCAGGCCGTCGCGGCCGCACGGACCGGGCCCGGCACCGTCTTCGTCACGAGCCTCGGACGCGACTCGGCGGGAGACCGGCTTGCCGCGGTCCTCGGCGAGGAGCCGCTGGAGCTGCGCGCCCGCCGCGGCGACGTCCGCACCGGCACCGCGCAGATCACCGTTGACGAGCGCGGGGAGAACGCGATCGTCGTCGACTCCGGAGCGAACGCCGCCCTGGTCGGGTTGACCGCCGAGGAGTCGGCCCTTGTGGCGGCGGCCGACGCCCTGCTCCTCCAGCTCGAGATCCCGACAGCGACGGTGACGGAGGCGGCCCGCGCCGCGCGCGCCGGCGGCACGGTGTCGATCCTGAACGCCGCCCCGATCGGCCTGCTGCCGGAGGAGCTCCTCGCGGTGCTCGACGTGCTGATCGTCAACGAGCACGAGGCCCGCGAGCTCGCCGCCGATCGCGGCATCACCGCCGCCGACGACGACGCGCTCGCCGCTGCCCTCACCGCGCTGGTGCCGCTCGTGCTGGTCACCCTCGGCTCCGACGGCGTCGTCGTGGCGGTCCGCGACCGCGAGCCGGTGCGCACCCCGGCCTTCCGGGTGGAGGCCGTGGACACCACCGGCGCCGGCGACACCTTCTGCGGCGCCTTCTCGGCCCGGCTCGCCGCCACGGGAGCACGGCTCGACGATCCGGAGCAGCTGGTCGCCCTCACCCGCTGGGCGAGCGCGGCCGCGGCGATCTCGGTCACCCGCGCCGGAGCGGCGGTGTCCGCGCCGACGGCGGCCGAGACGGACGCGTTCCTCGCCGAGCGCGCCTGAGCGGGAAGCTCTTCGGGGAGGCTCGCCTGAGCGGGAAGCTCCTCAGGGGGAGACGGCGCGGACACCGACCTCGGGCGGCCCGCAGCACCGTCGCTCCGGTCGGCACGGTGCACTCCGAAGAAGCACGGGACCGCCCGGCCCGGCTCCGCTCCTCACGGCGAGGCGTCCCGCCCTGCGGACAGCCGCGCCCGCTCCCCGATCCGGCTAGTCGATCGCGGCGACCCGGACGGTCACCCGCGGCCGCAGCTCCGGATGCACCCGGACGCACCACTCGCGCACCGCGGCTCCGATCGCGCGCGCCACGTCCGGCGCGGACGCCTCAGCGGTCACGCAGAGGTCGACGGCCACGAACACCTCGTCCCCCGCGACGCGGACCAGGACCGGATCGGCGAACGTGCCGCCGCTCGCGGTGCCCAGCGGCTCGACCACGATCCCGGTCGCGCTCAGCGCCGTCGCCGCACGCGCGAGCACGTCGCGCACCTCGGGCCTGGCCGGCATCAGGGTCGCGACACCGTCCAGGGCGCGCAGCTCCGCAGCGAGCGCGGACACCGGATCGACCGGGGCCGCCGCCTCGAGGCCGCTCACGACTCCTCCGTCCCGGGGACGTAGACGTCCTCCACGCGGACGTCGATCCTCGACACCCGCAGCTCGGTCTGGGTCAGCAGCCGCGAGTGCACGCGCTCGCGCACCTGCTGGGCCGCCTCGGCGATCGGCACCCCCCAGAAGACCGAGATCGTCAGCTCCACCACGACCTCCGCGCCCGGCTCGGCGATGTCGCCGACCAGGCGGCAGCGGCCGACCAGCACGCCGGCGACGCTGTCGCCCGCCTCGCGCACGAGTCCGCGGACCGCTCCCTCGGTGATCGTGAGCGCCACGTCGGGCTGGACGCTCGCCAGTGGGATGTCGCGTCCGGCCCGCGACTCGCGGCGCACCTGGGTGAGGATCGAGCCGAACCAGCTCTCCTCCGGCGCGGGCAGGCGTGCGGCGTCGTCGTCGATGAGCGCGCCGGAGAGGGCGCGCACGCGCTCGAGGGCGCGCAGAGTGCGCCGGTGCTCCGGCGACTCCTCGATGGCGGGATCGTACGGAGTGCGCCCGCGGTCGAGGTAGTCGCTCAGCTCGTCGATGCCGATGCCGTCGCCCTCCTGCTCCGTCGCGTCCGCCTCCTGCTCGAGCGCGGGCGGCAGCACGACGTCGTGCTCCCCCGCGCGCTCCGGCCGGTCGCCGGGACCCTGGTCCGCGTTCATCGCGTCTGCTCCCTCATCGCCAGTCCTCCATCGCCACGACCAGCGACTCGCGCGCGCGGGCGAGCTTGCCCCGCACGGCGGTCACCGTGAGACCGAGGTGATCGGCGATCTCGTTGTACGACTCCCCACCGACCTCGCGCAGCACCCAGCACTGCCGCTGCGACTCCGGCAGCTCGGACAGGGCGTGCGCGAGAGCCCGCATGGCGTCGCTCTGCTCGGCGGCCTCGAACGGGCCGGGCTCTCGGGCCGGGGGATGCTCCACGGCGTCGACGTCGTCGGTCGGGCGGCGCTGGCGCAGCAGGTCGACGCTGGAGCGGCTGACGATCCGCATCATCCAGCTGCGCACGCTCGCCGGCTCCTTGAGCTGCGGGAGCTGCGCCCAGACCGTGATCAGCGCGTTCTGCACGGCGTCGGAGGCGTCGGCCTGCGAGCCGGTGAGCCGCCAGGCGTAGGCGCGGAGGATCGACTGGTGCCGCTTGACGAGCACCTCGAAGGCGCGCACGTCGCCCTCGGCGGAGCGCTCGGCGAGCAGCGCGTCGCTCGCCGCTTCCAGTCCGGCCACGGCGCCTCCTCCCTCTCCGCTCACGCGACCTCGGGCCGCCTCTCAGGTGACGCTCAGGAAAAAGTCCACCGAGCACCGTGACGAACGCCGTCCGGGCTCCGTCTCACTCATGAAAGCACAGCCCGACCGGATTCCCGCCGGGCCTTCGACCCCGGTCTGCTCAGCAACGGCAGCCGATGAGACGTCCAGGAGACCTCATGAGCGACACCACGCGCACCCCCTCCACCACCCGCGTCGACAAGACCTCCGTCGACACGGTCACGAGCCTCGGCGGCTCCCGGACCTCCGGCACCGCCCAGGGCACCACGGTCATCGACGACAGCGTCGTGGCCAAGGTCGCCGGCATCGCGGCCCGCCAGGTGCCCGGCGTCTTCGCCCTCGGCAACAACGCCGCCCGTGCCTTCGGCGCGATCCGCCAGGCCGTCGGCGGTGCCGACCACGCCCAGGGCGTGAGCGTCGAGGTCGGCGAGACCCAGGTCGCGGCCGACGTGACCATCGTCGTCGAGTACCCCGTGCCGATGCAGAAGGTCGCCGACTCCGTCCGCGCCGCCGTCTCCGAGGCCATCACCGAGCTCGTCGGCATGGCCGTCTCCGAGATCAACGTCGCCGTCGTCGACGTGCACATCCCCGGCGACGACAAGGACGACGAGGCCACCGAGAGCCGCGTCCGATGAGCGACTTCCAGCGCCCCGCGCCCACCGCCCCCGGCGGCCGCAGCACCGTCCTCGGTGTCGTGGTCGGCGCGATCCTCGCCTTCGCGGCCCTGATGTTCGGATTCTGGGGCTTCGTCCTCACCGCCCTCTTCATGGCCCTCGGCGTCGTGATCGCCCGCATCGCCGACGGCACCCTCGACGTGCGCAGCCTCGTGGACGTGTTCCGCGGCCGCACCACCTCCCGCTAGGAGCCCACCGTGACCGCTCTCGACACGCGTCCCGCATCGCGGGTGGCGGGCACCGTCACCATCACCGTCCGCTCCATCGAGCGCGCCGCCGTGGCGATCGTCCACGAGGAGCTGGGCGTGGAGGTCTCCGCGATCCGCGTCCGCCTCTCCGATGACCGGGGCGGCCTCGCCCTCGCGGTGACCGCGCCGGTCGTCGTCGAGCCGGGCACCGCCCCGGCCGGCGGCTCCCTGCTCGAGCGCCTGCACGGCGATCGCACCCGCATCGCCTCCCGCATGGAGGCGCTGACCGGGCGCACCGTCAGCCGGATCGACATCCGGGTCACGGGCACCCGCACCCGAAGCACGAGGAGAGTCGCATGAGCCCCGCACCGTCGGCGCCCGACACCCGCTACAGCCGCTACCTCCGTCGCGAGACCCACAAGTCCCGCTCCGCCGCGCAGATCGTCGTCCTGGTGCTCATCGCCCTGGTCGCGGCCTACGTCGGCACGGAGGCGGTGCTCGCGATCCTCGGCGCCGCGCCCCTGCTCGCCGCACCGTCCGCCCTGCTGGGCGCGATCGTCGGAGTCGCGTCGCTGGCGAACCCCGCCCTCATCGGCGTGGCCGTCGGCGCGGGCGTCCTCGCCCTGGTCCTGCTGGTGCTCGCACTGGCGCCCGGGGCCCGGGCCCGCCACACCGTGGACGACGACCGCCTCGCCGTGGTCGTGGACGACGGCGTGATCGCCTCCTCCCTGGCCCGCGCAGCCCGCACGGCCGCCCACTCCCGCCGCGAGGACACCCGCGCCTCGCTCGGGCGGCGCACCGCACTGGTCGAGGTGACCCCCGCCTCCGGCATCGCGGTCGACCGCGACGCCGTGCAGAGCGCCGTCGACGAGGAGCTCGCCCGCATCGGCGCGAAGCCCGCCCCGCGCTCCACCGTCCGCGTCTCGACCTCCGGGAGGATCTGATGACCACGAGCAACCGCTTCGTCAACCGGCTCGTCCTGCTCGTCATGGGCCTCGTGCTCGCGCTGGTCAGCGCCGGAGCCGTCCTGATCGCCGTCTCGCAGCCGGTCCGCGACTCCGTCCTCTCCTTCGCCGACGGCGAGGGCGCGGCCCTGGTCTCGCGCCTCTCCCCCGAGGAGGGCACCGCCTGGAGCGATGCCGCCGTCCTCTGGCCGCTCTACGCCGTCGTCGGGATCTGCCTCCTCGGCATCGTCCTCGCGCTGGTGATGGCCTTCGCCCACGGTCACGGCCGCACCGGCACCGTCCTCCGCGACGAGGCCGAGGGCGCGCCCGCCGGAGGGATCGAGATCGCGACCGGCTTCGCGGAGGACGTCCTCGAGACGGCTCTCGCCGGGCGGACGGAGCTCCTCGACGTCACGGTCGCGGCCTACCGCCACGGCTCCGAGACCGCGCTGAAGGTGCGCGTCCTCCCCCGCGGCGGCGTCTCGCCCCGCACCGTGGTCGACGCCGTGCACCAGGAGGTCGACGCGCTCGACGCCCTGCTGGGCGCCCGCCTGCCGGTCCTGCTCGAGGTCGCCTCGAGCGCCCGGGCCGGCTTCTCCAAGGAGGACCGGGTCGCCTGACTCCGGTCCCGCAGCTTCCCCGGCACCCGCCGGCGGATGGTCACACCGAACAGAAGGAGCCCCTCATGGGTGCAGACGACAAGATCCGCAACGCAGCCGAGAACCTGGTCGGCAAGGCCAAGGAGGCCGTCGGCAAGCTGACGGACAACGAGCGCCTCGAGGCCGAGGGCCAGGCCGACCAGACCAAGGCCCACACCAAGAAGGTCGGCGAGGACGTCAAGGACGTCTTCAAGAAGTGATCTGACCGGAACCTCGACGGGGCCGTCACCGCATCAGCGGTGGCGGCCCCGTCGTCGTGCGTGGAGCGGGTGCGTCGAGCGTCAGACGCCCCAGAACATGATCCGGCCGGCGGAGGCCGCGTCGATGCTCTGGTCGTGGTTGTCGGCGGTGTGCGAGGAGTAGAGGATCCTGTCGCCGTCGACGCTGGTCACGACGCCCGTGTGGTCCCAGTCGCCCGAGCCGTCCCAGTCGAACTGGACGATGTCGCCCGGCTTCACCCGGCTCCGCTCGGAGTCGGGGATCGCGGTCGCGCGCTCGGGGTGCGCGGCGAGGTAGGCGTTGAACGCTGTCGACGACGCCCAGGCGGAGCTGTACCCGCCGGAGGAGGAGTAGCTCCATTCGCCGTCCATCTCCCAGCCGCGGGCGATCAGCGACTGCGAGGTGAAGTTGACGCAGTCGTTGCCCGAGATCACGCCGTACTGGGCCGAGTTGTAGTCGTCCCAGTAGGTGGAGAGGTAGTCGAGCTGCGAGGCCAGGCGGCTCGCGTCCAGCGCGGCCTGGGCCTTCGCGGCCTCGATCGCCGGGTCGGGCGTGTAGGCGAAGGTGATCGCCGAGGCGACGACCTTCGTGCTGGCGAGCACGCCGGTCGCGGCGAAGCTGGGAGTGGCGGCCGCGGTCGGGGCGGCGAGGTCGGTCGAGGCCTCGGCCGTCATGCCCTCCGCGGAGCCCGACGTGTCGACGGCCGGCTGCACCGTGTCGGCCGGGGTCCCGTCGACGGTGACCGCCGCGGCGGAGTCGGTGACCGCGTCGAACGTGATGGCCTGACCGTCGGCGTCGAAGAAGGCGACCGGGACCTCGCCCGCTGCCTCTCCGTCGGCCGGAGGGGCGGTGAGCGTGATCTGGTCGGGGTTGTCGACCGCGACGCTGCCCTCGGCCTCGCCGAAGCGCACGGTGGCGACCGAGTCCAGGTTCGATCCCTCGAGCGTCACGCTCGTGCCGCCGGCGACGGTGCCGGAGGTGGTGGAGACGGAGCTGAGGACGACCCGGGCGGAGGCGGTGGTCGCGGGGAGCACGGCGACGCTGGTCGAGGTCGGAGCAGCGGACGGCGTCGCGGTGGCCGACTCGGCCGAGGAGCCGGTGCCGACGGTGAGGCTCAGGCTCGACGCGACGGCCACGACGACGAGCCCGCCGGAGACGGCGAGCGCCAGCGTGCGCGGGGACGGGCGGAAGAAGGAGGCTCCGCGGCGGGCGGGCGCGGTGCGGAGCCGGTGCCCCTCCGCTTCGCGGCGGTCGCGGCGGGACGAGAACGATCCCTCCGGGGCGGGGTGCACCGGGGCGGGAGCCGAGG
>NZ_PSUV01000016.1:43424-86945 GCF_002931985.1 Rathayibacter sp. AY1H2 | reverse complement strand
GTGGTCGGCGGGCAGGGTGGAGCGGGTGGAGCGAGGGGGCACAGAGAGGTCTCACGGGTCGGCGGCTCGGCGGGAGACCGGGCTCGGGAGCAGGGGAAGCGGCTATGTCACCAGGCGGGGGTGGGAGATCCGTCAGACGGGCCTCCGAAAGCGCTCCGAATAACAGTACGGTAACGAGCGGCGCGTGTCACGCCCGATCGTGTCCGTCTGTGATTGCTAGACCGCCTAGGAAGTGGTCCCCGGTGCGTAATCGGGCGCATCCGGAAGGCCGAAGGCGCGCTCGAGCGTCTCGATGCCGGAGTCGTGCAGGTACCCGGAGAGCTGGGTCCCGACGTACCGCAGGTGGTACGGCTCCGACTCGTACCCCGTGATCGGAGTGGCGTCGGGCTTGTAGCGCACGAGGAAGCCGAAGCGATGGGCGTTGGCGCCGACCCACTGCCCCTCCGGAGTGTCGCCCCAGCAGATCTCGAGCGCGCACGCGCCCGACGCTCCCACCACGTCGACCGCCCAGCCGGTCTGGTGCTCACTGTGCCCCGGGCGCGCACTCGTCGCATCCGCTCCCGCCTGCCCGCGCGAGGACACCCAGCCCGCGTAGACGCTGACCTGGGTGTCGTAGGAGCGGTAGGCGCTCTGCACCGCCAGCGAGAGGCCGGCCTCGGAGCGGGCGGCGGCGAAGAGCGGGACGAGGGCGTCCGCGGTCGCCTGGCGCATCGGCTGCCGGTTGACGTAGGGCACGTCGGGGAAGGTCAGGTCGGCGGGGACGTAGTCGACCGGCGCGAGCGTCCGCAGCTTGTTGACGACGACCCAGGTGCTCGCCGGGTCGTCGACGGACTGCGCGGTGAGGTCGATCCCGGAGGCGGTGGGAGTGGGTGTGGGAGCCGGAGTGGCGGTCGGCTCCGCTGTGGGCGCCGAAGTGGTCGCGGCGGCGGAGGGCGACGGAGCGGGCGGCGCCGTCGAGGGGGTCGGCGAGGGCGCCGGCGCTCCGTTCCCGATGGCGGCTCCGACCCCCAGCGCGGTCAGGCCCGCCGCGGCGGCCACACCCCCGATGACCAGGGCTCGGCGGCGGACGGGGCGCCCATCGGTCGGCTCGTTCTCGTTCGACGTCATCCTCCGAGCCTAGACAGACCCGTTCCTGCGCATCTGCTGAAGCACCGGCGATCGGTTCTGTCCACCCGTGCCCCTCCACGCGGGTCGCGCATATCCTCTAAGGATTCACATAAGCAGACCCCCTAGCTTGAGTGACAGCCACGACTCCGCGTGCGACCGCCCCCTCGGCCGCACGGCCCCCCACGGAGCCGTCGATGGAAGGACCCCATGCTCCGACCCCTCACCGCACCCTCCGTCCCTCTCGCCGCCCTCGCTCGGACGCTCGAGATCGGCGACGAGGGCGGCCTGACGGCCGAGATCAGCGGAGTGACGCTGATCGCCGCCGACGTCGAGCCCGGCGACCTCTTCGTCGCCCTGCCCGGGGTCAACCGCCACGGGGCCGAGTTCGTCGAGCAGGCCGTGGCCCGCGGCGCCTCCGCCGTGCTGACCGACACCGCGGGCGCCGACGCCGCGCGCGCGACCGGTCTGCCCGTCCTCGTGGTCGACGACCCCCGCTCCCGCCTGGGCGCCGTCGCCGCCGCCGTCTACGGGACGGCCGAGCGCTCCCCCGTGCTGCTCGGCGTGACCGGCACCAACGGCAAGACGTCGACCGTCCACATGCTCGAGGGGATCCTCCGCCAGCTCGGCGTCGTGCCCGGCCTCAGCTCGACCGCGGAGCGCCACATCGGCGACACCTCGGTGACCAGCGGCCTGACCACCCCGGAGGCGACGGAGCTGCACGCGCTCGTCGCCCGCATGGAGGAGGAGGGCGTCGGCGCGGCCGCGATCGAGGTCAGCGCCCAGGCGCTCACCCGCCACCGCGTCGACGGCGTGGTCTTCGACGTCGCCGGCTTCACGAACCTCAGCCACGACCACCTCGACGACTACGGCGACATGGACACCTACTTCGGCGAGAAGGCCCAGCTGTTCCAGCCCGATCGCGCGCGCCGGGCCGTCGTCTCGCTCGACTCCCCCGCGGGCGCGCGCCTCGTCGAGGTCGCCGGCGTGCCGGTCACCACGATCACCTCCCTCCCGGGCGTCGACGCCGACTGGACCGTGACGGTGCTCGAGCAGGAGTTCGGCCGCACCCGCTTCCGGATCGGCAACCGCGAGGGCCGTGCCATCACGACCTCCGTCCCGATCATCGGCACCCACATGGCCGCCAACGCCGGACTGGCGATCGTGATGCTGATCGAGTCCGGTCGGCCGATCGGCGAGATCCGCGCCGCGCTGCACCGCGACGGCGGAGTGGACGCCTCCCTCCCCGGCCGCACCGAGCGCGTCTCCGGCGACCGCGGCCCCACGGTGTACGTCGACTTCGGACACAGCGCCGACGCCTTCGCCCGCACCCTGGAGGCCGTCCGCGAGGTCACTCCCGGCCGCGTGGTCATGGTGTTCGGCGCCGACGGCGACCGGGACGCGCTCAAGCGCCCGGCCATGGCCGAAGCCGCCGTCCTGGGCAGCGACGTGCTGGTCGTCACCGACCACCACCCGCGCTTCGAGGATCCGGCCTCGATCCGGCGCACCCTCGTCGAGGCCGCCCGCGCCGCCCGTCCGGACGCCGAGATCCACGAGGTCGACGACCCCAAGCGCGCCATCCGCGTCGCCGTGTCCCTGGCGCACGAGGGCGACGCCATCCTCTGGGCCGGCCCCGGGCACCAGAACTACCGCGACATCCTCGGCGTGCGCACGCCGTACTCGGCCCGAGCCGAGGCCCGCGCAGCGCTCCGTGAGGCCGGCTGGGCGGACGAGGCGGTCCCCGCTCCGGCCTGACGCACGGCCCCGGCACGGCGGCCCTGAGATCCCGTTCAGGCTCGCCGGACGCTCTGTCGCGCTCTCCGCACGCGGTGTAACTTTGCGCAGCACGCAACGTTTGCGGCGGATCGCCGTGCCTGGACGCGTCCGCCAGACAAGGGGACCACCGTGGCCGACTCCGCCTCCGCTCCATCCGCTCCGACCTCGACGCCGTCCGGCGCCGTGATGTCGCACCGGCAGATCCTGTTCGTCATCTTCGGGCTGATGGCGGGGATGTTCCTCTCCTCGCTCGACCAGACCATCGTCGGCACCTCGATGCGCACCATCGCGGACGACCTCGACGGCCTCTCGCAGCAGGCGTGGGTGACCACCGCCTACCTGATCGTCTCGACGATCGCGACGCCGATCTACGGCAAGCTCTCCGACATCTTCGGACGCCGCCCGCTCTACCTGATCGCGATCGTGCTGTTCCTGATCGGCTCGACGCTCGCCGGCTTCTCGACCTCGATGCTCGGCCTCGCGGGCTTCCGCGCCGTGCAGGGCCTCGGCGCCGGCGGGCTCATGTCGCTCGCGCTCACGGTGATGGGCGACATCCTGCCCCCGCGCGAGCGCGCCAAGTACCAGGGCTACTTCCTGGCCGTCTTCGGGATCTCCAGCGTCGTCGGACCGCTCATCGGCGGCCTGCTCGCCGGCACCCCCGAGATCCTCTTCATCACCGGCTGGCGCTGGGTCTTCCTGATCAACCTCCCGATCGGCGCCGTCGCGCTCTTCATCGTCGTGCGGTTCCTCCACCTGCCCAAGCCCGCCGGCAAGCGCTCGGTGCGGATCGACTGGTGGGGCGCCTCCCTCGTCGTCATCGCCGCGGGACCGCTGCTGCTGATCGCCGAGCAGGGCCGCGAGTGGGGCTGGGGCTCGCCGATCGCGTGGGTCTGCTACATCGTCGGCGCGCTGGGCGTCATCGGCTTCATCGCGGCCGAGCGGATGATGGGCGACGACGCGCTCATCCCCCTCAAGCTCTTCCGCTCGCCGACCTTCTCGATGGCGACCGTGCTGGGCGTCCTCGTCGGCTTCGGCATGTTCGGCGGCATGATGGCGATCCCGCTGTACCTGCAGCTGGTGAACGGCGCCACGCCGACCGAGTCCGGCTTCCTGATGCTGCCGATGATCCTCGGCCTGATGATCGCCTCGATCGTCTCGGGTCAGATCATCTCGCGCACGGGCCGCTACCGCGCCTTCCCGATCGTCGGCACGTTCCTGATGTCGGCCGCGTTCTTCTACTTCACCTTCGTGGCGATCGACAAGCCGGTGATCTTCATGATGGGCGGGATGCTGATGCTGGGCCTCGGGCTCGGGCAGATGATGCAGACCCTCACCCTGGCCTCGCAGAACTCGGTCGACGTGGCGAACATGGGAGTCGCGACCAGCGCCTCCACGTTCTTCCGCCAGATCGGCGGCACCCTGGGCACCGCCGTGATCTTCTCGGTGCTGTTCAGCCGGATCCCCGACACCATCGCCGCGGCCTTCAAGAACCCGGCGCTCGCGGCGGATCTGCAGCGGGCCGTCACCGATCCGGCCGTCGCCGCGGACCCGGCCAACGCCGGGATCCTGAAGCTGCTGCAGTCGCAGGACACCGCCGCGATCGGCTCCGCGCTCGACGGGGACACGTCGTTCCTGAACACCGCGGACCGCGCCCTGTCGGCCCCGTTCCTGACCGGGTTCAACGACGCGACCGTGACCGTGTTCCAGGTCGCGCTGGGCGTGGTCCTGCTGGCCTTCGTCCTCTCGTGGTTCCTCAAGACCCCGCCGCTGCGAGCGAAGTCGGCCATGCAGGAGGCGCACGACCTCGCGGCCGAGGACAGCGCGGAGGAGCTGCGCCGCACGGACCCGCAGCTGGCCGCGCGCGCCGGGGCCGACCTGGCCGCGGGCAGCATCGAGCCGGACGTCCGGACGGACTCGATCCGCACCGCTCCTCCCCGCGACGGGCACGGCGCCCACCGGGCCTGATCGGGAAGCGCCGGCCGACCGCGTCCTGCGCTCCGCTGCTCTCCTCCGAGGCGCCGCCTCCGCCGTCCGCGACTGGCCCGCCGGCTTCCTCTGGGGATCCGCGACCGCTGCCGCCCAGATCGAGGGCGCCGGCCACGAGGGCGGCAAGGAGGACAGCATCTGGGACGCGTTCTCCCGCGTCCCCGGAGCGGTCGCGAAGGGCGACACCCCCGAGGTCGCGGTGGACCACTACCACCGGATGCCGGCGGACGTGCGGCTGATGAAGGAGCTGGGGCTCGGCTCCTACCGCTTCTCGGTCAGCTGGGCGCGCGTGAAGCCGGGCGACCGCGCCGTGAACCCCGAGGGCCTCGACTTCTACTCCCGCCTGGTCGACGAGCTGCTCGGCGCCGGCGTGCTGCCGTGGCTCACCCTCTACCACTGGGACCTCCCGCAGGCCGTCGAGGAGACCGGCGGCTGGGCGAACCGCGACACCGCCGAGCGCTTCCGGGACTACGCCGAGGCCGTCTACGAGAGCCTCGGCGACCGGGTGCAGCACTGGACGACGTTCAACGAGCCGTTCTGCTCGACCCTGCTCTCCTACGGGGCGGGCGTGCACGCCCCCGGCGTGATCTCGCAGCAGAAGGCCCTCGCCGCCGTGCACCACACGCACCTCGCCCACGGGCTGGCCGTCTCGACGCTCCGGCAGCTCGGAGCGCAGAACCTCGGCATCACGCTCAACCTCTCGAACGCCGTCCCCGACGACCCCGAGGACGAGGCCGACCTCGACGCCGCACGCCGCTTCGACGCCCTCCAGAACCGGATCTTCCTCGACCCGCTGCTGCGCGGCGAGTACCCCGAGGACCTGCTCGAGGACGTCGAAGGGCTCGGGCTCGGCGAGCTGATCGTCGACGGCGACCTCGATCTCATCTCGCTCCCGCTCGACTTCCTCGGCGTGAACCACTACCACGACGACAACGTCTCGGCGCATCCGCTGCCGGCCGGAGCCGACGACTTCGCCCAGGCGACCGACCGCGAGGTCGGCTCCCCCTGGGTCGGCTCCGAGTTCATCACCTTCCCGTCGCGCGGTCTGCCGCGCACCGCGATGGACTGGGAGGTGAACCCCGACGGGCTGCGCTACCTGCTGACCCGCCTGGGCCTGGAGTACGAGAACCTCCCTCCGCTCTACGTGACCGAGAACGGCGCCGCCTACGACGACGTCGTCGAGGACGGCCGCGTGCACGACGCGGACCGCACGCAGTACGTGCTCGACCACGTCGAGAAGGTCGCCGACGCGATCGACCAGGGCGCCGACGTCCGCGGCTACTTCGTGTGGTCCCTCCTCGACAACTACGAGTGGGCCTGGGGCTACGAGAAGCGCTTCGGCATCGTGCGCGTCGACTACGACACGCAGGAGCGGACCGTGAAGGACTCGGGCCTGGTCTACTCCCGACTGCTCGGCGGCAGCGCCGCGGCGATCCTGGACTGACCCGTGAGCGAGCCGACGGGCGTCCGCGGCGGGGGCCGCTCCCCCACCCTCGAGATGGTCGCGGCGCGGGCCGGAGTCTCGCGCGCGACGGTCTCGCGGGTGGTCAACGGCGCCCCGCAGGTGGCGGCCGAGATCGTGGCCGCCGTCGAGAAGGCGATCGGCGAGCTCGACTACGTCCCCAATCACGCGGCGCGGATGCTCGCCTCGCGGCGCACGCAGTCGATCGCGCTGATCGTGCCGGAGTCGACCGCGCGCGTCTTCGCGGACCCGTTCTTCGCCTCGATCGTGCAGGGCGCCGCGATGCGCCTGGCCGACACGGACTACACGCTCTCGATGCTGATCGCGTCCGAGACGGACGGCGAGAAGACGCGGCGGTACCTGCTCGGCGGCAACGTCGACGGCGCGCTCGTGGTCTCGCACCACTCGGGCGACCACTCCTACGCGGCGCTCTCGGGCACGCTGCCGATCGTCTTCGGCGGCCGACCGCTCTCGCCCGACGAGCGCGGCTCCTACTTCGTGGACGTGGACAACACGGAGGGGGCGGCCGTCGCCACCGCGCACCTCATCGAACGCGGCCGGCGCCGGATCGCCACCATCGCGGGCCCCGCCGACATGCCGCCGGGCGTCGACCGCCTGATCGGCTGGCGCGGCGCGCTCACCGACGCCGGCCTCGCCGACGACCTCGTCGAGTGGGGAGACTTCTCGCCGGCCAGCGGGACCGAGGCGATGCGCCGCCTCCTCGCCCGCGACCCCGACCTGGACGGCGTCTTCGCCGCGAACGACCAGATGGCGGTCGGCGCCTACGCCGCCCTCCGCGAGGCCGGCCGCCGGATCCCCGAGGACGTGTCCGTCGTGGGCTTCGACGACGATCTCTTCGCGCGGAACGCCGTCCCCGCGCTGACCACCGTTCGCCAGCTCCCCGACGAGCTCGGCGCCCGCATGGTGGAGCTGCTGACCGCCCGCATCGAGGGGCTCCCCGTGGAGCACCGCACGCTGATGCCGACGTCGCTGGTCGTCCGCGCCAGCAGCTGACCCCGGCCCGCGAGTACGCAGTAGTCGTCGCAGTCGACGCCGAGTGCGACGACTCCTGGACAGTCGGAGAACTCCGCGTGCTCGATCGGATGCGGACGGGCGAACGGATCCGGACGGTGAGGCGGACGCGGGCGGCGGGGCGGGGATGGACGAGCGGGTCGATCCGTCGACGGGGTGCATCACGGTCGCCAGCCGTGGGCCACGAGAGCGGCACGGAGCTCGGCGATCGTGCGCGCCCTGCCCCGGGTCAGACCCTCCGCGCGGACGACCACGACGATCCAGCCCGCGAGGTGCAGGGCCAGGAGCCGTTCACGATCGCGTGAGAACTGCGCGTCGTCCGTCCGGTGCTGGCCGCCGTCGTACTCCGCCACCACCTTCCACCGTTCGAAGACCAGATCGCCGACCGCGAGCAGTCGGCCGCCGATCCTGATCTCGGCGTTCACGTCGGGCGCGGGCAGTCCCGCCTCCTCGACGAGAGCGCGGAGCCAGGTCTCCCTCCGCGAGGCGGCTCCGGTCGATGCCAGCCGCAGAGCCTCAGCCAGGCCGCGTCGGCCCCGGCCCCGATGGGAGGCCAGGCGGTCCTGCAGCTCGTGAAGCCGGACATGGGGACGCGGATCGTCCCGGCGCGGGTAGCGCGGCTCGAACAGGAGGTGGTCCGTCGCCGCGAGGAGATCGCGGGCGGACAGCAGTGGCGCGAGCGCGATCCACGTCGACACCGCTCCCGTCACCGGCAGGCCGTGCCGCTCGACCCTGTCCGTCTCCGTGAGGGTGTGGCCGATCACACCCCGGGTCCTGGGGGGCCGGTGCGGCGTCGTCGCCGACACGTGGATCGGATCGTCCTCGCCGGGTCGCGCCGGGAGCGGCACTCCCCAGGCTTCGGCCGCGGTCAGGTGGGAGAAGAGCTGCCAGGGCCGCAGCCGCGGCAGGTAGGCGGCGGCTCGTTCCAGGTGCGTCACGGGCGCCACCCGGGTGCGCACTCCGTGGAAGGGGCTGGCCAGGGCGGGAGTGCGCAGTCGGGCGTCCGTCACCCCTGCGCGGAGTGCCGCTCGCCGGGTGAAGGCTCCGAGGTCGGTGCTGGACATGCCGCGATTCTGGCGGTCCGTGATCCTCGTCCGACTCCCGCGATCCGCATTCTGTGGACGAACCCCTGATCCCGCACCTGGGGAGGCGCGCCTCCCACCACGACTGTCCAGGAGTTGTCGCAGTCGGCGTCGAGTGCGACAACTCCTGGACAGTCGGAGCGATCGATGTCGAGTGCGACACCTTCTGGACAGTGGGAGCGACCGACCTCGACACGTCTGAGGAGTCGAGAGGGCCCGCGTCAGAGGAAGAGCGGCGCCGGGTCGAGGGCGGCGAAGCGTCGGCGCATGACGGCGACCGCGTCGGCGTGCTCGTCGACGAGGACGAAGCGGCGGCCGAGAGCGTGCGCGACGGCGCCGGTCGTGCCGGAACCGGCGAAGAAGTCGAGGACGGCGTCGCCCTCGCGGCTGGACGCCTGCACGATGCGGCGGAGGATCCCCTCCGGCTTCTGCGTCGGGTACCCGGTCTTCTCGCGGCCTGTCGGCGAGACGATCGTGTGCCACCACACGTCGGTCGGCCGCTTGCCGCGCTCGGCCTTCTCGGGGGTCACCAGGCCCGGGGCCATGTACGGCTCGCGGTCCACGGCGGCGGAGTCGAAGTGGTAGCCGCGCGGGTCCTTCACGTAGACGAGGATCGTGTCGTGCTTGGTCGGCCAGCGGCGCGTGGCCTTCGCTCCGTAGTCGTAGGCCCAGATGATCTCGTTGAGGAAGCACTCGCGGCCGAAGAGCGCGTCGAGCAGCACCTTCGCGTAGTGCGCCTCGCGGTAGTCGAGGTGGAGGTAGAGGGTGCCGTCGTCGGCGAGGAGCCGCCACGCCTCGGCCAGACGCGGCTCGAGGAACGACCAGTAGTCGTCGAAGCGGTCGTCGTAGCGGAGCAGGTCGCCGCGGATCCGCTCGTAGCTGCGCCCCTTGAAGCCGGCGATCGTGCCTGTGGTGGAGCGCACCGAGGTGGTCGAGGTGCGCACCTGCGCCCGGCCCGTGTTGAACGGCGGGTCGAGGTAGACGACGGTGAAAGCGCCGTCGGCCAGCTGCGGCAGGACCTCGAGGTTGTCGGCGTGGAACACCGCGCTCCGCGACTCCGGGACGCCGTCCGCGATCTGGATCGTCCTGGGCACCCGGCAATTGTGCCAGTGCGCGCGAGCCCGGCGACACGCTCCGCGCCTCGCGCCCGCGCTCGACGGATGCCGGGGAGGCTCCGGCGTAGAGTGGCGCGATGATCTCCGAGGTGCGCCACGACGAGGACTCGTCCCGCTACACGCTCTGGCTCGACGGCGAGACCGTCGGAGTCGCGGACTACGCCGTCCGCGGCCGCGACGTGGTCTTCCTCCACACCGAGATCGCGCCCGAGCACCGCCACGAGGGCCTCGGCGAGACCCTCGTCGAGGCGGCCCTCGACGACGCGCACGAGCGCTTCGGCGGGCGCATCGTCCCGGCCTGCCCGTTCGTCGCCGGGTTCATCGCCGAGCACCCGGACTACCAGGAGCTCCTCGCGAGCTGAGGGGCGCCCGCCGGACCGGTCCGCCGCGTTCCGCTCCGGGTCCACGCGCCGGCGACCGCCGCCCCGGACCCGCCGGTCAGGGGACGCGCCGCAGCCACTCCGGAGTCGAGTACTTCGTCCGCACCAGCTCCTCCGCCGCCGCGTACTCCTCCTCGGTCAGCGTCCCCGCCTCGCCGCCGTGCAGCTGCACGAAGGTCGCCTTCATGCGCTCGATGATCTCGGCGCGGCTGAGCCCGGTCTGGCTGCGCAGCGGGTCGACGCGCTTCACGGCGGAGGCGATGCCCTTGTCCGAGAGCTTCTCGCGGCCGATCCGCAGCACCTGCACCATCTTCTCGGCGTCGATGTCGTAGCTCATGGTCACGTGATGGAGGACGGCGCCGGAGCCCAGGCGCTTCTGCGCGGCGCCGCCGATCTTGCCCGAGGGCGAGGTGATGTCGTTGAGCGGCTGGTAGACCGCGTCGATCCCGAGCGACTGCAGCGCGCTGACGGCCCACTCGTCGAGGAAGGCGTAGGAGTCGGCGAAGGTCAGCCCCTGGACGAGGTCGCCGGGGACGTAGAGCGAGTACGTGACGACGCTGCCCGCCTCCATGAACATCGCGCCGCCGCCCGAGATGCGGCGGACCACGTCGACGCCGTACTTCGCCGCGTTGTCGAGGTCGACCTCGTTGCGGAGCGACTGGAAGCTGCCGATGACGACGGCGGGCTGGTCCCACTCCCAGATCCGCAACGTCGGCTCGCGACGGCCCTCGCCGACCGCGGCGGTCAGCACCTCGTCGAGCGCCAGGTGGGTCGCGGGAGGGACGGCCCGGTCGTGCACGATGCGCCAGTCGTAGTCGCGCCAGCTGGTCGCCTTCTGCAGCGAGCGGCGGATGGCGACCGCGACGGCCTCGGGCGTGAAGCCGAGCAGGACCGCGTCGGCCGGGAGCGCCTGCCGGATGGCGGCGGCGATGGACTTCGCGTCGGTCTCGGCCGGGAGGCCCACGACCGCGCGGTCGATGTCGTCGAGGGCCGTGTCGGGCTCGAGGAAGAAGTCGCCCGCCAGGCGGAAACCGGCGAACCTCCCGTCGACCACGTCGAGGTCGACGACCACGAGCTTTCCGCCGGGGACCTTGTACTCGCCATGCATGACGCCAGCCTAGGCGCGAGCCGGGGCGGAGAAGCGCTCGCCCAGCCACTCCACGAGATCGGCGGTGACCTCGGTCCGGTTGAGCTCCTGGAACAGCTCGTGCCGCGCCTCCGGGTACACCCGCACCGAGACGTCCGTGTACCCGGCCCGCCGCCGGTAGGCCTGGGCGAGCGCGCGCACCGACCGCTCGCCGCCGAGGGTGTCGTCGGCGCCCACGACCATCAGCAGTGGCAGCGGATGCTCGGGCCCGCGCTTCGGGCGGCCGACGAGCCGCAGGGTTTCGACCAGCCCGATCCGCTTCGCGAGCGGCGTGGTGAAGGTGAGAGGGTCGTCGTGGAACCGCTGCCAGACCTCCGGGTCGCGGGAGAGCCACTCGAGGCCGAGACCGCCGGCGACGCGGTGCCGCTTCGCCAGGTCGCCCGCGTTCATGTGCCCCGGGAGGCGGTAGGCGGTGCCGCTCAGCACGAGCGCGGCGTAGGCGCCGGAGTGGCGGTCGACGATCCGCTGCGCCATGAGCGACCCCCAGGAGTGGCCGAGCAGCACGATCGGCACTCCCGGGCTCTCCTCCGCGAGCAGCTCCGTCAGCCGGAGGATCGCCGCCTCGGTCGCGCGCAGGCCGCCCGGCCCCAGCAGTCCGAGCCGGGAGGAGTCGCCGCCGTGCTGCTCGAGGCCGGTCCGGCCGTGCCCGCGGTGGTCGTCCGCCGCGACCGCGTACCCGGCGGCGACCAGCGCCTCCGCCAGCTCGACGTAGCGCCCCGAGTGCTCGCCGACCCCGTGGGCCAGCTGCACGATCGCGCGGGGCGAGGGGTGCGGCCACCAGCGGTAGTGGATGACGACGCCGGAGGCGTCCTGGAAGGTCCTGTCGACAGCGGCGCCGGTCATGGTGACCAGTGTGGCGCCCCGGCCGCTGGGCGCGAGGGACGCGCGGAGAACTGAGAAGATACTCACGATCCATCGGCGGGCACCCTGCTCATCACGGTGCCTCGCTACCTTTTCCCTTGACGAGCGACCCCCGCGACCGTCCCCCGACCCCCCCTTCACGAGCGAGGCCAGCCCCTTCATGACCGTATCGCCCCTGATCTGGACCCTGACGATCGTCTTCATCGTCCTGCTCCTGCTCTTCGACTTCTTCTTCCACGTCCGGAAGGCCCACGAGCCCACGCTGAAGGAGTCGTCGATCTGGTCGGCGCTCTACGTCGGCATCGCCGTGCTCTTCGGGCTCGGCGTCCTCGTCTTCGGCGGAGCGACGCCCGGATCGGAGTACTTCGCGGGGTACATCACCGAGAAGGCCCTCTCGGTCGACAACCTGTTCGTCTTCCTCATCATCATGGCGAGCTTCAAGGTGCCCCGCGCCGACCAGCAGAAGGTGCTCCTCTTCGGCATCGTCTTCGCGCTGATCGCCCGCACCGGCTTCATCTTCCTCGGCGCCGCACTGATCAACTCGTTCGCCTGGGTCTTCTACATCTTCGGCCTGATCCTCCTGCTGACCGCGTTCAACCTGGTCAAGCCGGGCGACGACCACTCCAGCGACAACGTGATGGTGCGCCTGGCCAAGCGGATCTTCAAGACGAGCGACCAGTACGACGGCGACAAGTTCTACACGCACATCGACGGCAAGAAGGTCCTCACGCCGATGATCCTCGTCATGGCGGCGATCGGCGGAACGGACATCCTGTTCGCCCTCGACAGCGTGCCGGCGATCTTCGGCCTCACCAGCGACGTGTACCTCGTCTTCACGGCGACCGCGTTCTCGCTGCTGGGCCTGCGCCAGCTGTACTTCCTCATCGACGGCCTGCTCGACCGCCTCGTCTACCTCAGCATCGGCCTCGCCGCGATCCTCGCCTTCATCGGCGTGAAGCTGATCCTGCACGCGCTCCACGAGAACAACCTGCCGTTCATCAACAACGGCGAGCACGTGGAGGTCTTCGAGATCGGCACCGGACTGTCGCTCTCGGTCATCATCGGCGTCCTCGTGATCACGGTGATCGCCTCCCTCGTCAGCCCCAAGGGCCGCCGCATGGCCGCCGAGGCCTCCGAGCGCCGCCGCGTGGCCGAGGCCGCGGGCGCGGACGTCGACGCGACGCACTGAGTCGTCTCGTGCGCCGCGAGGCGGCGCACCGCAGTCGGCTCCCACGGGCGGTCGGGTTCCCGAGAGCGGGTCCCGACCGCCTAGGAGGATCCGCTGACACGCGGATCCCCCGTTCGGCTCGACCGAGCACCGCACGCCGGTGCTCCGCAGTCAGCTCCCCTAGGCGCTCAGGTCCCCGAGAGCGGGTCCCGACCGCCGAGAACGTCCCGCCGGCTCGAGCGCGGACTCCGCTCGCGGAGGGTCAGCGGGCGCGGTAGCGGTGCTCCGGACGGCCGGTGGTGCCGTAGCTGAGGGTCATCTCGACGAGGCCGCGGCCCGCGAGACCCGAGAGGTAGCGCTGGGCGGTGGCGCGCGAGATGCCGGCGCGCTCGGCCACCTCGAGGGCCGACAGCTCGGCGCCCGACTCGGCCAGGCGCGCCAGGACGAGCTGCTCGGTCGCCGAGCGCGAGGGCTGCGCGGCGGTCGCGTCGCCCGAGTTCAGGATGCGCAGCGCCCGCTCCACCGCCTCCTGATCGGCCGCGCGGTCCTCCCGCAGCACGTTCCGGAACCGCACGTACGCGTCGAGGCGCTCGCCGAGCAGGCGCGCCTCGAACGGCTTGATGAGGTACCCGAGCGCCCCCGCGTGCAGGGCGCGCCGCACCGTCGCCCCGTCGGAGGCGGCGCTGACGACGAACGCGTCGGTGTCGAGCTCGCGGAGCAGCGCGATCCCGCTCTGGTCCGGCAGGTGCACGTCGAGCAGCAGCAGATCGGGCGCGTGCTCGGCGACGGCCGCCCGCGCTGCGCGCGCCGTGTGCACCGGAGGAAGGGCCGTCAGCCCCTGCCGCGCCTCGACCAGGTCCGCATGCAGCTGCGCGACCCGGAAGTCGTCGTCCACCACCAGCACCGTGCGCTCCCGCGCCGTGTCCGCGCTCATGACCCGTCCCCGTCCTGCTCCGGCGGCCGCACCGCTCCGGGGAGGCGCGCGCACAGCACGGCCCCCGACTCCGCTCCGCCGGGGTCCGCCAGCCAGACCTCGCCGCCGCGCCGGGCGGCCACCTCACGGCACAGCGGCAGGCCGAAGCCCCGGCCGTGCACGCGGCCGTCGTCCTCGACGGGGTCGCCCGCGCCGGCCCGGTCGAACAGCGAGTCCGGATCGAGCACTCCGTCGCCGGAGTCGGCGACCGTCACGAAGAGAGCGTCGCCGTCGTCGAGCAGCTCGACCTCGACGAAGCGCACGTCGCGCCGCCCCTCGACCGCCGCGCGCACCGCGTTGTCGACCAGGTTCCCGACCACCGTGGCGACGTCCTCCGGCTCGACGACGGTGCCGCGCACCAGCGTCTCCTCACCGAGCGTCAGCAGCACGCCGCGCTCGGCCGCCTCGATCCCCTTCGCGCCGACGAGCGCCTGGAGGTACGGCTCCTGCAGCCGGTCGGCGTGCTGCACCGGGTACTTGAGCGGGCCGCGGGTCAGCACCTCGTCGAGGTAGTCGCGCGCCGACGCGGTCCGCCCCGCATCCAGCAGGCCCGCGACCACGTGCAGGCGGTTGGCGAACTCGTGCCGCTGCACCCGGAGCGCGTTGGTCATCGCGCCGACCGCGTCGAGGCGCCGGCTCAGCGCGGCGAGGTCGGTGCGGTCGCGCAGCACCACCACCACGCCCAGGTCGCGGTCGCCGCGGGTCACCCGGCGGATGTCGACGTAGACGATGCGGGAACGGACGACGAAGCCCTCCTCGCCTCCGGGGCGGGGCGGTTCGACGGAGTCCAGCGCGGCGCCGATCGCGTCGGCCAGCGGTACGGGGAGGTCGAGCGCCGCGAGCGGCCGCCCGTGCAGCGCCCGCCCGGTCGGGTCGTCGGAGCCGAGGATCGCGGCGGCCCGCGCATTGCAGACGCCGACGCGCCCGTCGCGGTCGAGCGCGAGCACGCCCTCGTCGACTCCGTCGAGCACGGCGGCCTGGTCCTGCACGAGCGAGGTGAGCTCCTCCGGGGCGAGGCCGAGCGTCAGGCGCAGCAGGCGGCGGCGGATGAAGACGGAGGCGACGGCGGCGAGCACCAGCCCGGCGAGCGCCGCGGCGAGGACGCCGAGCAGCGCGGTCGGCAGGTCGGTGAAGACGCTGGAGCGCGCGAAGCCGATGCTGACCTCCCCGACGACCCGCTGCTCCCCCGCGGCGAAGACCGGGACCTTGGCCCGTGCCGACTCGCCCAGCGTGCCGGTGCCCCACGAGACGCTCTCGCGCCCGGCGAGCGCCTCGTCGGGGCTGGTCGAGACCCGCTCGCCGAGGCGGTCCTCGTCGGGGTGGGCGAGGCGGATGCCCTGATCGTCGGTGATCACGACGAAGAGCGCGCCGGTGCGCTGCTCGACGGCGGCGGCGACGTCCTCGAGCGGTCCGCCGCGCAGCTCCGAGGCGGCGGGCGCGCCGGGCACGGCGGAGGACGCGGCGACCGCGTCCTGCACGTCGGGGTCCTCGGCGACGGTGCGGGCGATGGCGAGCGCCGTCCCCTCCGCCTCGCCGCGCAGCTGCTGGACGCTGAGCGCGGTGACGAGGCCGGCGCAGACCAGCACGGCGGCCGACACCGTGGCGAGCTGCAGGACCAGGACGTGGGTCGCGAAGCGCATCGGAGCCTCCTCGCCGTCGTCGTGCGCAGAATGCGCAGAAGCCACACTATGCGCAGATGTCGCCGTAATGAGCGATACCCCGGCGCCGGACGCGGAGCTGCCTAGGGTTTCCACCATCTCCCGGCCGGCTCTCCCGCCGAGCGCGGGCGGAGGCACTGGACGAAGGAGTCAGCTGTGTTGGTAGTACTCGGTTTCACCATGATCCTGGCCTTCATGGCCCTGATCATGACCAAGCGGCTGACGCCGATGGTCGCCCTGATCGTCGTGCCGACGATCTTCGGCCTCTTCGCGGGCGCCGGCCTCGGCATCGGCGACATGGTCCTCGAGGCGATCGGCAGCCTCGCGCCCACGGCCGCGCTGCTGATGTTCGCGATCATGTACTTCGGGATCATGATCGACGTCGGGCTCTTCGACCCGCTGATCCGCTTCATCGTCCGCGCGCTCGGCGACGACCCGGCGAAGGTCGTGCTCGGCACGGCGCTGCTCGCCGGCGCGGTCTCGCTCGACGGCGACGGCTCGACCACCTTCATCGTCACCACCGCCGCGATGCTCCCGATATACCTGCGCCTCGGGATGAACCCGGTCGTGCTGACCTGCGTCGCGGGCCTGGCCAACGGCACGCTCAACATCGTCCCCTGGGGCGGACCGACGGTGCGCGCCGCCGCGGCCCTCCAGGTCTCGCCGAGCGAGATCTTCGTGCCGATGCTCCCCTCGCTCGCGGTGGGCCTGGTCGTCACGCTCGTCTTCGCCTGGTTCCTCGGGCTCGGCGAGCGCCGCCGCCTCGGCTCGCTCGCGCTGGCCGAGCCGATGCTCGAGCAGGAGCTCGTCGGCGCCGGCCGCGGCTCCTCCTCCCGCTCGGGCGGCGCCCGCACCGGCGGCCTCGCGGCCCTGACCGGGGGCATCCGCACCGTCGCCCGGGAGCGCTTCTCCTTCCTCCGCGGTCCCCAGGCCCTGCGCGGAGCCCAGGTGGCCGTCGCCGCCCGCGTGCAGGCCGACGACGCCGACACCGCGATGGCCGACACGATGCTCGACCCCGAGCGCGAGACGCTGCGCCCGAAGCTGATCTGGGTGAACCTGGTCCTGACCCTCGCGGTGATGACGCTGCTGGTCGCCGACATCCTGCCGCTGCCCTACGTGTTCATGGTCGGCTCCGCGGTCGCCCTCCTGATCAACTTCCCGAAGATGAAGGACCAGGCGGCCGAGATCGTCAAGCACGCGCCGAGCATCGTGGGCGTCGTGTCGATGGTGCTGGCGGCCGGCGTGCTGATCGGCGTCCTCAACGGCACCGGCATGGTCGACGCCATGGCGGAGTGGGTCGTCGCGGTGATCCCGCCGGCGCTCGGACCGTTCCTCGCCGTGATCACCGGCGTGCTCAGCATCCCGATGACCTTCTTCATGTCGAACGACGCGTTCTACTACGGCATCCTCCCCGTGCTCTCCGAGAGCGCGGCGAACTACGGCATCTCGCCGGTCGAGATGGCGCGCGCCTCCATCACCGGGCAGCCGGTGCACCTCCAGAGCCCGCTGGTCCCGGCGATCCTCCTGCTCGTCTCCCTCGCCGCGGTGAACCTCGGCGACCACCACCGCAAGGTGCTGTGGCGAGCGGTCGTCGTCTCGCTGGTCATGCTCGCCGTCGGCGTGCTGGTCGGCTCGATCCCCTTCGGCTGAGGTCGGCGGAGCGGAGCGCCGAGCGATCGGAACGAGGACGGGACCTTCTGCTGCGGCGGGGGTCCCGTCCTCGTTCCGCGGCTCGGTCCCGCAGCCCGCGCTAGCGCAGCAGCGGCGCCAGGTTCTCGGTCCAGACGTCGGAGCCGACCTTGAGGATGAGGGCGCCGACCACGACGAGGAACGCGACCCGGATGAAGCGGCTGCCACGAGCGACGGCCATCCGCGAGCCGAGGTACGCGCCCGCCACGTTGGCGGCGCCCATCAGGAGGCCCAGCAGCCAGATCACGTGCCCGCCCGGCACGAAGTAGAGCAGGGCGCCGAGGTTGGTCGCGACGTTGACGATCTTCGCCTTGGCGCTGGCGAGCAGGAAGTCGTAGCCCAGCGCGGTGATCAGGGCGATGATCAGGAAGGTCCCGGTGCCCGGTCCGATCAGGCCGTCGTAGAAGCCGATCAGGAGTCCCAGCACGGCCGCCGTGACGAGGTGGCGCCGGCCCGCGTGCTTGAGCACCGTGACGCTGCCCAGCGCCGGGCGCGCGATCGTCACGACGGCGACCACGATCAGCGCGACGACGATGATCGGCTTGAACACCGCGGCCGGGAGGAGGCCGGCGAGCGTCGCGCCTCCGTAGCTGCCCGCGAGGGCGACTGCCGCCATCGGCAGTGCGGTGCGCAGATCGGGCTTCGCGCGCCGGTAGTAGGTGATCGCGCTGGTGGTCGTGCCGAAGATCGAGGCCAGCTTGTTCGTGGCGAGCGCCTGCACGGGCGAGATCCCCGGCACGAGGAGCAGGGCGGGGAGCTGGAGGAGTCCGCCGCCGCCCACGACCGCGTCGATCCAGCCGGCCGCGAAGGCGGCGAGGATCATCAGCGCGAGGACGGGGAGTCCGAGATCCTCTGTGAAGGTCAGCATCGGTCGGAAGCGTACGCGAGCACCGCGACCCCCTCGACCTCGGTGGCCGGGCCGCCCTAGGGTCGGCGGCATGCGATTCGGACTCTTCATCCCCCAGGGCTGGCGCCACGACCTCGTCGGCGTCCCGGCCGCCGACCAGTGGCGCACCATGAGCGACCTCGCCCGGCACGCCGACGACGGCGCCTGGGAGTCGATCTGGGTCTACGACCACTTCCACACCGTCCCGCAGGTGACGGAGGAGGCGACGCACGAGGCGTGGTCGCTGATGAGCGCGTTCGGCGCCACCACGTCGCGCGTGCGGCTGGGCCAGATGTGCACCTGCATGGGCTACCGGAACCCCGCCTACCTCGCCAAGGTCGCGACGACCGTCGACATCGTCTCGGGCGGGCGGGTCGAGATGGGCATCGGCGGCGGCTGGTACGAGCACGAGTGGCGCGCGTACGGCTACGGCTTCCCGCCGATCGCCGAGCGGCTGGGACGGCTCGACGAGGGAGTGCAGATCCTGCAGCAGGCCTGGACGACCGGGTCCGCGACCCTCGACGGCCGCTACTACCAGGTGGACGGCGCGCAGAACCGACCGCTGCCCCTGCAGGAGGGCGGCATCCCGCTGTGGGTCGCCGGCGGCGGCGAGAAGGTCACGCTGCGGATCGCGGCCCAGTACGCGCAGTACACGAACTTCGCCGGGACCCCGGAGGCGTTCGACCACAAGAGCTCGGTCCTCCGCGGGCACTGCGAGCGCCTGGGCACCGACTTCTCGGCGATCACCCGGAGCTCGAACTACAACGTCGTGATCGGCGAGACGGAGGCGGAGGTCGAGGCGGCGCTGCAGCGTCTCGAGGAGCGCGTGGTCCCGTACCTCGGCGCGGAGGGAGCGGCGTCCTTCGTCGCCGAGTACCGCAGCCCCGACGCGCTCGCGGTCGGCACTCCCTCGCAGATCGTCGACCGGCTCGCCGGCATGCAGTCGCGCGGGATGGACTACGGCATCCTCTACTTCCCGGACGCCGCCTACGACCGGTCCGGCATCGAGCTGTTCGAGCGCGAGGTGCTGCCGGCGCTCTCCTGAGCGCGGAGCGGCGGGGGCTCCTACGCCTCCCGCCCCCCGCCCGCAAGTCCTTGGGGCGCCCCGGCCCCGCGCCTACGGTCGGAGCATGGACGCACAGGACATCCGCTGGAACGACGAAGCCCGCGACAAGATCCTCGAGGACTCGGACAGGGTCCTCCGCGAGGCGGTGCTCGACCTCGCGACGAGCAAGAAGGGCGAGCCCTGGGAGGACGTGTTCGCGGAGCTGAACGCGCGCCTCAAGGACCGCTTCATCGACTTCGAGCCCGGCCCGGACCTCCGCAAGTACGCCGAGGCCGTCTCCGCCGGGGAGATCGAGACCGGCTCGTGAGCGAGCACGACCGCGACGCCGCGCTCGAGGACGAGATCACCTCGATCCACGCCCTCGGCGAGGGCCGCGTCGGCGAGACGGCCGACCCGGAGGACGAGGACCACGAGCTCTCGCCCGAGCAGGACGCCCGCATCGAGTCCGAGCTGAAGAGCCGGGGCAGCGAGAGCTGATCCCCCCGGTACGCGGAAGGCCCGCTCCCCCTCGAGGGAGCGGGCCTTCCGCGTGAGTCGCGACTACGCCGAGAGGGGCTCGTAGTCGGTGTAGCCCTCGGCTCCTCCGCCGTAGACCGTCTCCTGGACGACCCCGTTCTCGGGGTGCCCGCCCTGCCAGCGCTCGACCAGGTCGGGGTTGGCGATCGCCGGGCGGCCGACGGCCACGGCGTCGGCGTGGCCCTCGCTGATCAGCTCGGTCGCCTCCTCGCGGCTGGTCGGCGAGCCGAAGCCGCTGTTGGCGATGAAGACGCCGTCGAAGCGCGAGCGGAGGTCCTGGACCAGCTCGCCGGCGGGCTCGGCGTGCAGGACGCTGAGGTAGGCCAGGCCGAGCGGGGCGAGCCCGTCGACGACGGCCTCGTAGGTGGCGCGCACGTCGTCGCCGTCGGTCTCGACGACGTCCTGGATGTTGTGGGCCGGCGAGAGGCGGATGCCGACGCGGCCCGCTCCGACCTCGTCGACGATCGCGCGGGTGACCTCGAGCGGGAACGCGGCGCGCTCGGCCGGGGTCCCGCCGTACTGGTCGGTGCGCACGTTGGAGACGGGCGAGAGGAACTCGTGCAGCAGGTAGCCGTTGGCGCCGTGCACCTCGACTCCGTCGAAGCCGGCGTCGATCGCGCGGCGGGCGGCGGCGACGAACTCGTCGCGGACGGTCGCCAGCTCCTCGGTGGTCAGCGCGTGCGGCACCGGGAAGGGCTTCTTGCCGGAGGGGGTGTGCACCTCTCCGTCGATGGCGACGGCGCTCGGGGCGACGATGCGGTCGGTGCCGGTGATCTCGGTGTGCGAGACGCGGCCCGCGTTCATCAGCTGCATGACGATGCGCCCGCCCGCGGCGTGCACGGCGTCGGCGACGGCGCGCCAGCCCGCGGCCTGCGCGTCGGTCTCGATGCCGGGCTGCCCGGCGTAGCCCTTGGACTCGGCGCTGGGGAAGACGCCCTCGCTGATCAGCAGGCCCATGCTCGCGCGCTGGGCGTAGTACTCGGCGACGATCGCGCCGGGCACGCCCTGCTCGTCGGAGCGCAGTCGCGTCATCGGTGCCAGGACGATGCGGTTGGGGAGGTCGAGGTCGCCGGCGGTGAGGGGGGAGAACGGATCCACGGGATCGCCTTTCTACGGAGCTGTCTCAGGGGGCTGCCCTGAGGGGGGAGGCACGTGCACCTGCGGCGCACTCCGGGCAGTAACCGCGAGCGGAGCACGGTCATTCCTCCTCCCGGCGTTCTCCCATCCCCCGCGCCCCGGGCACGCGGTCGACGGCCTGCCGCCTCCCGACCCCTGCTCGGACACCGGGGCTGTCTACACTCGGGAGGCGACGACGAAGGAGTGTGCGCGATGCCGGCGAGACCCCACCACCCCGTGAGCTTCCGGCTGCTGCCGGCGCTCGCGGCCCTCCTGATCGCCGCGGTCCTCGCGCTGGTCCCCGCGACCGCGGCGACGGCCGAATCGCCCGTCTCCTTCTCCTCCTCCACCGTCCTCGACTCGGTCGGGGTGCTGAGCTCCGGAGAGACCGCCGAGATCGAGCAGGCCTCGCGGGCCCTCTACGACCAGCACCGCGTGCAGCTGTTCGTCGCCTTCGTCGACTCCTTCACCGATCCGTCCGACCGCGCCGCGTGGGCGGACGAGACCGCGACCCGCAACGGACTGGGCACCGACGACGTCCTCCTGGCCGTCGCGGTCGACGCCCGCCAGTACCAGGTGTCGGTCGCGCAGGGCTTCGCCCTCGACGACGCGCAGGTCTCCTCGCTCCAGTCCGACGACATCGAGCCGAGGCTCGCCGACGGCGACTGGGCCGGAGCCGCGGTGGCCGCCGCCGACGGGATCGGGCAGCGCCTCGACGCGCCCAGCGCCGGCGAGTCCCTCGGCTCGGGGCTGCTGATCGCGCTCGGCGTGCTCGCGGCGCTCGTCGTGATCGGCCTCGTGGTGCTGCTGCTCGTCCGCCGCGCGCGGAAGCGCCGCGCCCAGGAGGCGGTGGAGGCCTCGATCGACGAGCTCGCCACCCGTGCCGGGTCGGCCCTCGTCCACGCCGACGACGCCGTCCGCACCAGCGAGCAGGAGGTCGGCTTCGCGGAGGCGCAGTTCGGCGCCGACGCGACCGGCGCGTTCCGCGAGGCGCTCGTCACCGCGAAGCGCCTGCTCGGCGAGGCCTTCACCCTGCAGCAGCGTCTCGACGACGCCGAGCCGGAGACCGATCAGGAGCGCCGCGACGGCTACCAGCGCATCCTCCAGCTCTGCGCCGACGCCGAGCAGACGCTCGACGAGCGCGCGAGTGCGTTCGAGGAGCTGCGCGACCTCGAGAAGAACGCGCCGCAGGTCGCCGCCGCGCTCTCGGCTCGCGCCGCCGAGGTCGGCGACCGCCTCCCGTCGGCCCGCGCCCGCCTCGCCGAGCTCGCCTCCCGCTACGCGCCGACCGCGATCGACGACGTGGGCGACGACGCCGACCAGGCCGAGGACCGCCTCCGCTTCACCCGCGACCAGCTCGCCGGCGCCCAGCAGGCGCTGCAGGCCGGCGACTCCGGCCGCGCCGCCGTGCTGCTGCGCGCCGGGCAGCAGGCCGCCGAGCAGGCCTCCGGGCTCGTCGACGCGGTGGCCACGCGCGGCGACGAGCTGCAGAAGGCGGAGGCGTCGCTCGCCGGCCGCGTCGCCGAGATCCGCGCCGACGTGGCGCAGGGACGATCGCTCGCCGCCTCCCAGGACGCGGAGTCCGCCGCCCAGGCGCAGAACGTCACCGCGGCGGTCGCCTCGACCGAGGCCGCCCTCGACGACGTCGAGCGCGCCGCCTCCGTGCGGCCGAACGACCCGCTCGCCCTGCTCGAGGCGCTCACCGCCGCCGACGCCACTATCGATGCCGCCGTCGGCGGGTTCCGCGACGCGCAGGCCCAGCGCGAGCGCGAGCGGGCCGCCCTCGGCGCCGAGCTCACCTCCGCCCGCAGCCGCGTCTCGGCCGCCGAGGACTTCATCGCGGCCCGCCGCGGCGCGGTCGGCTCGGAGGCGCGCACCCGCGTCGCCGAGGCCGCCCGCTCGGCCGAATACGCCGAGCGCATCGCCGCCACCGACCCCCGCGAGGCTCTCGCCTCCGCCCAGCGCGCCTCGCAGCTCGCCCAGCAGGCGCTCGAGCGGGCGCGGGCCGACGCCGGCTCCTACTCCGCCCCGAACGCCGTCGGCAGCCCCTACGGTGGCGACACGACCGGCGCGTTCCTCGGCGGGATCCTGGTCGAGTCGCTCCTGGGAGGCGGACGCCGCAGCGGCTACCGCTCGGGCGGCTTCGGCGGAGGCGGGTTCAGCGGCGGCTTCGGCGGAGGCGGCTCGTCCCGGCGCTCCGGCGGCGGCGGCTTCGGCGGCGGGCGCAGCAGCGGCGGAGGCGGACGCCGCGGCGGCGGCGGGCGCTTCTGAGCGCCCCTGGGCATCCGCGCACGACCGACGACCACCACCTCCCCCCACGACTCCGGCACCACCTCCGACATCCGGCACCACCCACGACGCAAGGAGAGACACCCATGGCTCAGAGACAGTCGATCTTCGGCCGCATCGCGCAGCTCGCGAAGGCCAACATCAACGCGCTCCTCGACCAGGCCGAGGACCCGCAGAAGATGCTCGACCAGATGGTCCGCGACTACACCGACAGCATCCGCGACGCCGAGGCGGCGATCGCCACCACGATCGGCAACCTGCGCCTGCTCGAGGACGACTACCGCGAGGACGTGCAGAACGCCCAGGAGTGGGGCGGCAAGGCCCTCGCCGCGAGCCGCAAGGCCGACGAGCTGCGCACCGGCGGGAGCGCCGGCGACGCCGACAAGTTCGACGCGCTGGCCAAGGTCGCTCTGCAGCGCCAGATCCAGTCCGAGAAGGAGGCGAAGGACGCCGAGCCGACCATCGCCTCGCAGACCGAGGTCGTCGACAAGCTCAAGTCGGGCCTGAACCAGATGCGCGAGAAGCTGCAGCAGCTCTCGAGCAAGCGCGACGAGCTGATCGCGCGCTCGAAGACCGTCGAGGCGCAGAGCCAGGTCCAGGACGCCGTGAAGAGCATCGACCTGATGGACCCGACGAGCGAGGTGAGCCGCTTCGAGCAGAAGATCCGCCGCGAGGAGGCGCGCGTCCGCGGCGCGGAGGAGCTCGCCTCCTCGAGCCTGGACGCGCAGTTCGAGTCGCTCGAGGATCTCGGTGAGATGACCGAGGTGGAGGCGCGCCTCGCCGCGCTCAAGTCCGGCCGCCCGCAGGACTCGATCGGCTCCTGAGCCCGTGCGCCTCCGGCGGTCCCGCCGGAGGCGCACTCCCCTTCCCGACACGCGCGGAGCGAAGGCTGGCAATCGCCATGGTGCGGTGCCGCCGCCGTCCCCGTAGTGTTCACACCAGGTTGCCCTTGACCCCGGTCGCCCTGATGCCGCGTCCGGCCCCTACCGACGCGGTGAACCATGAGCGGACCGCCCCCGTCGGGATCGCTCACCGAGAGACCGTCGACGCCGACGGTCACCACGAAGAGCGAGGCGCCGATGAGCACCCCCACCACCACGTCCGTCACCGGAGGCGCCCCCCGCGTCGTCCGCACCCGCCCCCGCGCCGACGGCCGCGTCAACCCGACGACCGAGTACTCCGGTCTCCTCAGCACGGTCCGCGACGCGGGGCTCCTCCGCCGCCGCACCGGCTTCTACTACACGATGTTCGGCGCGCTGGTCCTCGCGCTCGGCGGCATCGTCACCGGCTTCGTCCTGCTGGGCGACTCCTGGTTCCAGCTCCTGCTCGCCGCCGCCCTCGGCATCGTGCTGACGCAGTTCGCCTTCCTCGCCCACGAGGCCTCGCACCGCCAGGTGTTCGAGTCCGGCAAGGCCAACGACGTCGCCGGCCGCACCCTCGCGAACCTCTTCGTCGGCATCAGCTACTCCTGGTGGATGACCAAGCACAGCCGCCACCACGCGAACCCGAACGTGCTGGGCAAGGACCCGGACATCGAGCGCGACGTCGTCTCCTTCACCGCCGAGGACGCGGCCCGCTCGCGCGGCCTCTACGCCTGGCTCACCCGCCGCCAGGGCTACGCGTTCTTCCCGCTCCTGCTGCTCGAGGGCCTCAACCTGCACCTGCACGGCTTCCGCACCGTGTTCGGCAAGGGAAAGGTCGACAAGCGCTGGGTCGAGATCACCATGCTCGTCACCCGCGTCGGCCTCTACCTCGCCGTCGTCTTCTGGGCCCTCCCCCTCGGCATGGCGTTCGCCTTCGTCGGCGTGCAGCTGGGCGTCTTCGGCCTCTACATGGGCGCCTCGTTCGCGCCGAACCACAAGGGCATGCCGCTGCTGCCGAAGGAGGCGCGCGTCGACTTCCTCCGCCGCCAGGTCCTCACCTCGCGCAGCATCCGCAGCACCTGGTTCACCGACCTCTACATGGGCGGACTCAACTACCAGGTGGAGCACCACCTCTTCCCGAACATGCCCCGCCCGGCGCTGCGCCGTGCGCAGGTCATCGCCAAGGAGTACTGCACCACCCACCAGATCCCCTACACCGAGACCTCGTTGATGGAGTCGTACGCGATCGTCGTCCGCTACCTCAACAAGGTCGGCCTGTCGGCCGGCGGCGACCCGTTCGACTGCCCCGCCGCCTCCGCCTACGGACGCTGAGCACTCCCCCTTCGGAGGCCCCTCGCACCTTCCCGGTGCGGGGGGCCTCCGTCGTTCGCGGGAGCGCAAGGGGGTGCCCCCGCGGGCGGTGGAGTCGTAGCGTCGGGACATGAGCAGCTCCGACTACGACATCGAGCCCACCCCCACCGACACGACCGACGGCACCGACACGACCGACGGCGCGCGCACGCCCGACCCCGCCACCGAGACCGGCACCTCCGCGGGCCTCGACGAGGTCGGCGGCGCGGCCTCCCCCCTGGCCGACGGCGTCGGCGCCGACGGCGAGGAGCAGAACCCCCCGCTGCCCGACTGGGGCCCCACCGACGGCGTCCACGGCACCGACGCCGAGACCGACGCCTCGGGCACCGAGCAGCACTGACACGGCTCCGCGAGGGACCTCCCCGGCCGGTCGGCGAACGTTCCGACCGCGTTCCGAGGAGGTCCCTCCGTGTTCGCCGGAGGGTCGGCCGGCGCTCGGTCGGCGCGCCCTACACTGGCGAAATGCAGCCGACCGAACGCGCCCTCCGCGTGATCTCCTACAACCTCCGGGAGCACCGAGCGCACGCCGAGATCGCCCCCCTCGCCGCCCGCCACGACATCGACGTGCTGTGCCTGCAGGAGTGCGACACCACGAAGCTGCCGCAGGAGGTGGGCTCGCTCCGGCTCGCGTCCGTCACGGCCCGCAACCGCCTGGGCCTGGCCGTCTACTACTCGCAGGACCGCTTCGAGCTCTCCGGAAGCGCCGCGTTCGAGCTCAGCAAGTCCATGCACGACCGGGTGATGTCCCCCGCTCACGAGCGCCTGCTGGCCGTCTGCCTCGACGACCGCGACGGCGGATCGATCGCCGTCTCCTCCTTCCACGCCGCCCCGCTCTCGGCCGGCAACGCCCTGCGCCGCAAGCAGATCGACGAGGCGCTCAACCGGCTGCGCGAGTACGCGCCGGACACCCCCTCCCTGATGGTCGGCGACTACAACTACCCGTGGTTCTTCCGCGGACTCGACCGCCGGATGACCCGGAACGGCTACCTGGTCTCGCGGAGCGACTCCCCGACCTACGCGCGCTACCGCTACTTCAGCGGCCACTTCGACTTCGCGATCAGCGACTCCGTGCGGATCGAGCGGGTCTCCACGCTGCCCCAGGGCGTCTCGGACCACCTCCCGGTGATGGTCGACGCGCACTACGGCGTCCCCGCCGCCTGAGCGCGGGGCCCGCGGGCCCGCGCGGTCGGTAGGCTCAGGGGGTGACGACCCTGATCCTCGCCCGGCACGGAGAGACTGTCTGGCACTCCGAGAACCGCTTCGCGGGCTCCTCCGACATCGCGCTGACCCCCCGGGGCCAGGACCAGGCGGCGACTCTGGCCGCCTGGGCCGTCGACGCCGACCTCGAGGCGGTGTACTCCTCCACCCTGGTCCGGGCCGTGCGCACCGCCGTGCCCGCCGCGCGGGCGGCCCACCTCGAGCTGCAGCCCGACCCGGCGCTGGTCGAGGTCGACTTCGGCCGCGGTGAGGGGCTGACCACCGACGAGATGGAGAAGCGCTTCCCGGACGAGTACCACGCGTGGGTCGCGGCGCCGGCCATCCAGCCGATGCCCGGCGGCGAGTCCGGCCTCGACGCCGTCGCCCGCGCGAACACCTCACTCGCGCGCATCCACCGCGAGCACCCCGACGGCCGGGTGCTCGTCGTCGCGCACGGCACGCTCATCCGCCTCCTGCTGTGCGCCTATCTCGGCATCAACCCCGAGACCTACCGGCACACCTTCCCGGTGGTCGACAACGTCTCGCTGACCACGCTGCGCTGGGACGCGACCGGCGTCGGCCTGCTCGGCTACAACGTCCCGCCCGTCCAGACGCAGCGGCGCTCCAGCTGAGCGCAGCGGCCGCTCCGGAGCGGCGCCCGGCGAGCGCGGGCTCGATCGGCCTGGTGCTCGGGTCGGTCGCGAGCGTGCAGCTGGGCGCCTCCTTCGCCGTGCTGCTCTTCCCCGCCGCGGGGCCGATCGGCACCGTCACGCTCCGGCTGGTGTTCTCAGCAGTCGTGCTGCTCCTGGTCTGCCGTCCGCGGCTGCGCGGCCATAGCCGGAGCGACTGGGCCACCGTCGCCGCCTACGGTCTCGCCCTCGGCGGGATGAACGCCTGCTACTACGAGGCCATCGCCCGGATCCCGCAGGGCGCCGCCGTCACCCTCGAGGTGCTCGGGCCGCTGACGCTCTCGGTGATCGCCGGGAGGAGCGTGCTGAGCCTGGTCTGGGCGGTGCTCGCGCTGGCCGGGGTGGTGACCCTGTCGCAGGGCGGGTTCTCGGCGCTGGACCCGGTCGGCGTCGGCTTCGCGCTGGGGGCCGCAGTGCTCTGGGCCGCGTACATCGTCTTCGCCGGCCGCACCGGCGGGCGGTTCCAGGGGATCGACGGGCTCGCGCTGGCGCTGGCGGCCGGCGCGATCGTGTCGCTGCCGTTCGGCCTCGCCTCCGCCGGGCCCGCCCTGGTGGTGCCGCCGGTGCTGCTCCTCGGGCTCGCCGTGGCGGTGCTCTCCTCCGCGGTGCCCTACGCGCTGGAGCTGCTGGCGCTGCGGCGCCTGCGCTCCTCCACCTTCTCGATCCTGATGTCGCTCTCCCCCGGGGCGGCCGCGCTCTCGGGATTCCTCGTGCTCGGTCAGCGCCTCAGCGCCGTCGAGGCCGTCGGGATCGCGCTCGTGGTCGCCGCGAGCATCGGAGCGGTGCGGACCGCGCGGACCTCCGCCTGAGCGGCAGTTCTTTTGTTAGGCTAACTATGTGCCATCGACCGAGACCCTGCAGACCGATCTCCCGCTGACCTCCCTCGCGGGCGAGGTGCGGGCAGCGGTCGGCCGGCTCGGACGGCGGCTCCGGCAGGAGAAGGCCCAGCACGAGCTCAGCGATCCGCAGTTCAGCGTGCTCGCGCTCCTGCACCGCGAGGGCGCGAAGACCCTCGGCGAGCTGGCCGAGGCGGAGCGGGTCCGCCCGCCGTCGATGACCCGCACGGTCGGCTGCCTGGTCGACGAAGGACTCGCGGAGCGCCTGGCCGACCCCGCCGACGGCCGCGTCACCCGCATCCGCCCCACGGAGGCCGGCACCGCACTGGTGCTCGACGTGCGCCGCAGCCGCGACGCCTGGCTCGTGGCGCGCCTCGAGGAGCTCCCTCCCGAGGACCTGCGCCTCCTCCACGACGCGGCGGCGGTCCTGCGCGCGGTGGCCGACCGATGAGCGCGATGTTCCGCTCCCTCGCCGTGCCGAACTACCGCATCTGGTTCGCGGGCGCGATGGTCTCGAACGTCGGCACCTGGATGCAGCGCACGGCCCAGGACTGGATCGTGATCAACGACCTGACCGACCACGACGCGACGGCGCTCGGCGTGACCATGGCTCTGCAGTTCGGACCGCAGCTCGTGATGGTGCCCTTCTCCGGCTTCATCGCCGACCGCTTCGACCGGCGGAAGCTCCTGATGGCCACCCAGGGCGCGATGGGCGCGCTCGGGCTCGGCCTGGGGCTCATCGTCGTGACCGGGGTCGTCCAGCTCTGGATGGTCTACCTCTTCGCCCTGCTGCTCGGCTTCGCCGCGGCGATCGACGCGCCCGTGCGCCAGACGTTCGTGTCGGCGCTGGTCGAGGAGCGCGACCTCACCAACGCCGTCTCGCTGAACTCGGCCTCCTTCAACTCGGCGCGGATGATCGGACCGGCCCTCGCGGGCGTGCTGATCGCCGCGGTCGGCTCCGGCTGGGTCTTCCTCCTCAACGCCGCGAGCTTCCTCGCCGTCCTGCTCTCGCTGCGCGCACTGCACCGCGACCAGCTCCGCAGCGCCCCGCGCGCCACCCGCGGCCCGGGTGCGCTGCTGGAGGGGTTCCGCTACGTGTCGAAGCGGCCGGACATCCTCGTGGTGCTCGCGATCGTGTTCCTGATCGGCACCTTCGGCCTGAACTTCCCGATCTTCGCCTCGACGATGGCGACGGTCGAGTTCGACATGGGGGCGAGCGAGTTCGGCCTCCTCTCCTCCGCCATAGCCGTCGGCTCGGTGCTGGGGGCGCTCCTCTCGGCTCGCCGCGACCGCCCGAGGCTCCGGCTCATCGTCGGCGCCTCCGCGGCGTTCGGCGTCGCGCTCGCGCTGGCCGGCGTCATGCCGACCGTCTGGGCGTTCGCGATCCTGCTCCCCTTCGTCGGCATCGCGGCGCAGACGCTGATGACCTCGGCCAACGGCTACGTGCAGCTCTCGACCGCCCCCGAGATGCGGGGCCGGGTCATGGCGCTCTACATGGCCATCTTCGTCGGCGGCACCCCGATCGGCGCCCCGCTGATCGGCTGGGTCGCGAACGCCTACGGTCCGCGCCAGGCGATGCTGGTCGGCGCCGCCTCCGGGATCGCGGCGGCCGCCATCGGACTCGCCTTCCACCTCCGCCTGCGCCGCGCCGCCCGGCTCGCGGCCCCCGGGCCGGAGGCTCTGCCCGCCACCGGCGGAGTCCCCCTGCTGCGTCCGCGCGCCTAAGCTCCGTCGGCCGGTCCGCACGCCGGGCGGATCCGCGGACCGCCCACTCGACGGGTCGCCCCCGACGCGGGGCGCGACCGCCGCCCGCCCTCAGGCCTCGCGGGTGATCTCGACGCGGACGAAGAGCTTCGACGAGCGGGGCCCGGCGAACACCCCGCGCAACGGCGCGATGTCGTTGTAGTCGCGGCCCCGGCCGACGATGACGTGGCGGTCGCCGATGTCGATCAGGTTCGTCGGGTCGTAGCCGCGCCAGGCTCCTCCGCAGAACCACTCGACCCAGGCGTGGGACTCCCCCACCACGGTCTCGCCGATCTCGGCGTGCGGCTTGGGGTGCAGGTAGCCCGAGACGTAGCGCGCCGGGATGCCCACCGAGCGCAGCGCCCCGAGGACGATGTGCGTGATGTCCTGGCAGACGCCCTCGCGCGCGGTCCACGACTCCGTCGCGGTGGAGTGCACGCCGGTGACGCCCTGCCGGTAGGTCATCGCCCGGCCGATCGTCTCGGCGATCGTGAGCGCGGCCTCGCACGGGCCGGCCGCCTCGTCCGCGAGCGAGCGCGCCATCGCCGCGAGGTCCTCCGGCGGCGCGGTGCGGTGGGTCTGCTTCGACTGCTCCACGTACTCGGTGCGCGTCTCGACCTGCTCGGACAGCTGATCCCACCCGGTCGGGTGGTCGGGGTGCTGCTTCGGCCGGATCTCGACGAGCGAGGTCGCCGTCAGCGAGAGCTCGCGGTGGGCGTCGAGCACGTCGAACGACGAGACGCGGGTGCCCCAGTAGTCGGTGTAGGCGTGCACCGAGGTCACCGGCCTGATGTCGAGGTTCGAGAACAGCACCAGCTGCCCGTCCGAGGAGGCGGGGAGCATCCGCGCCTCGTTGTAGGACGCGACCACGTCCCCCGCGTAGGTGAAGCCCGTGGTGTGCCTGATGCGCAGCCTGCTCACAGCGCCTCCCCGATCCAGCTCGGCATGACGTTGGTGGGGAAGTACCGCTGGCGGATCGCCTCGGAAGCGGCCGAGGTCGCCTCCTGCACGCTGTCCATGTGCCGCGGCAGGTCCTCGAGGATGTCGGTGATCGGCCGGAACTCCAGCTCGCTGCGGATCCGCCCGAGGACGCGCTGCGCGTCGCCGGAGTGGCCGATGCGGCCGGTGCGCGGCTCGATGTCGCGCATGCACGCCTCCGCCCGCGAGACCGAGAAGAGGATCGAGCGCGGGAACAGCCGGTCCAGGAGGAGGAACTCGGCCGCGTTCCGCGCGCTCGGCACGCCCCGGTAGGTGCGCAGGTACGCCTCGTAGGCGCCGCAGGAGCGGAGGATCGTGGTCCAGGAGGGGCCGCTCGCCTCGGTCAGCGAGCGGGTGGCGAGCAGGCGGGCGGTCATGTCGGCGCGCTCGATCGAGCGGCCGAGCGTGAAGAACTGCCAGGCCTCGTCGCGCGAGGTCGCCGACTCGATGATGCCGACGGCGAGGGCGGAGCGCTCCCTCACCCAGCTGAAGAACTCCGACACCCGCTCGCCCGAGACGCGGCGCGGCATCCGGGTGCGCGTGGTGTTGAGGCACTCCCAGAGCTCCGTCGAGACGATCTCGCGCGCCCGGCGGGCGTTCTCGCGGGCGGCGCCGAGCGAGTAGGCGATCGAGGCGGGGTTCGTGCGGTCGATCGCGAGGATCGCCAGCACGTCGGCGCGGGTGATCTCGCGCATGTCGTCGGGCGGGGTCGAGCCCATCACGGACAGGAGCGAGCGGCAGGCCGTGTCCTCGTCGATCCACGGGTCCTCGAGCAGGAGCTGGAGGTGGACGTCGAGGATGCGGGCGGTGCCGTCGGACCGCTCGATGTAGCGGCCGATCCAGAACAGCGACTCGGCGATCCGGGAGAGCATCAGTCGTCCTCCCCCGCCGCGAGCGTCTGCTGCTGCTGCTGGTCCTGGTCGGTGTTCGGCGCGTCCTGCGGCGAGTGGTCGGGCGTGTGGTTGAGCGGGTAGACGATCGGGATGGAGCTGGTGACCGCGGCCTGCTCGGCGACGAGCGCCTGGATGTCGCGCGCCTCGGGCTCCGCGCTGCGCGCCTCCTCGAGGCCGACCACCCAGGTGTCCTTCGATCCGCCGCCCTGCGACGAGTTGACGACGAGCTGCCCCTCCGGGAGCGCGACGCGGGTCAGGCCGCCGGGCAGCACCCAGACGTCGGTGCCGTCGTTCACGGCGAAGGGCCGCAGGTCGGCGTGCCGGGGGCGCATCCCGTCGTCGACGAGGGTGGGGATGGTGGAGAGCTGCACGACCGGCTGCGCGATCCAGCCGCGCGGGTCGGCCTGGAGGCGGGAGCGCAGCTCCGCGAGCTCCTTCGCCGAGGCGGCCGGCCCGACGACCAGGCCCTTGCCGCCGGAGCCGTCGACCGGCTTCACGACGAGCTCGTCGAGGCGGTCGAGCACCTCCTCGAGCGCTCCCGGGTCCTCGAGCCGCCACGTGTCGACGTTCTTGATCACCGGCTCCTCCGAGAGGTAGTAGCGGATGAGGTCGGGCAGGTAGGTGTAGACGAGCTTGTCGTCGGCGACGCCGTTGCCGACCGCGTTGGCGATCGTGACGTTCCCGAGCCGGGCCGCGAGCATCAGCCCGGGTGAGCCGAGCATCGAGTCGGCGCGGAACTGCAGCGGATCGAGGAACTCGTCGTCCACGCGGCGGTAGATCACGTCGACCCTGGTCGGGCCGGAGGTGGTGCGCATGAACACCTTGCCGCCCGTGCAGAACAGGTCGCGGCCCTCGACCAGCTCGACGCCCATGAGGCGGGCGAGGAGGGTGTGCTCGAAGTAGGCGGAGTTGTAGACGCCCGGAGTGAGCACGACCACGGTCGGGTCGTCGACGCCGTCGGGGGCGGAGGCGCGCAGTGCCTGCAGCAGCTTGTTCGGGTAGTCGCCGACCGGGCGCACCCGCATCGAGACGAACAGCTCGGGCAGCGTCTGCGCCATCACCCGGCGGTTCGAGATGACGTAGGAGACGCCGGAGGGCACGCGGACGTTGTCCTCGAGGACCCGCCAGCCGCCCTTCTCATCGCGGATCAGGTCGATCCCGGACACCTGGATCCGCACGCCGTTCGCGGGGACGATGCCCGCGGCCTGCCGGTGGAAGTGGCTCGAGCTCGAGATCAGCCCGGCGGGGATGACGCCGTCGGCCACGGCGTTCTGCGGGCCGTAGACGTCGGCGAGGAACGCCTCGAGAGCACGGACCCGCTGCTTGATGCCGGTCTGCACCTCGTTCCACTCGGCGCGCTCGATCACCCGGGGGACGGCGTCGAGCGGGAACGGCCGCTCCTCCCCCGCGAAGTCGAAGGTGACGCCCTGCGCGAGGTAGGAGGAGGCGAGCGCGTCGGTGCGGCCGCGCAGCTCCTCCTGGGTCATCCGCGCGAGCGAGGAGTAGATGTCGCGGTAGGCGCCGCGGACCCCGTCGGGGCCTCCGGTCGACGCCACGTCGGCGAACATCTCGTCCCAGGGGGTGGCGCCCGTGTCGGGCCGCTCGACCTTCTGGGACCCGTATCCGTCGAAGAGGTCACCCATGGCACGACTCTAGTGCGGGGCGTATTGCGGGGATGTTTCGGGCGGCCGCGGGGCGAGCGGGGCGGGTCGGCGACGTCCGGGCACGGCACCGGCGCCGTCCTCCGACAGGCCGGCGGAGGCCCGGGGATCCACGGGAATAGATCCGGCCGCACGTGGTTGAATGAGGATGTACATGCAAACGCATGGACCAGGCCCCACCGGGCCGGAGGACAGAAGGAGCGCCTGATGCAGTTCGGCATCTTCACGGTCAGCGACATCACGACCGACCCCACGACCGGACGGACCCCGTCCGAGTCCGAGAAGATCCAGGCGACCCTCGCGATCGCGCTGAAGGCGGAGGAGATCGGCCTCGACGTCTTCGCCCTGGGCGAGCACCACAACCCGCCGTTCTGGTCCTCCTCCCCCACCACCACGCTCGGCTACCTCGCGGCGAAGACCGAGAGGATCACGCTCTCCACCGCGATGGCCCTCATCACCACGAACGACCCCGTGAAGCTCGCCGAGGACTACGCGATGCTCCAGCACCTCGCCGGCGGCCGCGTCGACCTGATGCTCGGCCGCGGCAACACCGGCCCCGTCTACCCGTGGTTCGGCAAGGACATCCGCCGCGGCATCGAGCTGACGATCGAGAACTACGACCTGCTGCACCGCCTGTGGACCGAGGACTTCGTCGACTGGGAGGGCCAGTTCCGCACGCCCCTCCAGGGCTTCCAGTCGACCCCGCGCCCCCTCGACGGCGTCGCGCCGTTCGTGTGGCACGGATCGATCCGCTCCCCGCAGATCGCCGAGCAGGCCGCCTACTACGGCGACGGCTTCTTCGCGAACCACATCTTCTGGCCCGCCTCGCACACCCAGAAGATGGTGCAGCTCTACCGCCAGCGCTTCGAGCACTACGGCCACGGGACCGCCGACCAGGCGATCGTCGGCCTCGGCGGGCAGATCTTCCTGGCGAAGAACTCGCAGGACGCGGTCTCGCAGTTCCGCCCCTACTTCGACAACGCCCCCGTCTACGGCCACGGCCCCTCGCTCGAGGACTTCACGGAGCAGACCCCGCTCACCGTCGGCTCCCCGCAGCAGATCATCGACCGCACTCTCGGCTTCCGCGAGTACGTCGGCGACTACCAGCGCCAGCTCTTCCTGATGGACCACGCGGGACTCCCGCTGAAGACCGTCCTGGAGCAGATGGACATGCTCGGCGAGATCCTCCCCGCCCTCCGCGCGGGCTTCGCCGAGGGCCGCCCCTCGCACGTGCCCGACGCCCCCACCCACGCCTCCCTCGTGGCCGCGCGCGACGCGCAGCCCGCGGCCGAGCCCGTCACCGTCTAGTCAGGAGCTCTCCATGGACACCCGCAGGATCACCGTCCTCTCGGCCGGCCTCCGCCAGCCGTCCTCGACCCGGCTGCTCGCCGACCGCCTGGCCGACGCCGCCGAGTCCTCCCTCGCCGAGCAGGGCTTCGCCGTCGAGCGGAGCGTCGTGGAGCTGCGCGACCTCGCGCACGACGTCACGAACAACCTCCTCACCGGCTTCGCGAGCCCCGCTCTGCAGACCGCGCTCGACGCGGTCGCCGGCGCCGACGGCCTGATCGCCGTGACGCCGATCTTCACCACCAGCTACAGCGGGCTCTTCAAGTCGTTCGTCGACGTGCTCGACACGGAGGCGCTGCGCGGCCTGCCCGTGCTGCTGGCGGCCACGGGCGGGTCCCCCCGCCACTCCCTGGCCGTCGACTACGCGATGCGCCCGCTCTTCACCTACCTGCACGCGGCGCCCCTCGCGACCACCGTGTTCGCGGCGACGGACGACTGGGGCGGCGCGACCGAGGACGGACGGGCGCTGCCCTCGCGCATCGAGCGCGCCGGACGCGAGCTGGCCGATCAAGCCGCCCGCTCCTCCCGCTCGGGCTCCACGCCCGACCCGTGGGCGCTCGACGGCTCGTTCGAGGGGATGCTCGGCCGCCGCGGCTGAACGCCCGCCGCGCGGATCGGCCGCTCCTCTCATGGATCGGCCGATCCGTCCAGCCGCGATTCCCGCGGCCCTGCCGGAATAGCCTGCCCCCGGGAGCCTGCCGCTGGCCCCCGGAAGGAGGCCGTCATGGGCCTGACCAGCAAGGGGCTCCCCTCGGGGGCTCTCGACCTCTCGCAGCTCGGACGCGCGGTCCTCGACCGCCGCCGCTTCCTCGGAGCCCTCGGCGTCGCCGCCTCCGTCCCGGTCCTCTCCGGCTGCGGCTTCGCCCCCGCGGGCCCCGCGGCGAGCGCCGGCAGCGACACCCTCACCTTCACCACCTGGGGCACCGACGCCGAGCTGGCCGGCTTCCAGCGCGCGATCGACGCGTTCCAGTCGGCGAACGCCGGCGCCACCGTGACCCTCAACGCGGTCCCGTACGAGCAGATGTTCACCAACATCGACGCGCAGCTGCAGGCGGGGAACCCGCCGGACGTCTTCCGGGTCCCGTACTACACGTTCGGCAGCTACGCCGGCCGCGACCAGCTCCTGGACCTGTCGGGCTTCCTCGACTCCGACGTCGCCGAGCGGTTCACCGATCCGGCCTGGGCCGCGGTGCAGAGCGGCGGGAGCCCCTTCGGCGTCCCCCACCACACCGACACCTCGCTGATCCTCTACAACACGCAGGTGCTGGCCGACGCGGGCGTCACCTCCTTCCCCTCCTCGCCCGAGGAGGCGTGGACCTGGGAGGAGTTCACCGAGGTCGGGCGGAAGCTGCGCGCCTCGCTCCCCGCCGAGCGCTACCCCTTCGCCTACAACTGGCAGGGCAACGGCGTCACCCGCTGGCTGAGCCTGCTCTTCCAGGCCGACGGCCGCTTCCTCACCGAGGACCTGTCCGGGCCCGCGATCGACTCCGCCGCCGGCCGCGCCGCGATCGACTTCAGCCGCAGCTTCTTCACCGACGGCCTCGTGCCGCCGAGCAGCTCCGTGCAGGCGACCACCTACGCCAGCGACCTCTGGTACTCGCAGACCACCGCGATGACCTTCGCCGGCGCGTTCCTCATCCCCGACGCCGACTCCACCCTCGACTTCGAGTGGGGCGCCACCTACTCCCCGCGCAACGTGCGCGGAGGCGGCGACTTCGGCGGCAACGCCCTCGTCGCGACCAAGGCCGCGAAGAACCCGGAGCTGGCCGCCTCCTTCCTCGCGTTCGTGACGGAGGAGGAGGCGATGCGCGACTTCTGCGCCGGCGCCTCCCTCCTCCCCACTCGCCGCGACCTCACGGAGTCGGGCATCGAGTTCGCCGTGCGCCCCGAGCTCGCCGAGGTGTTCCTCGGCCAGGCGGGCACCGTCCAGGCGTCCGACTCGGCGCAGGTCGCCTCGCCCGACATGGCCGCGATCATCACGGTGCTCAAGGAGCAGCTGGAGCAGGCCTTCGTCGGCGGGCGCAGCACCGAGGACACCATCGCCGGCCTCACCTCCGGCATCGCGGCCGCGACGCAGTGAGCCGGTCGGTCCTCGCGCCGGAGGCGGTGACCGCCCGCCCCCGGCGCACCTCCCGCGCCCCCGCCCGCGAGACGGCGGCCGCCTACGCGTTCCTCGCGCCGAACCTGCTGATGCTCGGCCTGTTCGTGTTCGTCCCCCTGGGCGGCGCGTTCCTGATCGGCTTCCAGCGCACGAACGGCTTCGGCGACGGCGTCTTCGTCGGACTCGACAACTACGCGCGGCTGCTCGGCGACGGCCTCTTCTGGCGCTCGACGTTGAACACGGCGCTGTTCACCCTGATCGTGACCCCGCTCTCGATGGCGCTGGGCCTCGGCGCGGCGGTGCTGATGAACTCGGTGCTGCCCGCGCGGCCGGTGTTCCGCAGCATCCTCATCCTGCCGATGGCGGTCTCCGGAGTGGCGACGGCGCTGATGGGCGTGCTGATCTTCGACGAGAACAGCGGCGTGCTCGACGGCATGCTCCAGACGATCGGCCTCCCCCGCATCGCCTGGCAGTCCGGCGGAGCGGCGGCCTTCGCCTCCGTGGTGCTCGTCACCCTGTGGTGGCGCACCGGCTTCAACATGCTGATCTACCTGGCGGGGCTGCAGGGGGTGAACCCGGCGCTCTACGAGGCGGCCCGGCTCGACGGAGCGAACGCGTGGCAGCAGTTCCGCCACGTGACGCTGCCGCTGGTCGGCCCGTCGTCGTTCTTCCTGCTCATCCTCAACGTCATCTACTCGTTCCAGGTGTTCGACATCGTCTTCGTGCTCACCGGCGGCGGACCGCAGAACGCGACCTCGGTGCTCGTGACCTACGCCTACGACACCGGGTTCGTTACCCGCGACCAGGGCTACGCCGCGGCCATCGGCATCGTGCTGCTGATCCTGACCATGATCTTCACCGCGGTGCAGTGGCGCACCAACCGCTCGAGGGACTTCGTCGAATGATCCGCACGTCGCGCACCTCGCGCCTGCTCCGCCTCGCCCTCGCCCTCGGTGTCTCGGTGGTCATCGTCTTCCCGCTGTACTGGATGGTCGTCGTCGCGTTCTCCTCGCGGTCCGAGCTGCTCGGCGGCACCCTCCGCCTCTGGCCGCGCGAGCTGACGCTGGTGAACTTCGAGCGGGTGTTCTCGTCGTTCCCCGTGGCGACCTGGTTCGGCAACTCCCTCGCGATCAGCCTGGTCACCGCCCTGATCACCGTGACGATCAACCTGCTCGGCGGCTACGCCTTCGCGCAGCTGCGGTTCCGCGGATCCGGCGTGCTCTTCCTCCTGGCCCTGTCGACGCTCACCCTGCCCGTGCAGGTGATCATGGTGGCGCTCTTCCGGCTCGTCACCGACCTCGGCCTCTACGGGAGCTACTGGGCGGTGATCCTGCCGACGGCGGCGTCGGCGTTCGGGCTGTTCCTGGCGCGGCAGTTCATCCTCGCGATCCCGCGGGACCTGATCGAGGCGGCCCGGATCGACGGCGCCGGGCACTTCCGCGTGTTCACGGCCATCGTCCTCCCCCTCTCGAAGCCGCTCATCGCCGTGCTCTTCTTCATGTCGCTGCTCGGCTCCTGGAACGACTTCGCCTGGCCGCTCATCGCCCTGAAGGAGAACGCGCTGTTCACGCTCCCGATCGGGCTGCTCTTCCTCCAGGGGCAGTTCGGCAGCGACTACGGAGCGACCATGGCGTTCGCCCTGGTGAACGTCGTGCCGATGGTGGTGCTGTTCCTGGTGTTCCAGCGCTACTTCGTGCAGGGCTTCGCGCGTAGCGGCCTCCGCTGACCTCGCGGCGGGGGGGGTGCGGATCGGTGCGCTGAGCGGCCATTCGTCCCCCCGTCCGGGGCCGGGAGTGTCAATCCCCCCGTTCCGCCGACCCGGCCGGCGCCGCCCCGCGGTACCGTCGTCGCAGGCGCCCACCTCGTGCGCTCCGGAGCGCACCGTTCGAGCGGAAGGCGGGATCGCCATGAGTACCGTCGCCGCGAACGCCGCCCAGCAGAAGGTGGCCGGCCGCTACTACCTGATCGAGCGCATCGGCTCCGGCGGGATGGGCTCGGTCTACCGGGCCCGCGACGAGACCGTGCAGCGCGAGGTCGCCGTGAAGGTGTTCCGCGCGGAGGCCTCGAACCCCGAGGACGTGGCCCGCCAGGAGCGCGAGGTGCGGATGCTGAGCTCCTTCGCCCACCCGGGCATCGTCAACCTCTTCGACGCGGGGCTGCACAACTTCGGCGGCGAGGTCCGCCGCTACGTCGTGATGGAGCTCGTCGCCGACCCCACGATGGAGGCGCGGCTCGAGTCCGGCCCCCTCCCGGCGGCGGAGGTCGCTGCGATCGGCACGCAGCTCGCCGAGGCCCTGGCCTACCTGCACGAGCGCGGCGTCGTGCACCGTGACGTGAAGCCTGCGAACATCCTGGTCAGCGAGGTCGCCTCCAGCGGCTACGCCCGCACCGCCAAGCTCACCGACTTCGGCGTGGCCCACTTCATGGACGGCTCCCGCCTGACCAGCGACGGCGTCGTGATCGGCACCGCGAGCTTCGTCAGCCCGGAGCAGGTCGCGGGCGAGCCGATCAGCGGAGCGAGCGACGTCTTCTCCCTCGGCCTGGTCCTCCTCGAGGCGATCACCGGTCACCGGGAGTACTCGGGCACCGTCCTCGAGGCGGCGATCGCCCGCCTCCACCGCAGCCCCTCCGTGCCCGACACCCTGCCGGCGGAGTGGCGGGCGCTGCTGACCTCGATGACGCAGCGGGACCCGGAGAAGCGGCCGACCGCCGACGACGTCGCGCACCGGCTCCGCGGCGGGATGACGACGGGCTCGGCTTCGGGCGCGCCGACCGCCTCGGACTCGCGCGCGGCACGGATCCGGCGCTCCGTGATCATCGGCTCGAGCGTGGTCGGCGTCGGCGCGATCGCGGCACTGTCGTGGATGCTCGGAGCGCTCGTCGGTCGCTGACCGTTCGGACGCGGGTCCCTAGGCCTCGCCCGGGAACGCGGGACGGAGCACGATCCGCGTCCAGGCGCCCACGTAGATCCGGTCGCCCTCCTCGACCTCGCGGCGCTGACCGGCGGCGATCGGCGACTGCGGGAGCGGCGCCCCGGCCGGGGCGAGGTACGTGCCGTTCGCCGACTGCAGATCCTCGACCCACCAGCGGTAGCCGTCGGTGCTCAGCTGGCAGTGGCGCCGCGAGACACCGGAGTCGGAGCCGCAGTCCACCTGCGGCGAGATGCCGCGGGAGACGGACGGGCGTCCGACGAGCAGGGTGCGCTCGCGGAGGACGACGGTCGCGGGCGGGCCGGGCGAGGGCATCGGGTCGTCGGCGCGCTGCTCGGCGTACCACTCCGGGTCGACCCAGAGCTCGGCGATCCACGGGCGGTCCGGGTCCGCGGAGGCGGTGGCGGGGCGGGCGGAGCCGGTGGCCGGCGCGGACGCGGACTCCTCCTCCGACGCTGAGGCCCCGGGTGCCGCGTCGGGGACTGCGGCCTCGGGTGCAGGGGCCTCCGGGATCACCTCGGTCGGCGGAGCGGCGGGCGGCGCGGTCGCGACGGGGGTGTCGAAGCCGGCCTCCTGCTCCGGGACCAGCTCGGTGGGAGCCGCGGGATCGGCCTGCGGCGCGGGCGCCTCGCCCAGGTGCTGGGCCGGGTCCCCCGACGGCGTCGCGGAGCCGCCGACCTCGCCCGGAGCGCGGACGGCACCGGAGGAGGTGAACGGATCGGCCTCGGGGAGGGAGCCGGTCGTGAAGTCGTAGCCGCAGTTCTCGCAGAACAGGGCGCCGGGCTCGTTCGGGAACGAGCAGTGCGGGCAGACCGAGGGGCCGGTCGGGATCGCGGTGGTCGGCGCGGCGGGAGCGGGCGACGGGGCCGCAGCGGCACCGATGGGCGCCCCGCAGACGTCGCAGTAGTCGCCGGACTGGGAGGTGTGCCCCTCGGGACAGCGGAAGCTCACTTGCGCACCCGCGTGGTCTTGGTCGACGCGGTGTCCAGCGCCATCTCGTCGAGGCGGTCCACGCCGCGCTTGAGCCGCACGGTGCCCTCGTTCGGGTCGTCGATCTCGACGACCTTCCGCAGCTTCGCGGTCGCCTCGTCGTTCCCGGTGACGGAGGCGAGCTGCACCGCGCGCCCGAGCTTGACCGTGGCGGTCGCCTCGTCGCCCCGCGCCTTGGCCGCGAGCCCGTCCTGGATCGCCGAGGCGAGCTCGGTCTGGCCGGTGTAGTGGGCGACGGCGGGGTCGATGCGGGCGGTCAGGGCGGAGTCGTCCGTCCAGCGCGCCTTCACCAGGGCGGAGGCGACCACCTCGTCGCGCACGCTGAGCTGCACCCGCGCGGCGAGCTGCTCCGAGCCGACCGGCTTCGACGCGACCCGGACCGCCACGTGGTACTCCCGCGACTCGTCGCCCCAGGCGCCGGTCGGGTAGGCGCCGGTGAGCGGGTTCACGGCGTTCCGCCGGGAGCTGAGGTCCTCGAGGTTCGGAGCGACCTGGCGGACGAAGAGCAGCTGCGCGCCCTGCGGAGTCCAGACGCGGAGCTCACCGTTGGCGACTCCCCGGCCCATCGACGCCCGCATCAGCGACTCGAAGTCGGCAGCCATGTCGGCCGGGTTCGCGATCAGGCCCACGGTGCCCAGCAGGGCGCTCGCGATGGTGCGCGCCTCCTCGACGATCCAGCGGGAGCCGACGCCGCGCACGTCGCACTGGAAGTCGCCCGACGCCGCGCGGATCGCCGCGTCCAGCTGCATCCGCGACTCGTGCTCGTTCTTGCCGTCGGTGAGGAGGATCGCGTGCCTCTGCGTCGCCTCCGGCACGGTCGCGAACAGCTGGCGGGCGAGGGTCAGCCAGGTGCCCATCGCGGTGCCGCCGTCGGCCTGAAGGTAGCCGATCGCCTCCTTCGCCGCGGCCCGCGCCCCCGGCTCCATCCGCACCATCGAGACGGTGGCGTTGGGGTACGGGAAGGCGCGGTCGGCGCGCTCGGATCCGGCCACGACGGCGAAGAAGGTGCCGTCCAGGATCTGGTCGACGGCCACGGCGGCGGCGCGCTTCGCGGCCGTCATGTTCTCGCCGGTCATCGATCCGGAGCAGTCCACGATGATGATCTCGGCCGCGGCCCCGTCGGACCCGGCGACCCCCGTGCCGGACGCGGTCACCGTGACGATGGCGTGCACGTCGGTGGCGCCGTCCGAGAGGAACTCGTTCTGGAAAACACTCGCGCTGAACTCCGCCATTCCGGCAGTTTACGGGGACGCCCGGCCCGAGCGGCCCTCCATCGCCGAGGATCGGCCGGGCATCGCGGCCCGACGCCTGCACGACAGCTGTCGGGGCGGGCGGAGGCGGGTCGAGCGCCGCCGGAGCGCCCCCGTCAAGCCCGCCGCGGCCGGACACCGCCGGTGCCAGGGTGGAGCCGTGCCTCCCTGGACCCTCGCCCTCGCCAGCGGCGCCATCGGCGGCGCCACCCTCCTGATCGGCGCCGCGCTCGCCTGGTTCGTGCGCGTGCCCCCGAAGCTCACCGCCGCGATCTCCGCGTTCGGAGCAGGGGTGCTGATCTCGGCGCTCGCCTACGAGCTCGTGCAGGAGGCGGCGGACGACGGAGGACTGCTCCCGACGATCCTCGGCACGCTCGCGGGAGCCGTCGTCTTCGTCGGCGCGGACGCGCTGCTCACCCGCGCCGGCGCGGGGAACCGCAAGAGCGCGAAGGGATCGGGCGGAGGAGGAGGCGCGGCCATCGCGGCCGGCGCCCTGATCGACGGGGTCCCCGAATCGATCGTGCTCGGCCTCTCGGTCGCCCAGGGCGGAGCGGGAGCGGCGATCAGCGTGCCCATCGTCGCCGCGGTCGCGATCTCGAACCTCCCCGAGGGCCTGTCCTCGACGGTCGGCATGAAAGCCGACGGCCGCTCCGCCCGCTACGTCTTCACCGTCTGGGGCGGGATCGCCGCGATCTCGGCCGCCGCAGCGCTGGTCGGCTTCCTGGTCTTCGCCACCGCACCGGGCGCGGTCGTGGCCTTCGTGACGACCGTCGCCGCCGGCGCGATCCTCGCCATGATCTCGAACACGATGATCCCCGAGGCGTTCGACCGCGACGACGTGCTCACCGGGCTGTACGCGGTGCTCGGGTTCGTGACGGCGTTCGCCTTGCACAGTGCTGGTTAGGACGCCGCTCCCCGCGCGGCGTCCCGCAGTCGGCTCCAGCGCGGGGCCGGGTCCCGAGGAGCGGGTCGCGCACGGCGACGCGGATCCGCTGGAACGCGGATCCCCGGATACGCCTCGCGAAGACGCCGCTCCCCGCGCGGCGTCCCGCAGTCGGCTCCAGCGCGGGGCCGGGTCCCGAGGAGCGGGACGCGCACGACGACGCGGATCCGCTGGAACGCGGATTCCCGGATACGCCTCGCGAGGACGCCGCTCCCCGCGCGGCGTCCCGCAGTCGGCTCCAGCGCGGGGCCGGGTCCCGAGGAGCGGGACGCGCACGGCGACGCGGATCCGCTGGAACGCGGATCCCCGGATACGCCTCGCGAGGACGCCGCTCCCCGCGCGGCGTCCCGCAGTCGGCTCCAGCGCGGGGCCGGGTCCCGAGGAGCGGGACGCGCACGACGACGCGGATCCGCTGGAACGCGG
>NZ_PSUV01000016.1:0-43415 GCF_002931985.1 Rathayibacter sp. AY1H2 | reverse complement strand
GGACGCCGCTCCCCGCGCGGCGTCCCGCAGTCGGCTCCAGCGCGGGGCCGGGTCCCGAGGAGCGGGACGCGCACGACGACGCGGATCCGCTGGAACGCGGATCCCCGGATACGCCTCGCGAGGACGCCGCTCCCCGCGCGGCGTCCCGCAGTCGGCTCGAGCGCGTGGCCGGGTCCCGAGGAGCGGGATGCGCACGGCGACACGGATCCGCTGGAACGCGGATCCCCGGATACGCCTCGCGAGAACGCCGCCGCCCGCGGAACGGAGTGCGGTCAGCCGCTGAAGGCGGTGAGGGCGTCGTCGAGGATGCCGAGGCCGCGGGCGACCTCGGCGGAAGTGATGACGGCCGGCGGGACCACGTGGATCCGGTTGTCGGCGGTGAAGGGGAGAAGGCCGCGGGACAGCAGGTCGGCCTTGAGGCGGGCGACGGAGGCCGCCGGCAGCGGGGTGCGCGCGGCCCGGTCAGTGACCAGCTCCAGGGCCCAGAACACTCCGGAGCCCCGGACCTCGCCGATCAGGTCGTGCTTCGCCTCGAGCGCCGCCAGGCCGGGGGCCAGGTGCTCCGAGCCGATGGTGCGCGCGTTGTCGACGATCCCCTCCTCCTCCATCGCCTCGAGCGTCGCGACGACGCTGGCCGCGGCGAGCGGGTGGCCCGAGTAGGTGAGACCGCCGGGGAAGACGCGCTCGTCGAAGTGGTGGGCGATCGGATCCGAGATGACGACGCCGCCGATCGGGACGTAGCCCGAGTTGACGCCCTTCGCGAAGGTGATCAGATCGGGGCGCACGTCGAAGGCGTCGAAGGCGAACCACTCCCCCGTGCGGCCGAAGCCCGCCATGACCTCGTCGAGGATCAGCTGGATGCCGTACCGGTCGGCGATCTCGCGGACACCCGCGAGGTAGCCGGGCGGCGGGGTGAGCACGCCGGCGGTGCCGGGGATGGTCTCGAGGAGGAACGCGGCGATCGACTCCGGCCCCTCCGCCTGCACGACGCGCTCGAGGTGGTGGAGGGCGCGCTCGCACTCCTGCTCGAGGGTCTCGGCCCAGAACTCGCTGCGGTACAGGTAGGGCCCGAAGGCGTGCACGTGCCCGCGGGAGTACTCGTTCGGGATGCGGCGCCAGTCGCCGGTCGAGACGATCGCCGCTCCCGTGTTGCCGTGGTACGAGCGGTACAGCGAGACGACCTTGTCGCGGCCGGTGAACAGCCGCGCCATGCGGATCGCGTTCTCGTTCGCGTCCGCGCCGCCGTTGGTGAAGAAGACCTTCTCCATGCCCTCCGGCGCCCGCTCGGTGATCAGGCGGGCCGCCTCGGCGCGGGTCTCGTTCGCGTAGGCGGGGCCGACGGTGGTGAGGACGCCCGCCTGCTCCTGGATGGCGGCGACGACCTTCGGGTGCTGGTAGCCGATGGTGACGTTCACGAGCTGGCTCGAGAAGTCGAGGTAGCGGGTGCCGTCGACGTCCCAGACCTCGGCGCCGAGACCGCCCGCGATCGGCAGCGGGTTCAGCGCGCCCTGCGCCGACCAGGAGTGGAACACGCGGGACCGGTCGGCGGCGGTGACCGAGGCGTTGTCGCGGACGGTGGGGGCGGTCGAGGACGTCATGCTCCCATCGTGCCGCGCGCGCCTCGGAAGCGGGCGTGCGGATCCGTCGATCCGCGGACCCTACGATGGACGGAACGTCGAAGGGAGCCGCGCATGCCCGCGACCGTCCGCGATCTGCTGGCCGAACCGGCCTTCCGCCTCCGCGTGCTCGCCGGCGTCCACGACGAGGCCGACCTCGACGCCCCTCTGGTGTGGGCGCACTCCTCGGACCTCGTCGATCCGACGCCCTGGCTCGAGTCGGGCCAGCTGCTGCTGACCGACGGCGTCCACTTCACCGGGCACGACAGCGCCGAGTTCTCGGAGGAGTACGTCGCCCGGCTGCGCGGACGCGGCATCCGCGCGCTCGGCTTCGCCACCCGCATCGTGCACGACGAGGTGCCCGCCGCTCTCGTCACGGCGTGCGACCGCCAGGGCCTGCCGCTGCTGGAGGTGGCGGACCTGACTCCGTTCATGGGGATCATCCGGTTCGTCGCCGACGTGATCTCGCGGGAGCAGCGCGAGCGGCTGGAGTGGTCGCTCGAGGCGCAGCGGCGGGTCGCCCGCGCGGCGCTGCGGCCGGACGGGCTCGCGGCGATCCTCACCGAGCTGGAGCGGCAGCTGGACTGCTGGGTCGCCCTCTACGACGCGGCCGGGCAGAGGGTGCACCTGCCCACCCGGCTCGACGTGCCGGCGGAGGAGGCGGTCGCCGCGGCCGCGAGGCACGCCCTGACCCGCGGCAGCCGAGCGGGACTCCGACTCGACGACGGCGGCGGAGTGACGCTGCAGACGATCGGGCGCCGCGACCACCTGCGCGGGGTGCTCGCCGTGGGCACCGGCACGCCCCTGGACCCGGCGGGCAGCGACCTCGTCGCGAGCGTCATAGCCCTGGCGAGCATCGCGCTGGAGCAGCGGCGCGCGCTGGACTCCTCCCGCCGGCAGCTGCGCTCCGGACTGCTCGAGCTGCTGGCCGCGGGAGCCTTCGACGTCGCCGAGAGCACCGCACGGCGCCTGGGGAGCCCGCTGCCCGCCGAGCCCGTGCGGGTGGTCGTGCTGAGCGCGCCCGTGCACGGCGACTCGCTCCTCGACGAGCTGGAGGTCGTGGCGGAGGAGGACGGCGCGCGCCTGTTCTTCGCCGAGAGGGACGGCTCGCTCGTCGCCGTGGCCGCCGCCGACGGACTCGAGCCGCTGACCGCCGTGCTGGAGCGGCACGGCGCGAGCGCCGGCGCCTCCGCCCCGATCGGCTGGTCGGACCTGGACCGGGGCCTCGAGGAGGCGCGGCGCGCCGCCGAGCGGACGGGAGACGGGACGGTGGTCCGCTTCGAGGACGTCGCCGCCGAGGGGATGATCGGGCTCCTCGCCGCCGCCGGAGCCGCACCGCTCGCCCGCCGGATGCTCGCACCGCTGCTGACCCCGGAGGGAGCCGTGCTGCTCGAGAGCGCCCGCGTCTGGCTCCGCCGCAACGGCGCCTGGGAGCCCGCCGCCCGCGACCTCGGCGTGCACCGTCACACCCTCCGCAACCGCATCACCGCCGTCGAGCGCGCCCTCGGCCTCGACCTCGACGACGTCTCCGCCCGCACCGAGCTCTGGACGGCGCTGCGGCTGCACTCATAGCCGATCTCCTCCTGCGTCGTCGATCGGCCGCGGTCGGCCGGGGAGGGTGGTCGCGATGGGAAGAGCGGGTCGCGTACCGCGCACGACGATCCGCTCCCACGCGGATCGCCGGTTGCGCGGTGCTCAAGAGCAACTCTCCTCCTGCGTCGTCGATCGGCCGCGGTCGGCCGAGGAGGGTGGTCGCGTTCCGCAGAGCGGGTCGCGTACCGCGCACGACGATCCGCTCACACGCGGATCGCCGGTTGCGCGGTGCTCAAGAGCCTCTCTCCTCCTGCGTCGTCGATCGGCCGCGGTCGGCCGGGGAGGGTGGTCGCGTTCCGCAGAGCGGGTTGCGTACCGCGCACGTCGATCCGCTCACACGCGGATCGCCGGTTGCGCTCGGCGGTGCTCAGGAGCCTCTCCGGTCGACCGAGCACTTCCCGCCGGCGCGGAGCGCAACCGGCGATCCGTGTTCCAGCGGATCGACGTGCGCGGAACGTTCGACGCCCTCGAGAACGGAACCACCCTCCCACGCCGACTGCGGGCGATCGACGACGAAGGAGGAGAGAGGCTCACCAGCGCCGCGACTGCGGGCGATCGACGACGCCAGGAGGAGAGAGCCTCACAAGCGCCGCGGAGCGCAACCGGTGATCCGCGTCTCAGCGGATCGACGTGCGCGGAACGCAGGACGCTCTGCGAGACGCGACCACCCTCCCAGGCCGACTGCGGGCGATCGACGACGAAGGAGGAGAGAGCCTAGGAATGCTGCGGGAACCCGAGGTTGATGCCGCCGTGGGAGGGGTCGAGCCAGCGGCTGGTGATGGCCTTCTGCTGGGTGAAGAAGCGGACGCCTTCTGCTCCGTGGGCCTTGGTGTCGCCGAAGAGGGACGCCTTCCAGCCGCCGAAGGAGAACGTGGCGACGGGGACGGGGATGGGGACGTTGATGCCGATCATGCCGACCTCGACCTCGTTCTGGAAGCGGCGGGCCGCTCCTCCGTCGTTGGTGAAGATGGCCGTGCCGTTGCCGAACGCGCCGTTGTTGATCAGGGCGACGCCCTCCTCGTAGGAGGCGACGCGGACGATGGAGAGCACCGGTCCGAAGATCTCCTCCGTGTAGGCGCGGGAGGTGGTGGGGACCTTGTCGATCAGGGTCGGGCCGAGCCAGAAGCCGTTCGCGTCGCCGTCCACCTCGATCCCGCGCCCGTCGATCACGACCTCGGCGCCGTCCTCCTCCGCGATCGCGATGTAGGAGGCGACCTTGTCGCGGTGCGCCTCGGTGATCAGCGGACCCATGTCGCAGCCGCGGCGTCCGTCGCCGGTGCGCAGGGTCGCGGCCCGCTCCTGGATCTTCGCGATCAGCTCGTCGGCGACGGGCTCGACCGCGACGACGACCGAGATCGCCATGCACCGCTCCCCCGCCGAGCCGAAGCCGGCGTTGATGGCGGAATCGGCGACGAGGTCGAGGTCCGCGTCGGGGAGCACCAGCATGTGGTTCTTCGCCCCACCGAGGGCCTGGACGCGCTTGCCGTGCTTCGTGCCCGTCTCGTAAACGTACTGCGCGATCGGGGTCGACCCGACGAACGAGATCGAGCGGACGTCGGGATGCTCGAGCAGCCCGTCGACGGCCTGCTTGTCGCCGTTGAGCACCGTGTAGACGCCGTCGGGGAGGCCGGCCTCCTTCCAGAGGGCGCCGAGCCAGATCGCCGGGGACGGGTCCTTCTCGGAGGGCTTCACCACGACGGTGTTGCCGGCGGCGATGGCGATGGGGAAGAACCACATCGGCACCATCGCAGGGAAGTTGAAGGGGGAGATGATCCCGACAACGCCCAGCGGCTGCTTGGTCGAGTAGACGTCGACGCCGGTGGAGACCTGCTCCGAGTACTCGCCCTTGAGGTGGTGCGCGAGACCGGTCGCGAACTCCACGACCTCCTGGCCTCGGGTGATCTCGCCGAGCGCGTCCGAGACGACCTTGCCGTGCTCCGACGTGATCAGCTCGGCGAGCTCCTGCTTTTTCGCCTCGAGGAGCTCGCGGAAGCGGAAGACGATCTGCTGCCGCTTCGCGAGCGACGTGTCGCGCCAGGCGGGGAAGGCGGCCTTCGCGGAGGCGACGGCGGCGTCCACCTCGGCGGAGTCGGCGAGCGCGACCTCCTTGGTCGCGACTCCCAGCGCCGGGTCGTAGACGGGAGCGGTGCGGCCGGACGAGGAGGCCGAGGGAGCCCCGTCGATCCAGTGGCCGACGACGGACAGGGCGGTGGCGGGCTCGGCGATGCTCATGGCGACGACTGTAGGGGCGTGACCACGGCCGCGGGGGTGCCGATCCGTCCAGCAGTGGAGGGGTGATCTGGACGGATCGGCGTGCTCAGTCGGCGGGACGGGTGGCGTCGGCGTCGGGCGAAGGGGTGGCCGCGTCGGGGCTCGAGGCGGCGGGGTCGGCCGCGCTCGGGTCCGCAGCACCGGGATCCGCAGCGCCGAGGTCGGCCGCGCCGGCGTCGGCGGCACCCTGCTCGGCTGTACCGGTCTCCTCACCGTTCACCTCGGCAGCGGACGCTTCAGCCGCAGTCTCCGCCGCACCCGCCGGGTCGAACCGCGCCAGCGCGGCCGTGATGTTGTCGTGCCCGCCGCGCTCGTTCGCCCAGGCGACCAGCGCCTCCGCGAGCGTGACCGGATCCGCGCCCACCCTCTCCTGCGCCTCGCGCAGCACGCGCGCGAGGTCCTCGGCGGCGGACGCGTAGTTCCAGAGCCCGTCGGAGCAGACCAGCACCCAGCCCGGCTCGGTCAGCTCCTCGGAGGCGACCCGCGGCTCCTCGTCGTGCGCGTCGGCGCCGAGCCAGCGGGTGATGGCGTGAGCGTCGGGCGCCGTCTCGGCCTGCTCCCGCGGCACTCCCGAGGCGATCTGCTCCTGCGCCCACGAATCGTCGACCGTGAGCTGCCGCGGCTCGCCCGCGTCCGGCATCCAGTAGCTGCGGCTGTCGCCCACGTTGCCCGTGACGAGCAGCGCGCCGTCCAGCACCGCCGCGGTGAAGGTGCACGAGGGCGGATTCGACCGCTTCTCGGGAACGGCCGCGTCGATCGCTCCGGAGGCGCGCGCGGTGGCCATCTGCAGCAGAGCGCGCCAGCGGTCCGCTCCCGCGCTCTCGCCGCCGACCTCGGCCTGCAGCGCGCTGAGTGCCGCGCGGGCCGCGGCGAGCGACGCCTTGTCGGAGTCGGGCGTCGAGGAGACCCCGTCGCAGACCACGAGCAGCGCCGTCCTCAGAGAGCCGTCGGCGCCGGTGGTCGCCCCGAGCGCCATCGCGTCCTCGTTGGCCGGGTGCCGGAGCCCGCGGTCGCAGACGCCGCCGACCAGCGGGTGCGGCGCTTCGGCCCAGTGCTCGCGCTCGGTCGGAGCGGGGCGTCCGCACTGCTCGCAGTAGCCGTCCTCGGCGACCGCTCCCCCGCAGTAGACGCAGGCGGCGGATCCTCCGACGGCGACGGGCGGAGCGGAGGGGGTGGCCGCGACGATCAGCGGCGTCCCGCAGGCCTCGCAGAACGCGTCGCCCGTCGTGACCGGCTCGCCGCAGTTCGGGCAGGGAGTCGACAGCGCGCCGCTCATGTCAGCGTCCAGCGTCGGACCTCGTTGGCCCGGTCGACGAGGCGCAGGCGCTCGTCGCGCTCGCGAGTGGAGGCGGCGAGCGCGCGGTAGGAGGCCTCGAGGCCGTCGCGGATGGCGGCCTCGTTCGCCTCGACTCCGCCGAGGGTCGCTCCCTCGGCCGGGCCGTCGCGCCGCACCAGCTCGAGGGCGGAGGCGAGGACCTGGGTCGTGAGCTCGAGGCGGGTCCGCTGGTCGATCGACACGGAGTCGACGCTCGCGAGGGCGGCCGAGAGCGCGGGCAGCCCGCGGCCCGACTCCGCCAGCAGCTCCGCCCGGCGGCGGCGCGCGTCGGAGTAGGAGGAGCGCGTGGGCGCGACGATGTCGAGCGCGTCGAGCGCCCCGTCGAGGTCGGAGCGCAGCTGCCGCACCCGCGCGAGACCGAAGGCGGCGGGTGCCGTGTAGTTCGCGTCGGCGCGGGCGCAGATCACGTAGAGGGACTCGGCGACCTCGGGCTCACCGCTCGCCTCGCACGCCGCGGCGAGCGCGAGCTTCGGGGCGAGCTCGCCGGGGACCTGCCCGTAGACGGTGTTGAAGGAGGCGCGGGCCCCGATGTCGTCGCCGCGCGCGAGCTGGGCGAGGCCGCTCATCCAGACCGCCCGCCACTCCCACGGGTCCTCCGTGAGTATCTCGCCCGTCGCGCGGGCCGCCTCCTCCCAGCGCTGCGCCTCGATCGCCGCCCGGGCGCGGGCGAGCCGCACCTCGACCGTCACGGTGGGCGCGAGCGCGAGAGCGCGCAGGCGCACGATCGGGTCGGCGACGTTCACGCCCGCGAGCCACGACCGGGCGGGATCGGACTCGTCGCGGCGGAGCGCCGGCAGCGCGTCCCACGGCGGGACGCGGTCGACCACGTCGGCCACGGGCGCCTCGAACAGGGCCGACTCCGTCGAGTGCAGCGCGGGGTGTCCGGGACCGCGGTCGGTCGCGACGACCTCGCGCAGCACTCCGAGCAGCTGGCCGCGCATCTCGTCCACCGTGGCGAAGCGGTCCTGCGGGTCGGGAGCGCATGCCTTCGCGATCAGGCGGTAGAAGGAGTCGTAGCGCTGGAACAGCGGCGTCTCCGACACCGGCGGCAGCGAGGCGACGAAGGTCGTCTGGTTGCCGCGGAAGTCGAGCACCAGCGAGGCCAGCGTGCGGCCGATCGTGTAGACGTCGGAGGCGACCGAGGGACCGAGGTCGGCGACCTCCGGAGCCTGGTAGCCGACGGTGCCGTAGATGGCGGAGTCCTCGTCGTCGATCCGGCGCACTCCGCCGAGGTCGATCAGCTTGACCTGGTCGCCCACCTGGATCATGTTGTCCGGCTTGAAGTCGCAGTAGAGCAGGCCGTGGTCGTGCAGGTAGGCGAAGGCGGGCATGACCTCGAGCACGAAGGCGAGCGCCTGGTCCACCGGCAGCGGATCCGCGGCGCCGCCGTTGGCGTCCAGCCGCTCCTTCAGGATCTGCTTGAGGCTCGGCCCGCCGACGTACTCCATCACGATGTAGCCGGCGCCGTCGTGCAGGACGAAGTTGTAGATCTCGACGATCAGCGGGTGCTCGACCTCGGCCAGGAACCGGCGCTCGGTGACGGCCGCCGCGTACGCGTCGGGGTCGCCGGAGTTGAGCAGGCCCTTGAGCACCACCCAGCGCCCCGAGACGTTCCGGTCGCGCGCGAGGTAGATCCAGCCGAGGCCGCCGTAGGCCAGGCAGCCGACGACCTCGTACTGGCCGCCGACCACGTCGCCCTTCACCAGCTGCGGTGTGAACGAGAACGGCGTGCGGCAGTTGGGGCAGAACCCCTCGGTGCGGCCGGGCCGACCGTCGCGCCCGCGGCCGACGGCGGTGCCGCAGTGCGAGCAGAAGCGCTTGCGCTCGGGGAGGACCGCCTCGGTCATCAGAGCGGCCATCGGGTCGGCGGCCGGGCGGGACGGGACGGTGGTGAGCCCGGCGCCGAGCCTCGGGCCGCGCAGTCGGGTCGAGGTGGTGCCGACGCGGCGGGTGACCTTCGAGCCGGTCTGCGCCGTGCGGGCGGAGCCGAGGGCGGCGGTGGCGAGGCGGGCGGAGGAGGTGCGCGTGCTGCGCGCGGTGGCCGACTCCTCCGCGGGGCCGGGTGCCGTGGCGCCGGGGGTGCCCTCGACGAAGCCGGTGCCGAAGGCGGCGGAGGCGGTGGCGGGCGGGGAGGCCGGAGCGGCGCGGCGCGCGGTCGGCGTGGAGGCGGCGGCGCCCTCCTCGGGCGGGAGGCCGCAGACGTTGCAGTAGCCGTCCTCGATCGTCCCGGTGCAGCCGGGAGTCGCGGTGCAGGGGGCGCCGTTCATGGGGTGGCCTTCCGGTGGTGCGCGGGGGCGGGGTGCGGGAGGTCGCGGGTGACGACGTCGTACTGCTCGACCAGGTGACGGGCGAGCGGGACGGAGCAGGGCACCGCGTCGAGGGCGGCGCGCACCTCCTCCTCGGCCGCGACGCCGACGGCGGTGGCAGCGCGGCCGTTGCCCTCGGCCCGCTCCCGCAGCGCCCGGAGGCGGAAGCCCAGGGCGGCCCGTTCGCGCAGCGGCGAGGTGTAGGCGGCCTCGACCGCGTCGAACGCGCGGCCGACGGCGGTCAGGCGGGCGAGGTGCGCGTCGAGCGCCTCGCGGTCGGACGGAGGATCGCCCAGCCGGGAGACGTCGGGCACGGCCAGCCGCGGCGGGTCGGCGATCTCGCGGCGGCAGCGGGCCACGAGCTCGCGCAGCGGCGCCTCGCGGTGCTCGGCCGCCTCCGCCAGCTCGCGCGCCCGACGGCGGTCGCGCTCGAGTCCGCGCCGCTCGGACGCGGCGATGATCAGGTCGCGCTCGAGCCGGGCGGAGTCGCTCTCGAGCTGGCCGAGCGGCCCCGACACGTCGGCTCCCCGGCCCGCCCGCTCGGCGAGCGCGTCGAGGCGGGACCGCAGCACGGCGACCCGCTCCGCCCGCTCGCGGTCGACCGTGCCGCTCCCGTCGCGGGTGAGGTCGCGGCAGCGCTCGATCTCGGCGCGCACCCCCACGATCCGTCCGGCGACGTCGGTGCCGCTGGGGTCGAGCTCGAGCCGGGAGCGCAGCTGGCCGACGACCGCGTCGCAGAGGCGCACCGCCTCCACCAGCGAGACCGCGCCGCTCCCGGAGGCGTCGAGACGGCCCCAGATCAGCTGCGACATCCGCTCGCGCGCCACGACGTCGACGCGGCCGGAGTCCCAGACCGCCTCGAGCTCGGCGAGGCGCCGGGTGACGGACTCGCGGAGCGACTGGGCGAGCACCACGTCGGCCGTGTAGTTCTCGGCCTGCGGCGACGCCAGCGCGGCGGCGTCCAGCCGCGAGAGCTCGCGCGTGGTCCGCTGGAGCCAGCGGGCGAGAGCGGCGAGGTACTCGAAGAGCTCGCGCTGCGGCGCGGCCTCTCCCAGCCGGCCCGGAGCGACGGGGGTCCCCTCCGCGAGACCGGTGCTCATCGGCCGTACACCGGGGCCGGCGGCGAGGCCTCGCCGAGGACCCCGAGCCAGCGCTCGTAGATGCTCTGCCAGCGGCCGTCGCTGCGGATGCTCTCGAGCGAGGCGTTGACGAAGCGCACGAAGTCGGGGTCGTCGGCGGGCAGGCCGAGGCCGTAGGGCTCCGAGCTCAGGGCGTCGCCGACGACCTTCGCGTACGGATCCTGCGCCACGAAGCCCGCGAGGATCGTGTCGTCGCCCGCGATGGCGTCGACCTCGCCGGCCTGGAAGAGGGCGAGGCACTGCGAGTGCGTGGCGGCCTCGACGGCCTCGACCTCCGGGTAGTCGTTCTGCAGGCGGCTGAGCGTCGTGGTGCCGCTGGGCGCGCAGACCCTCTCGCCGTCGAGGTCGCCGATGCCCGTGATCGGGACGCCGTCGGGGTCGTCGGAGACGAGCACCTTGAGGCCGGCGTCGTAGTACTCGGACGAGAAGGCGATCGAGCTCCAGCGGTCGCAGGTCATCGTGAGGGTGCGGGCGACCATGTCGACCTGCGGGGCGCCGTCGCCGCCGGTGAGCGCGGGGAGGCGCTGAGCGGAGGTGATCACGACGTAGTCGATGGAGTCGCTGCCGAGGATCGCCCGGGCGACCTCGCGGGCGATGTCGACGTCGAAGCCCTCGATCGCCCCCGTGATCGGGTTGCGGGCGCTCATCAGGAGGGTGTCGGCCGAGACGCCGACGCGCAGGGTCCCGCGCCCGCGGATCTCCGCGAGCCTGGTGCTGTCGGTCACGCCGGTCGGCGCGTAGGAGGTGACCGCCGAGGGCGAGCAGCCCGCCGCGGCAGGAGCGGCGGGAGCGGACGCGCTCGCCGTCGGAGTCGGGGTCGCCGCGGCGAGGGGCGTGCCGAGGTCGTCCGCCCCCGTCGTGCAGCCGGTGAGGGCGAGTGCCGCGGCGGTGGCCAGGGCGAGGGCGGCGGCGCGCAGGCGGTTCATCGGTACTCCTCCAGTCGCTGGGCTATGCCGCGCCAGGCGAACACGGCTCCGGCGAGACCCGCCGCCAGCAGGATCCACGAGACGAGGGTCGCGAACTCCGCACCTCTGTCGAGCGTGGTGGCGGCGGCCAGGGCCTTCTCCTGCACCACGTCGCGGGCGTCGTCGGAGAAGGTGGTGAAGAGGTCGTTCGGCGTGCCGTTCCCGGTGATCGTGGCGACGCGGACGGCCTGGTCCCAGTTCCCGGCGTCGTCCGCGGCGCGGATCTCCTCGTGGAACGACTGCCACTGCCCGAACTCGTCGACGAGCCGCGTCCTCGCCAGCTCGTCCTGCAGGTCGCCCGAGAGCTTCTCCCGGGCGGAGTCGACGGCCTGGGTGTAGCGCTCCTCGAGGGCGGCGCCGGAGCCGCGCTTGATCAGCGTGAAGCTCTCGAGCGACTTGGCGTCGCTCGCGGCGATGAGCGCGTTCGACACGGTGAGCGCCTCGCGGTAGGACTCGACCCGCGCCGTCCCCGCGTCCGCCGCGACCGATCCGTAGGCGAGCGCCCCGCCGACGCCGACGACCAGCAGGAGGGCGGTCCCCGTGGCGAGCGGGCGGTTGAGGTAGCGGTGCGTACGGCGGGCGAGCCAGAGCTGCGCCGCCAGGAGAAGGACCAGCATCACGAGCGAGCCGATCATGAGCAGGACGCTCCAGCGGACGGCGTCGTAGGCGGCCGCGACCCGGTCGGCACCGGAGTCGACGAGTCCGTCGAGGTCCTCGAGGATGCCGCCGTCTCCCGAGAGGGCCGTCGACGCCTGGTCGAGATACGCCGAGGCGACGGGGAAGCCCTGCCGGTTGTTGGCCCGCGCCTGCTCGATCAGCCCGCTGTAGGTCGTGATGCTGCTGGCGACCCGGGCGAGGGCCCGGGTGTCCGCCGAGTCGGCTGCCGAGAGCCCGGCGATCGCGGAGGCGGCGCCGGTGAGGCTCGAGACGTACGACGCCCGCAGCTCGGTCGGCTCCAGTCCGCCGACGAGGAAGGTGTTGGCCGCGATCGCGTTGGCGTCCACCAGCAGCGTGCGGACGTTCTGCACGCCGAGCAGCTGCGCCGACTGCTCCCGGGCCGTCGTCGCGGCGCGCGCCTGCATCGCTCCTGCCTGCTGCGCGAACACGCCGAACAGCACGGCCGCCAGCGCCGTCAGGGCGAGCAGGAGGCGCAGGGTGGCCGGAGTGGTCGCGGTCGCGCGGGCCAGCAGCGACGGCTTCCGCTGCGCCGGCCGGTTGGCGACCTGGACGAGGGGCGGCTCGGGGATCCTCTGCGCGGGCGGCGCGGCGGGTGCGGTGCTCAACGGCTCTCCTCCTCGGGGTCGTCGGTGACGGGGACGGCCGTGCCGCTCGGGGCGGCGTCCGCCTGCCCGAAGGCCTCCTCAGAGCCGTCGACCGCGCCCTCGTCGTCGTCGCCGGCTCCGTCCGGGCTGCTCGAGGCTTCGGGGCTCTCCACCACGTCCTCGGGGAGCAGGATGCGCAGCTCGTCGAGCGTCGGCTCCTCCACGTCGCGGAGGCGCCAGGCGTGCCGGGCGATCGCCGCGTCGAGGACGTTGCGGACCCAGCGCCCGTTGCCGAACGCCTCCGTGCGCTGCTGCGCCGAGGCGAGGCCCGCGAACGCGGCGAGCGCCTCCTCCGTCGGCTCGAAGTCCGCGGAGGCGGCGAGGCGGCCGAAGATCGCCGAGAGCTCGTCGTCGGAGTAGTCGGCGAAGTCGATCGTGGTCGAGAAGCGGCTGGCGAGTCCCGGGTTCGTGTCGAGGAAGCCCTGCATCGGCCCGGAGTAGCCGGCGACGATCACGACGAGGTCGCCGCGGTGGTCCTCCATGTCCTTCACGAGGGTGGTGACTGCCTCCGCGCCGTACTGGTCGAGCGCGAGCGCGTAGGCCTCGTCGATGAAGAGGACGCCGCCGCGCGCGGAGGCGATCACCTCCGCGGTCTTCGTCGCGGTCTGCCCGAGGTAGCCGGCCACCAGCTCCGATCGGTCGACCTCGACGAGCACGCCCTTCGAGAGGATGCCGAGCGAGCGGTAGATCCGCGAGACCAGGCGCGCCACCGTCGTCTTGCCCGTGCCGGGGTTCCCCGTGAAGACGAGGTGGCGGGTGAGCGTGGGCGTGCTGAGACCGGCGGCCTGGCGCAGGGTGTCGATCCGGAGCAGCTGCGTCTGCCGCTTGATCTCGCTCTTCACCCGGTCGAGGCCGATCAGCGCGTCGAGCTCGGCGAGCAGGTCGTCGATGGACTCCGGCGGGTCGAGCGGCTCCGGCTCGGAGGCGGGCTCCGCGGCGGGAGCGGCGGCGGGCGCCGGCTCGTCCTGCGGACCGTCGTGCTCGGTCCGGCGGAGGCGCTCGAGGATCTCGTCGACCCCGGGCACGCCGGCGGGCAGACCGGTCGGCAGGTCGGCGCCCGCGTCACCGTCCGGCGACCGGCCGGTCGTGTGCGGCGCTCCCCCGCTCGTCGTCGGAGCGGCGCCCCGAGCACCCGGGACGGCGGAGAGCTGGGCCGCGGCGGTCGCGGAGGCGGAGGCGATGCCGCCGATGCCCGGGTCGCCGAGAGCGCTGGCCGCCGAGACGACCTCGGTCAGGGCGCGGGCGTAGGCGGAGGCGTGGTGCGAGCCCGCGCCGACCAGGGCGGCCAGCTGAACGGTCGGCCCCGACCGCCAGCGCCGACCGCTCGAGGCGGCGGTGAAGAACGCCTCCAGACCGCCGGTCGCGCCGGTCGCGGCGAGCCAGTCCTGCCCGGCGCCGCGGATCGACTCGGCGACGGCGGCGGCCAGCCGCGCACCCTCGTCGCGGACGGCCGCGGCGTCGAGGCCGGCGGCCGTCCCCGCGAGCACGAGGGCGTCCAGCGCCGGGGCGAGCGCGGTCACGAGGCGCTCGGCGGGGTCAGCGAGCCGGATCCGGACGGCGCTCCCGGCTGCGGAGGCGCGTCGAGACCGCTCGGGGAGAGCGAGGACTCCGTGAACTTCTCGGCCAGGAACTGCCCGTGCGCGATCAGCGCCGAGGCGTCCTGCCGCGAGACGGCGTCCGAGATGCGGTCGAGCGTGCCTCCGAGGAGGTCGAGCTGGTCGCAGAGGATCATCAGCGAGGTCTTCCCCCTGTGCACGGCGCGGCGGTCGGCGAAGTCCCTCGGCAGGCGGAGGTAGCCCTCCACCGCCTCGGGGAGGTAGCTGGTCGCGGTCGCGACGACGGTGTGGCCCTGACGGCTCATCCCGCCGAGGCGGTCGAGACGGGGCACCATCTCGCGGACCGTCTCGTCGATCCGCTGGATGCGCGCCGCGACGATGCCAGGCACCCGGCCCTCCGTCCGCGTGCCGACCCGGTCGAGCGCCGCGAGGATGTCCTCGCTCGTCGGGACGCTCGGCAGAGCGGGCGCGGTCTCCTCCGGCGCCGCGGGGGCACCCGTGAACAGTCGGGAGAACCAGCCCATCGGCTAGCGGCCGAGATCGAGCGAGGACGTCGCGTCGATGTCCGAGTTGCTGCGGCGGGCCCGCTCGACGTACTCGCCGGCCTTCGCCGTCTCGGTCTGCAGGACTCCGACGGTCTGGGCCATGCTGTCGAGCGCCTTGATCTTGAAGTCCGAGATCGAGTCCATCGTCTGGTAGATGTTCGCGAACGCGGCCTGCAGCTGCGGCAGCCCGACCGTGGCCGAGGCGGCCTGCGACTGGATCGAGGCCGACTGGTCGGCGAGCATGCGCGAGGTGGCCTCGATCATGTTGGACGTCGTGGTGTTCAGCGCCGTGATCTGATCGAGCACGAGGCGCTGGTTGGCGAGCGCCTGCGCCACGATGACCGCCGTGCGCAGCGCCGAGACGGTCGTGGTCGTCGCGCGGTCGACGCCCTTGATCAGCTCGACGTTGTTCTTGATGACGACGTCGATCGCGAGGTAGCCCTGGATCGACACGGCCAGCTGGGTCAGCAGGTCCTGGTGCTTCTGGCGCGCGTAGAAGAGGACGTCCTCGCGCAGCGCCTTCGCCCGCTCCGGGTCGGTGGCGTCGAGCTCGGCGATCTTCGCCGAGAGCTTCACGTCGAGCCGCTCGGCGACGTAGATGTACTCGTTGAGACGGGTCATCGTCTCCCAGAGGTTCTGCTTCTCGAGATTCAGGGCCGCGTTGTCCTTCCGCAGCTCGTCCTGCCCGTCGTACAGGGCCTGGATGATCGCGTTCAGGTGCGACTGGGCGCTCTCGTAGCGGCGGAAGTAGTCGGTGATCTTGTTGCCGAACGGGATGAAGCCCAGGATCTTCTTCTGCAGGTTGTCCTCGGACGGGTCCAGATCCTCCACCGTGCGGCGCAGCTCGAGCAGCGTCTTGCCGATGGTCGACCCCTCGGAGAGCCCGCCCTCCTGGAGGGCGCGCACCGGCGTGCTCAGCAGCCGGTTCGACGAGTCGGCGGCCGAGCGGATGTCGGCGTCGCCCATCGTGCGGATGTCGTTGGCCCGCGTCGCGAACTCGGGGCTGCGGGACTCCGTCGCCAGGAGCGTGTCGAGGTAGCCGTCGACCTTCGCCTCGAGGCCGGGCAGGGCGGCTTCGGGCACCTTCGGCGCGATCGACGGCGCCGAGGTGGTCGGCACCGCTGCCACCGGCTCCGGAGGCGTGAGCGAGAGGGCGTTCTGGACGGGCGGCTGCAGGGCCTCGGTCATCGGGATCCTCACCGTTCCTGGCGCTCGGCGCCGACTGGGATGAACGTCCGCCCAGCATATCCCGGGCCCTCCCGCGGGATCCCCGCGAGCCGCCTCGTCCGAGGACTCGACGCGATCGGGCGGCTGTGGAGGAGCATCCGCCGCCGGTCAGACCGCCTTCGGGCGCCTCCGCAGCGTCGCCACCGCGACTCCGGCCAGGGCGAGCGCGCCTCCGAGCAGCGCGGCGAGCGGCGGGGTCTCGCCCAGGACGAGCCAGGACAGCAGCACGACCACCGCGGGCACCGCGTAGGTGGACGCCGCGGTGCGACCCGCGCTGGAGCGCGCGAGGACGTACCCCCACGTCGTGAAGGCGACGGCCGTCGGGAAGATCCCGAGGTAGACCACAGCCAGGATCGAGGAGAGCGGAGCGGCGGCGAGCGCCTCGACGAGCTCCGGTGCGAAGGGCAGACACGCGACCGTGCCGGCGAGGCAGCCGAGCCAGGTCATCGTCGGCGCGTCGATCCGGCCCAGCAGGCGCTTCTGCAGGGTCGCCGCGCTGCCGTAGACGACGGCGGCCACCAGGCCGAGGGCGACGCCGATCACGTCGAACTGCCCGGTGGAGGTGGAGAACGCGATTACCGCGACGCCGGTCAGCGCCACGAGCATCCCGGCGAGGAGACGGCGGGGGAACCCCTCCCCCAGCAGCAGCCCGGCGAGCACGGCGGTGATCATCGGCGCGATGTTCACCAGCAGCGCCGCCGTCCCCGCGTCGACGTGCCGCTCCGCAGCGTTCAACGCCAGGTTGTAGACCCCGAACCAGGCGACCCCCCAGCCCAGCACGAGCAGGAGGAGGCGCCCGCGCGGGACCGCCGTGCGCGGATCCGGAGCCGCCTCCGAGCGGCGCCTCCGGGCGGTGAGGACGACGCGCACCACCGTGAGCGCGAGCGACCCCACCACGATGCGGCCGAGGGTCAGCGTGCCCGGGCCGAAGTCCTCCGTCGTGGCGCGGATGCCGACGAAGGCCGACGCCCAGAGCAGGACGGTGACCGCGATCGCGCCCCACAGCAGGAGGGCGTCCCTCGTGGAGGGCGGGGCGGAGGAGGAGACGTCGGTCATGAGGCCATCGTGGCGCTGCCGGGGATTCAGCACCAGTTCCGTTCACTGTCGGATCGTTCAGCCGGACTGTACGGTCGTCTCATGCTCGACGTGCACCGGCTCCGCATCCTCCGCTCCGTCGTCGCCTCCGGCTCGATCGCGGGAGCCGCCTCCGGCCTCGGCTACACGTCCTCCGCCGTCAGCCAGCACCTCTCCGCTCTGCAGCGCGACACCGGACTGACCCTGCTGGAGCGGGTGGGCCGCGGCGTCCGCCCGACCCCCGCCGGACGCGCCCTCGCCGCCCAGGCGGACCGCGTCCTCGAGCGCCTCGCCGAAGCGGAGGCCGTGGTGGAGGAGCTGCGCGAGGGCCGCTCCGGCCGCCTCTCGGTGACGTACTTCGCCTCCGTCGGCAGCGCCTGGATGCCGGAGGTCGCCCGCCGGCTGACCGCCGCGTTCCCCGGCCTCGCCCTCGATCTGCGCCTGGGAGAGGAGCTCGACGACGACCTCGGAGCGCGCCCCGACGTGCAGCTCCTCGTCGCCTCCTCCGAGCCGACCGCCCCCGGATTCACGGCGCACCACCTCCTCGACGACCCCTACCTCGTCGTCCTGCCCGACGGTCATCCGCTCGCCTCCCGGAGCGAGATCGACCTCGCCGAGCTCGCGAACGAGCGCTGGGTCGACAACGACCTGCCCACCGGCTGGTGCCGCCGGAACGTCGTGGAGGCCTGCGCCGCCGCCGGGTTCGCGCCGCCCTTCCACGTCCAGGCGAACGACCACATCACCGCCGCCGCGTTCGTCGCCGCGGGCATGGGAGTGACGGTCCTGCCGGAGCTCGCGGCCCACCGCCTGCCGGACGGCGTCCGCGCCGTGCCCGTCGTCCGTCCCCGGCCCGTCCGCTCCCTCGAGGCCGTCGTGCGCAACTCCGCCGCCTCCTCCGCACCGGTGGCCCTGGTGCTGGAGACACTGAAGGCACTCGTCGCACGCCGTTGAGCGCGCCTGCACGGGCGAGCTCGCAGCACATCGGAGCACGATGGGCGCGTGAGATCCGTCGAACCCGTCACCCGTTCCGCGCCCGCGCTCGGCGGACCGCGCATCCTGAAGCAGCGCTGGACAGAGGCGACGTTCCTGCACTGGCGGGTCGACCCCGCCCTGGTGGCGCCCCACCTCCCGGCCGGGACGAGGCCCGACGAACACGACGGCTCCTCCTGGGTGGGCCTGATCCCGTTCCGGCTCTCGCGGACGGCCTTCCTCGGCGGCCCGCGGGTGCCCTGGCTCGGCACCTTCCCCGAGGTGAACGTCCGGCTCTACTCCGTCGACGAGCAGGGACGACGCGGAGTCGTGTTCGTCTCGCTCGACGCCTCCCACCTCCTTCCCGTGCTCACCGCGCAGGCGGTGTTCGGGCTCCCCTACCGCTGGGCCCGGATGAGCATCGAGCACCGCCACGGCGCGGTGATCTACGACACGATCCGGCACTCGGACTCGGCCGCCCGCTCCCGGATCGTCGTCCGCCCGGGCGACCCGGTCGGCGAGGACCCGCTCGGCTCGTTCCTTACCGCACGCTGGGCCTACCACGAGCGCCACCTGGGCTCCACCTGGTACGGCCGCAACCTGCACCGACCGTGGCCGCTGCGCCGCGCGGAGCTGCTGGCGCTCGACGACGGGCTGCTCGACGCCGCGGGCTTCCCCGGGCTGGCGACGCGCGCGCCGGACTCGGTGCTGTACTCGGCGGGAGTGGAGACCGTGTTCACGGTGCCGCGGAAGGTGTGAGGGGGGCGACGCTCCTCCACAGACGGTTCTTCGCGATGCTGTCCGATGAAACGGCGCTCCCGAGGCCCACGGCGAGACTTCGTCCGGTGAGATCAGGGCATGAAGGAATCGGCGACAGTAGACGACGCGCTCACGGAGGCGCTCGCGCTCGCCGGCTCACGGCACGCTGAGCGGTCCGCCGTCGAGGCATCCCGGTACCGGGCAGTCGAGGAGGCACGCCGCCTCGCGATGGCGGCACCCGCGGCGCTCGTCGGCGAGCACGTCCAGGTGCAGGTGGATCGGGCGGAGGCGGCGCACCGGGCGCTGATCGCGGAGCTCGCGACGGGACTCCGGGTCTCGGAGGCACACGCCTCTGCACTGGTCGACGAGGCACGCCTGCTGGTGAACGACCTCCCGGCGACGTTGCGCGCACTCGCGGACGGAACCCTCTCCCCCGAGCACGCGCGACTCGTGGTGCGAGGAGCGCTCGACGTCCCCGCCGAGGTCCGTGGGCGCTTCGACGAGGAGGCCGCGACGATCGCGGTCGCCTGCACGCCGCCCCAGCTGCGACGCGCCCTCCGGTCGCTCCGGGAACGGCTGCACCCGCAGACGCTCAGCGAACGTCATAGGGACTGCGCCCGTCGTCGCGCGCTCTGGGTGGAGGGCCTCGACGACGGGATGGCGATCCTGCACCTCTACACCGCAGCTCCCGATGTGCTCGGCGCGATGGACAGGATCGACCGGGCCGCCCGCTCCCTCGCGGATCTGCCGGACGAGGAGCGGACGCTGGGCCAGCTCCGCGCGGACATCGCCGCTGCGCTGCTGGTCGACGGGGAGACATCGGCCGACGGAGACGGCACGTCGATGCCGGCGGGAGTGCGCGCCGAAGTCGCGGTGACCGTGCCGGCGCTGACCCTCCTCGGGCGGTCCGACCAGCCCGCCGTCCTCGACGGATACGGACCCGTCGATCCGGAGACCGCGCGGCGTCTCACAGCAGGTGCTCCCTCGTTCACGCGGCTGCTCACCCATCCGGAGAGCGGAGCGGTCCTCTCCGTCGGACGCGACTCCTACCGAGTGCCGGCGGACCTGCGTCGCCACCTCCAGCACCGCGACGGGACCTGCCGGTTCCCGGGATGCACCCGCAGCACCCGCCACGCGGACGTCGACCACACGAACGACTGGCACCACGGAGGCACCACGTCGGCCGACAACCTCGCGCACCTCTGCCGACACCACCACCGGCTCCGCCACACCACGGGGTGGACCCACCGGCAGGAGCCGGACGGCACGCTGCACTGGACGAGCCCGACGGGACGGCAGCATGTCACCCGGCCCGGGGAGCCGGGGAACGGGACGGAGGGCGGACACGATCCGACCGGGACCGGCGGGCCGTGACAAGGGGCAGGTCGGGTGGCGTGGACGGGCAGGTCAAGGGGCGGGCCCGCTTCGGCGCGCCCGCGTAGCGTGGACGGCACGGGCCGATAGGCGCGGAAGCGACAAGAGGGGCAGCGACATGGCAGGAACGAAGGACAGGAAAGACGCGACGACGGGGACCTCCGCGGTGCTCTTCGACATCGACGGGACCCTCGCCGACACGAACTTCCTCCACGTCGAGGCGTGGTCGCGCGCCTTCTGGCAGGCCGACCTCGTCGTGCCCGCCTGGCGCATCCAACGAGCGATCGGCGCAGACTCGTCGGAGCTGCTCGACATGCTCCTCGAGGACGAAGTGAAGGAGGAGCAGCGCGCACTGGTGAAGTCGCTGCACACCAAGAACTACGCCGAGACGACAGCACGCATCGTTCCACTTCCGGGAGCTCGCGAGCTCGTCGCGACGCTCGTAGGTCGAGGCGTCCACGTCGTCCTCGCCACCTCGGCACCGCAGAACGAGCTGGACGTGCTTCTCGACGTCCTCGACTTCGGCGGGTCCGTCCACGCTGTCACCAGCGGCGCCGACGTCTCCACCGCCAAGCCAGCACCCGACCTGATCTCTATCGCGCTCGACCGCGCGGGTGTCTCCGTCGACCGCGCCGTCATGGTCGGCGACGCGACCTGGGACGTCCTGGCCGCCGAGCGCGCGGGCCTGGCAACGGTCGGAGTCCTCTCCGGCGGAACCTCGGAGCACGAACTCCGCGAGGCCGGAGCCGTCGCCGTCTACGAGGACGCGGCGGCCGTCCTCACCGGTCTCGGTGAAGGGCCCCTCGCGAGCCTCCTGAACTGACCGACCGCCACCCCAGGAGGCTCACGAGCCTCAGTCGCGGGGTCGCCGTCGCAGCACGAGGAGCGTCACTCCGATGGCGGCGGCGACCGCGGCGAGAGCGCCGCCGATCCACAGGACGTCCCCGAGGAGTGCCGGGTCCGATCCGGACGTCGCCTGCGCTTCGTCGGCGGACTCGGCCTGTCCTCCTGAGACCGCGACGGTGCCGTTGCAGTCCGGGACCGAGTCCGACCCGTCGGCGAGCGCGGTCCCGTCGGCCGGCGCCCAGTCGAACGCGTATTGGCCCGACACGGGGTGCCCGTCGGTCGACACGACCTGCCAGGTCACCTCGTACTCCCCCGCCGCGCCGAGCTCGAGCGGCATCGACGCTTCCGGCCCGACGACGCTGACGCAGCCGTCGCCGTAGTAGAGCCCGTCCGGCCCGACGACGCGCAGAGCCGCCGCCGTTCCGTCCGTCCCGAGGACGAGCAGGTCGTCGTTCGTCGTCAGCACCAGCGTTCCCGGCTGCTCCGTCACGGTCGAGTCCGCAGCGGGAGTCGTCGAGACGAGGTAGTTGTGCGCGCTGGCGGGCGCCGCCACCGCGATCGAGCCGAGCAGCCCGATCGCGGTAACGGCGACGAGGGCCTTCCGACGGGTCACGCCGACGCCCGGGGTCCGCGGCGGCGGGAGGCGAGCCCGACGGCCACGCCGACCGCGCCGACGACGAGCCCGCCGACTCCGAGGATGCGGGCGAGCACGTCGTCGCCGCTCGTGGCCGTCGTCGCCAAGGCGGTGGTCGCGACCGCGTCGTCACCGTCGCCGTCGTCGTCGTGTCCGCCCCCGTGGCCGGACCCCGCTTCCGCCGCGGTCACCGCGACGGTGGGAGCGGGCAGCTCGGGCTCGTCCTGGCCATCGACGGTCGGCTGGTCCCAGGCGGTGCTGCCGGTCTCGCACGTCTGCAGCACGGGGAACTCCAGCGTGGAGCCCGCCGCGTCCTCGGGGAGCTGAAGCTGGAGGGCGACGGTGTCGCGGTAGCCGTCGGCGAGGGGCGTCTTCGCCGTGTAGACCACGTCCGAGACCCGCTTGGTCGCGGTGTTCCCGTGGGAGTCGGTGACCGGGTCGGCGATCGCGACCTCGTTCTTCACGACGTCCCAGTTCGGGTTGATCGTCGGGCTGACCGAGTTGATGCCGTCGGGCATCGTGATCGTGAGTCCCGTCGTCGGCGAGCCCTCGCAGCCGTGGGCCAGCGAGAACGTCACCACCGTGTACGAGCCGGCGGCGGTGCTGCTCGCCGCCGCGGTCACGTGGGCACTGGCCGCCGTGGGCGCGGCGATAGCGAGCGCGATCGATCCGGCGGCGACGAGTGCGCCGCTGCCGACGAGGCGGAGCCGCGAGAAGGAAGAAGAAGAAGAAGAAGAACGGGTCATGACGGTCGTGTCCTCGGGGGAGATCCGGCGCGGGGCCGGGAGTTCTGGACGCAGCGCGGGTCCGCGGTGCGTGCGGGGCGCCGACCGGAGCCGCTCCCGCACGGGAGGGGCGTCAGGCGGCGCGGAGGACCCGCAGCGGCGGCCCGCGGTGCCGGAGGATCGAGAGGACCGCGTCGAGGGATCGGGGCGCCCGCGGCTCGGGGGTACCCGTCATCGAGACGCCGGGGACCGACGGGAGCGCGACCGCGGACGCGCGGGCGACGATCCGAACGACGACGCGCTGGAGGCCTGCTCCCAGCGTCCAGAAGAGGCGCTCGCCGTACCGGAACGCCGCGATCGTGAAGGCAGCCGCAGCGAGGTGGGCGACGAGCATCAGCGGAGCGTGAGTCGCGTGTCCGCCTCCGCCGGCGATCAGCTCGATGGTCGACCCGTCGTGGAAGTGCGCGCCGGTGCCCGTCGTCCCGACCACGCTCACCTCCCCACCGCTGCCCGTGATGAGGAAGAGGCCGTGGTACGCGATCTGGCTGAGGAGCACGGAGAGCGTCAGCCGGGGAAGGGACGGACGGCGCCCCGAGAGGAGGACGCAGACGACGACGGCGAACGCCGCGGCGAGGGCGAGCACGGCAGGAGCGGGGGTCTCGGCGCCCGCGACCGTGTGGGAGGCGGCGGCCGTGGCGGTCGCGGCGAGAGCGGCGGCGACGCCGCGAGCCACTCGTGCACCTCGGGTCTGCACTCGCCCGTCCTCTCGTCGCGTCGACGCGTGCGCGCGACGTCTCCAGGGTAATCGACGCGGCGGAGCAGCTCCCCGCCGTCCCGGTTCCCTGCCGTTACGAAGCCGTTACCTAGATCACCGAAAGAAATCCAAACCCCCGCAGGGAGGGCTCCGAACACATGTCAACGGCCGCGACACGGTCCACACAGAACAGGTCCTCCGCATCACGTGGGGGCCGTCTCACGAAGGAGTAATCCCATGCGATCCACCAAGCGTTCCGCCCTCGCCGCATTCGCCCTGCTGGGCACCGCCGCCCTCGGCCTCACCGCCTGCTCGAGCGGAAGCGGCTCGACCACCGCCGCCAGCGACGCGGCGACCGAGATGTCGACCCCGATGGCCACCTCGTCGGCCTCCGCCTCCTCGACCCCCATGGCGACCATGGACCCGGCCGCGAACCTCGTCGGCCCCGGCTGTGCCGCCTACGCCGAGCAGGTCCCGGACGGCGCCGGCTCGGTCGAGGGCATGTCGCTCGACCCCGTTGCGACCGCCGCGTCGAACAACCCGCTGCTCACCACCCTGACCGCTGCGGTCTCCGGTGGCCTCAACCCCGACGTCAACCTCGTCGACACGCTGAACAGCGGCGAGTTCACCGTCTTCGCCCCCGTCGACGACGCGTTCGCCAAGCTCGACGCCGCGACCGTCGACTCCCTCAAGACCCCCGAGGGCGCCGCCACGCTGTCCTCGATCCTGACCTACCACGTCGTCCCCGGCCAGATCGCCCCTGACGCGATCGCCGGCGACCACGCAACCGTCCAGGGTGGCAACCTCACCGTCACCGGTTCCGGCGACGACCTGAAGGTCAACGACGCGTCCGTCATCTGCGGTGGCGTCCAGACCGCCAACGCGACCGTCTACCTCATCGACACCGTGCTGACCCCCCCGGCCAGCTGATTCCCCTCACCGGCTCCGGCCGGTGAACACGCCGAAGGGCGGGCACCTCGCGGTGTCCGCCCTTCGGCGTTCGTGCGTGCAGAAGCCCTCCGCGAAGCCGGGCACTGCAGAGTCGTCAAGCACAGAGTCGTCCAGCACAGAGTCGCGCAACGCAGCGCCGCCCCACGGGAAGCCGCACAGCGCGGAGCCCTGCGCAGTGCGGAGTCGGAGGGTCACCACGACCCGGCACTCGCCGTCACGCCGCACCACACAGCACCTACCACGAAAGACGACGAGGCGCGGACCCCGATGCAGGGGGTCCGCGCCTCGTCGTCGTGCGGTCGGCGGCTACTCGGCCGGGGCGCTGATCTCGCGCAGGACGCGGTCGCCGGGGCGGGCCTCGATCATCTCGGCCTCGATCTCGGCCCGGTCGAGCAGCTCCTCCATGCGGCGGCGACGGTTGCGCGTGATGAGCGTCACGACCGTGCCCGTCTTGCCCGCGCGGCCGGTGCGGCCGGAGCGGTGGAGGTACGTCTTGTACTCGTCGGGAGCGTCGGCCTGAATCACCAGGTCGATGTCGTCGACGTGGATGCCGCGCGCGGCCACGTCCGTCGCGACCAGCACGTCCACGCGTCCGCTGGTGAGCAGTGCGAGGTTGCGGGTGCGGCGCGACTGGTTGAGGTCGCCGTGGAGGCTCGTCGCGGGGATGTCCGCGTGGTCGAGCTGCTCCGCGAGCTGCTCCGCGAACGCGCGGGTCCGGGCGAAGATCAGCGTCTTGCCCTGGCGGGCGGCGAGCTGCTCGATGATCTCGGCCTTGTCGCGGTGCTCGATCAGGAGCACGCGGTGGTCGATGGTCGAGGACGCCTGGTCCTCGCCGGCGACCTCGTGGACGCTCGGCTCGACCAGGAACTCGTCGACGAGCGTCGCGACGCCCTTGTCGAGCGTGGCCGAGAACAGCAGCCGCTGGCCGCCGTCGGCGGTCTGGCGGAGGATGCGCTGCACCGGCTCGAGGAAGCCGAGGTCGCACATGTGGTCGGCCTCGTCGAGCACCGTGATGGTGATGTTCGAGAGGTCGAGGCGCCCCTGCTCGACGAGGTCCTCGAGGCGGCCCGGCGTCGCGATGACGATGTCGACTCCGCGCTGGAGGGCTCCGACCTGCTTGTACTGGGGGACGCCGCCGTAGATGGTCGTCGTGAACAGGCCGACGGAGCGGGCGATCGGCTGGATGGTCCGGTCGATCTGCATGGCGAGCTCGCGGGTCGGCGCGAGGATGAGCGCGCGCGGAGCCCGGCCCGGCTTGCGGCCCTTCGCTCCGTTGTTCTCCATCAGGCGCTCGACGACGGGGGCGCCGAAGGCGATGGTCTTGCCGGAGCCGGTCTTGCCGCGTCCGAGGACGTCCTTGCCGGCGAGCACCTCGGGGATGGTCGCGGCCTGGATCGGGAACGGCGCGGCCGCTCCGAGCTCGGTCAGCATCCGGACGATGTTCCCTCCCAGGCCGAGGTCGCCGAAGGTGACGCCCTCGACGTCGACGGCGAGCGTGGCCGTCGCCTCGAGGCGCTCGAGCACGACGTCGTCGGCCTGGTGCGGCGCACGGGCGTCGCGGCTGGGGTAGAAGTCCGAGCCGGAGTCGCGGCGCGAGGGCCGGGAGTCGCGGTCGAACGAGCGGGTCGGGCGGTCGCCGCGGTCGTGGCCGCGCGAGGGACGCGCGTCCCGGTCGAAGGAGCGGGCCGGGCGGTCGCTGCGGTCGAACGAGCGGGCGGGACGCTCGGTGCGGTCGTAGCCGCGCGAGGGGCGCTCGTCGCGGTCGCCGGTGCGGGCCGGACGGTCATCGCGCCCGTAGGAACGGGCCGGACGCTCGTCGCGGTCGTTCGAGCGGGCCGGACGCGCATCGCGGTCGAAGGAACGGGCCGGGCGGTCGCTCCGGTCGAAGGAACGCGCCGGACGCTCATCGCGCCCGTAGGAACGCGCCGGACGCTCGTCGCGATCGTTCGAGCGCGCCGGACGCGCATCGCGGTCGAAGGAACGGGCCGGACGGTCACTGCGATCGAAGGAACGCGCAGGACGCTCATCGCGATCGTTCGAGCGGGCCGGGCGTGCATCGCGGTCGTACCCGCGGGCCGGACGCTCGTCACGGTCGTTCGAGCGGGCCGGGCGTGCGTCGCGGTCGTAGCCGCGCGAGGGCCGCTCGTCGCGGTCGTTCCCGCGGGCGGGCCGATCGGCGCGCTCGGTGGCCCGCTCGGCGCGCTCGTCGGCGTTCCAGCGCGCCTTCTTGGGGGCGTTCTCGTCGACGGCGCGGAATCCGCGGTGGCCCTCGCTGCGCGAGCCCGGCTTGGCGCCGGGGAAGCGCGAGCGGCCGCCGAGTTGGGACTTGCCGCTCGAGGCGCCGAAGCGGTTGGGCTCGAAGTTCTTGGCCGGACGTCCGCCGGCGGGCTTCTTGTTCTTGGGCATGGCAGTTCTTCCTGGGTTCAGGTCGTGCGCGAGGAGGCGACGCCGGAGGAGCCCCGTCGTGAGGGGCGTCCGTGCGCTGGACTGCTGCGGGGCAGCAGGGGGAGAACCCGGGCGAGTCATTGACCGGGGCCGATTCACACATGTGATTCGTCTCACGACGACTGTCGGAGACTCGGCCCACTTGACTAACAAACCCATCCGCACGAGAACGCACGGTGTCAAGAGCCGACCGAACGAGTCTACACGCGGCCCCGGAGCCTGGCTAGGGCGGGGAGACGTGCGGCCAGGAGCCGCTCAGGTCGGGAGCCGCGAAGCCCGGGAGTCGTGCACCTCCGCAACCGGTCCCCCGCGGAGTCGCCCCGCATACAGCCCCCCGGCCCCGAGCCGCAGCACGATCGACGCGCGCCCGCGCGCAACGACCGCCCGTCCGCTACTGCGACGCCCGCCGGGCCCGGTACGCGGCCACGTTCGCGCGATTACCGCAGTTGCCCGTGTCGCAGTAGCGCTTCGAGCGGTTGCGGGAGAAGTCCACGAGCACCGCCTCGCAGTCCTCCGCCGCGCAGACGCGGATCCGCTCGCGCTCGTCGCCGCGGATCACGTCGACGAACGCCATGGCGGCCTCGACCAGGATGCGGGTGGCGAGCGGGCTCTCGTCGCGCGTCGCGTGGAGGTGCCAGCCGTAGGGTCCGTGCCGGACCAGCTGCGGGAGCGCGCGGCCGGAGTCGAGCATTCCGTTGACGACGGGGACGAGGTCCTCCTCGGCCCGCGTGAGCCAGAGTGTGCGGAGGGAGGAGCGAATCGCCCGCACGGCCTCCAGCTCCTCGGCCGATCCGTCGCGGCTGCCCGTGTACCGGTTCTCGAGGAGGAAGTCGTCCAGCTGCTCGATCGTCGCCATCTCGTCCTCGCCGGACGGCGACAGCTCGGGGAGCGTGTTGACGAGGGTGGCGGTGGAGGTCAGCGACGCCTCGACGTCATAGGCGAACACCATGTTGACTCCTGACAGTGCGGCTCAGTAGTGTGCGATCAGCTCGCTGTCACGAGTGTAATCCTTTTGACTCCTGAAGGAGCCGGCCATGACCGCCGAGAGCACCGCCGCCGTCACCCTCCCCGCCGCGAGCGCGCCCGCGCCTGCACGGCGCCTCGGCTCCGGCCTCGCCGCGGCGCTGGCCGCGTCGGCGGCGTTCGGTCTGGGCGGGCCGTTCGTGAAGCCGCTCCTCGAGGCGGGCTGGACGCCGGCGTCCGCGGTCCTCTGGCGGGCGGGCGGCGCGGCCCTGATCCTCGCGATCCCGGCGATCCTGTCCCTCCGCGGCCGCTGGCCCGTGCTCCGCCGCAACCTCGGCACGATCGCCCTCTACGGAGTCTTCGCCGTGATCGCCGCGCAGCTCTGCTTCTACAGCGCGATCGAGCACATGTCGGTCGGCGTCGCCCTGCTGATCGAGTACCTCGCGCCGGTGTTCCTCGTCCTCTTCGCCTGGGCGCGCACGCGCCGGCACCCCGGCCGCTTCACCCTCGCCGGCTCCGCGCTCGCGCTCGGCGGCCTGGTGCTCGTGCTCGACCTGTCCGGCGAGTCGACCCCCGAGCTGGTCGGCATCGCCTGGGCGCTGACCGCCTCGCTCGGCCTGTGCGTCTACTACGTCATCGCCGGTCGGGTGGATCCGGAGCTGCCGCCGATCGCGCTCACGGCGGGGGCGATGACGGTCGGCGCCGCGATCCTGCTGGCACTCGGGGCGCTCGGCGTCACACCGCTGCACGCGACCTTCGGAGAGGTGGTGTTCGTCGGAGCGGAGGTCAGCTGGCTCCTCCCCGCGGGCGTGATCCTCGGCATGTCGACGGTGCTGGCGTATCTGCTCGGGATCGAGGGCGGACGCCGTCTCGGCACGCGGATCGCCTCCTTCGTCGGGCTGACGGAGGTGCTGTTCTCGATCGCGGCCGCGTGGCTGATCCTCGGCGAGCTGCCCGCGCCGATCCAGTTCGTCGGCGGCGCGCTGATCCTCGCGGGGGTCGTCCTGGTCCGGCTGCAGCGCGAGCCCGGCACCCCCTGATCGCGGGGGTGCCGCATCCGGGGCGCCGGGCACCCCGTACGCTGATCGCACTCATGCGCGAGCCCACCCGATCCCCTCGACGCGTCGCCGCGGTCCTGGCCGCCCTCGCACTCCTCCTCTCGGGCTGCGCGAGCACCACTCCCGTCTCGGAGCCGGTGGCGCAGGCGCTCGGAGCGGCACCCGCACCCGACTGGTCCGGCGTGAGCGTGACGGCCGACGTCGTCTACGACGCGAGCACCGGGCAGAGCGTCGACGTCTGCTCCTCCCCTGCCCCGTCGGCGGAGCCGCGGCCCGCCGTCCTCGTCGTGCACGGCGGCAGCTGGGCCCGTGGAGGCAAGGCCGACGCGAACTGGCGCCCGATCTGCCAGTGGCTCGGATCGGAGGGGTTCGTCGCCGTCTCGGTCGACTACCGCCTCGCGCCCGCCGCCGTGTTCCCCGCGCAGCTCGACGATGTGACGGCCGCCCTCGACTGGCTGCTCGAGCCGGAGCAGACCGCGCGCTTCGGCATCGATCCGGAGCGGGTGGCGGCCTTCGGCGGCTCGGCCGGCGGCAACCTCGTCTCTCTGCTCGGCACGCTGCCGTCGACCTCGTCGCGCCTGGCCGCCGTGGTCGAGCTGAGCGGTCCCTCCGATCTCAGCGCCGCCGGCCTCGCCGACGACGACCCGGTTGTCGGAGTCGCGGCCGCCGTGCGCAGCTACCTCGACTGCGCGGACCTCGCCTCCTGCCCCGCTGCGACCGCCGCCTCGCCCCTCGCGCAGGTGGACGGCTCCGAGCCGCCGTTCCTCATCGCGCACGCGGCGCACGAGCGGGTCGCGCTCAGCCAGTCGACCCGCTTCGCGGAGGCGCTGCGCGGAGCGGGCTCGAGCGTCGACCTCCTCGTCCTCCCCGGCTCGCTGCACTCGATCGCGCTCCTCGACGACGCTCTGCGTGCTCGGGTCGTCGAGTTCCTCCGCGCCCACCTGGGCTCGTGAGCGGAGTCGTCGTCCGCCTCGAGGACGCAGCCGCAGCGGAGGGCCTCCTCGCCGCGGTCCCACCCCCGCACGCCCGCGTCCTGATCGCCCGGATCGACGGGGCGGCGGCCGGCGTGCTGGTGCTCGCTCCCGGCCCGGACGACTTCGCCGAGGTGCTGGAGCTCGTGGTCGACTCTGTCCACCGGCGCACGGGAGTCGCCCGACGGCTCGTCGCGGCGGCGGAGTCGTGGGCGCGGGTGCAGCGGATCCGCACGCTGCGCCTGGCCGCCGCTCCGGAGCTCGCCCCAGCGGCCGGGGCGCTCGGCTTCACGGCGATCGACGGCTTCGGAGCCCACGTCGGCGACGACGCGGTGCTCTGCTTCGCGCGTCCGGTCTGAGCAGCGCCCGATCCGAGGCGAACCGGGTCCGAGGAGCCCGGCCCGAGGGCCCGCCCGGTCGGAGGCCGACACGGCAGGACGCCCGGCGCCATCCCTGTGCCGCTCCCGAGAGGCGGCCCCGCCTCGTCCGGCGCGCACCCCCGCCGTCAGTCGATCGAGCAGCCCGGCTCGTCCGACAGCGCACGCTCGATCCGCGCGCGGTGCTCGTCCGACATCGGCGGCAGCGCGTCGGGCGCGAACCAGCCGACCTCGGTCGACTCGTCGTCCGCGACGTGGGCCTCCCCCGAGATCCAGCGGCAGCGCACCACGTGGTCGAGGTACTGCGAGCGGTCCCCGTTGGGGTACTGCATCGGCGGGAGGGTGTGCACCTGCACGAGGCGCTCGACCTCGATCTCGACACCCGCCTCCTCCTGCGCCTCGCGGCGGGCGGTCCCGGCGACGGTCTCGCCCGGGTCGATGATCCCGGTGACGGCCGTCCAGGCTCCGGTGTCGGCGCGCCGGACGAGCAGGACCTCGAGCGCCGGCTCCTCGCGGAGGATCACCGCGGTCACGCCGGTGAGCCAGAGCAGCTCGGTCCCGATCCGCTCGCGCAGTCGCAGCACGAAGTCGGGAGTCGCCATCAGTGCTCTTCGGGTCGGAAGTCGAACGCGACGATGCCGGCCGTGTCGACGAACGGCCCGACGAACTCCTTGAACGCGTCGTGCGCCGGATCCCAGTGCGCGGGGTCCTCGACGGCCGGCCGGCCCAGGTAGTAGTGCAGGTCGCCCTCGGAGGAGAAGGTCAGCAGGAACGCGCGGTCGAAGCCCTCGCCCGCGCCCTCGATGCTCAGCTGCGGCCCGGTCTCGATCGACTCGATGTAGGGCCGTCCGTCGCGGACGCACTCGTCGGCGAGGGCGAGGAAGCGGCGGGTGACCTCGTCCGCCTCGGCGACCAGCGCCGTCGGGCGGAAGCGGATCAGGACGAGGTGCCGGATCGTGCCCGGGCGGAAGTCGCGGGCGACGAAGCGCTCCGGACCGATCTCGTCGAGGACCGCGGTGGCGCGCTCCGGGCCGCTGCGCCAGCGCGAGCCGACCGTCTCGGCCGCATCCCTGATGTCCGTCATGCCGACGCCTTCCCGGCGCGGGCGGCACGCCGCCGCTCACGATACCCCTCGACCAGGTTGTAGACGACGGGCAGGACCACGAGGGTCAGCACCGTCGAGGACACCAGGCCGCCGATCACGACGATCGCCAGCGGCTGCGAGATGAAGCCGCCGTGGCCCGTGATCCCCAGCGCCATCGGCAGCAGCGCGAAGATCGTCGCGAGGGCGGTCATCAGGATGGGCCGGAGCCGCCGCTCGGTGCCGTGCAGCAGCGCCTCCCGCACCGGCATCCCGCGGTCGCGGTACTGGTTCACCAGGTCCACGAGCACGATCGCGTTCGTGACGACGATGCCGATCAGCATCAGCACGCCGATCAGGGACGGCACGCCCAGCGGCACGCCGGTGATCACCTGCAGGAGGATCGCGCCGGTCGCCGCGAACGGCACCGACACGAGCAGGAGCAGCGGCTGCAGGAGCGAGCGGAACGTCGCCACCATCACGACGTAGACGATCAGGATCGCGACCAGCAGCGCGATGCCCAGCTGCGAGAACGCGTCGGCCTGGTCGGCGGTCACTCCGCCGAGGGAGGCGTCGACACCGACCGGAAGCGCCGTCGCGTCGATCGCGTTCTGCACGGCGACGTTGGCCGAGGCGAGGTCGTCGCCCTCCGGGGTGACGGTGATGGTCGCGGTGCGCTGCCCGCGCTCGGTGGTGATGCTCGCCGGACCGTCCGTCTGCTCGACCGCCGCGAGGGTGGAGAGCGCGACGGTGCCGGTGAGGGTCGGCACCTCGAGGTTCCGCAGCTCGTCCACGGTGGCCGGCGGCTGCCCGTCGGCCAGGTAGATCGAGAGGGTGCGGTCGTCGATCACGACGCTGCCGACCTGGCTGGGCTGGAGCGCCTGGCTGACGATCGTGCCCACGGCGACCTCGCTGAGACCCGCCCGGGCCGCGGCGTCGCGGTCGACCCGCACCGCGATGTAGGGCAGCGAGGAGGAGAGGTTGCTCTCGGCCTGGCTGATCCCGTCGGTCCCGCGCAGGGCCTCGAGGAGCTGGTCGCTCGCGCTCTGGAGGTCGCTCTGCGAGGCGGTCGAGAGGTCGACCTCGATGTCCGAGGAGGCGCCGAAGCCGGAGGAGGCGGCGACGCTGATGTCCTCGGCCGAGGCGACGCCCGACAGCGCGTCGCGGACGTCCGCCTGCACGGCCTCCTGGTCGGCCGACTCATCGGTGGTGACGGAGTAGCGGATCGAGGTGCCGCCGCCTCCTCCCCCGCCGAACGCGCTCTGCAGACCGCCGGAGGAGCCGACGGTGAGCTGGACGGTCTCGACGCCGTCGACGCCGAGGATCGCCGTGCTCGCCTGCTGCGCCGTCGCGTCCTGCGCGTCGAGGCTCTGGCCGACGGGGACCGTCTGTGTGACGGTGAAGGTGTCCTGCCCGCTGGAGCCGAGGAAGTTCGTCTTCATCAGCGGGTACAGCGCACCGGTCCCGACGAGCACGAGCAGCGCGAGGAGGACGGTGACGACCGAGTGCTTCAGCGTCCAGTGGATGATCGGGCCGTACACCGACTGCAGCCCGCGCGCCCGCCGGGGAGCGGCGTGGGCGCCGTGGTGCGGGGCCTCCTCGACCGGCGCGGCGGTGTCGGCCGGGACCCCCGAGGCGGGTGCCCCTCCGGCCGCCGCGCGCTCCTCCGCGAGCGCCGCCTGCGCGGCCTGGCGCACCGCCGGCCGCTTCGAGGGGCGGAGGAACCAGTAGGCGAGCACCGGCACGATCGTCAGCGCCACCACGAGGGAGGCGAGCAGGGCGATCGACACGGTCAGCGCGAAGGGCCGGAACAGCTCGCCCGTGGTGCCGCCGACGAACGAGATCGGCAGGAACACCGCGACCGTGGTGATCGTGGAGGCGGTGATCGCGCCGGCGACCTCGCGGACGGCGACCGCGATGGTCCGGGCCCGGTCCTCACCCGCGTCGAGGTGCCGCTTGATGTTCTCGATCACGACGATGGAGTCGTCGACCACACGGCCGATCGCGATGGTGAGCGCGCCGAGGGTCAGGATGTTGAGGGTGTAGCCGGCCGTCTGCAGGCCGATGAAGGTGATCAGCACCGAGGTCGGGATCGAGATGGCCGTGACCAGGGTCGAGCGCACCGACAGCAGGAACAGCAGGATCACCAGCACGGCGAAGACGAGGCCGAGCGCCCCCTCCTGCGCGAGCGACGCGATCGACTCCTGGATGTAGGGCGCCTGGTCGAAGACCGGGGTGAAGGCTGCGTTGTCGCCGATCGACTCCTCGAGGTCCGGGAGCAGCGCGGCCACGCCGGTCGACACGTCGACGGTGTTCGCGGCCGGGAGCTTGGTGATCGAGAGGGTCAGGGCGGGCTGGCCGTTGACGCGCGAGATCGAGGTGACGGGGGCGTCGGTGACGGCGACCGTCGCGACGGAGCCGAGGGTGGTGACGGTCGGCTCTGCGGTCACGGCCGCGCCTCCCGCCGCCGCTCCGGCGTCGGAGCCGCCCGCCGAAGCGCCGGAGCCCGCGGAGGCACCCGCGCCCGCTGACGCACCGGCGCCGCCCGCACCCGCGGAGGCACCTGCGGACGGCAGCAGCGGCAGCGCCGCGATCGCGTCGGTCGAGTCGAGCTTGACGCCCGACTGCACCGAGAAGGTCGACCCGTCCTGGGTGATCTGTCCGCCCGCGACGAGCACGCCGTTCTGCTGCAGGGCCGAGCGGATGTCGCCGGTCGAGAGGCCGGCCGCGGCGAGCGCCGCGTCGTCCGGGGTGATCGTGACGCGCTGGGCGGTCTCGCCGACGAGCGCCGCCTCGCGCACGCCCTCGACCTTCTCCAGGTCCGGGATGACCGTGGTGCGCAGGCGCTCGGCCAGCGCGTCCGCGTCGCCGTCGCTCGACACGGCGAGCTGCAGCACCGGCAGGTCGTCGAGGGAGCCGGTGACCACCTGCGGGTCGACGCCGTCCGGGAGCGTGCTCTTGATCCGGTTGATCGCCTGCAGGATCTTCTGCTCAGCGGTGGCGAGATCGGTGCCGTAGGTGAAGGACGCCGAGATGAGGGAGGAGTCCGTGGAGGACGTCGCGCTGGTCGTCTCGAGCCCCGGCACCCCCTGGATGGCGGTCTCGATCGGCGTCGAGACGTCGTCGTTGACCACCTCCGGAGCGGCGCCCGGGTAGGACGTGACGACGGCGAGCTGCGGGAAGGAGATCGACGGCGCGAGCTCCTGCTTGAGCCCGGTCAGGGCGACTCCGCCGAAGACGGCGATGACGACGGTGACGAGCGCGATGAGCGCCCGGTTCTTCATGCTGAGGACCGCGAGGAGATGCACCCTCCGAGTCTTCCATCAGCCGACTGAGTGTTGGGAGGGACGCGGCGTTCCGGGGCGCGCGACGGGGCGACCCGCGCCACCGGCCGGCCCGGACGCCCTCAGCCCAGGCGGACCTCCGCCGTCGACGACCCGACAGTGAGGCTCACTGCAGCGCCCGCCCCCGCGCTCGAGAGCGCGAAGTCCCCGGCGAAGGCCCGGACTCCGACGCGCCCCTCGGCGTCCGTCCGGAGCACCGTCGGCTCGAGCCACCAGTCCCCGCGGATCCGCGAGCGCAGCGCCTCAAAGGCCGGCTTCGGGCTCCCGTCGCGGCGGAGGAACCCGCCCGGCGCTCCGAGCCAGGCTCCGGCGTCGTCGAAGCCCCAGTAGGTGATCGCCTCGACCGCCGGATGCGCGACCAGCGTCTCGTAGTGCCGCACCATCTCGTCCGCCTGCCGCGCCTCCCCCTCCGGAGTGGTCGGCCAGTCCTCGACCACGTGGTCGTTGAGGTCCTCGATCTCGGCGGGCATCAGCTCGCCCGAGACGAGGGTGGTCTCGGTCCAGTGCAGCGGCACACCGAAGCGCGCGAACCTGTCGCAGATCGCCGCGATCTGCTCCTCCCCGCGGAACCCCTGGTGCATGTGCGACTGCAGGCCGATCGCATCGGGCCGGATCCCGGCCTCGAGCACGTCCTCGATCAGCCGCTCGTACTCGGGCCCGAGGTCGAAGTCGTTCAGCACGAGCACCGGTCCGGTGCCGAGGCTGCGCGCCTCCGAGAAGGCCAGCTCGACCATGCCGACGCGTCCCTTCTCGCGGGCGAGGCGGGTGACGGCGTTCGTCACGCCGTCCGGCTCGTTCGCGAAGCGCGGCATGATGACGACCTCGTTGATCGCGTCCCAGGTGTCGATCAGCCCGGCGAAGGCGCCCACCTCCCGGCGGATGCGCGCGCGGAGGAGCTGCTCGGCCTCGTCCAGCGGCAGCGCGTCGAGCCACTCCGGCTTCACGTAGTGCCAGACCAGCGGGTGCCCCTTCAGCCGGACGCCGTCCGCGGCGAGCGCGCGCGCCTCGGCGAGCACCTCCTCCGTCGCGGTGCGGCCGCGCTCCGGCTCGAAGCGGCCCCAGTAGACGGGGAGCGTCGCCGTGTCGAACAGGTCGAGCCAGAGCCGGCGCTCCTCGGCGCGCGCGGGGTCGGTGCTCGGAGGGGTGCAGCCGAAGGCGAAGGCGTGGCGGCGCTGCTCGACCGTCACGTCGGCGTGGGCGAGCGGAGCGCCGTCGGCACCGAGGACGGTGACGAGGGCGTCGGCGAGACGGGGGCTGAAGTCGGTCATGCGGGGCCTCTCAGGCGGGGTGGCGCTCGTCGAGCGCCGTGTACTCGGATCGGGTGAGCGGGAGGACCGCTCCGTGCTTGGTGTCCTCGGGCAGGTCGAACTCCTCCGCGAGCTCCCAGCGGCCCGAGGCCGGGTCGGTGCTCGTGTAGGCGCGGTAGCCGTAGGGGCGGAGGGCGTACTGGTCGACCCAGAGCGACCAGCGCTCCTCGCGGTGGTGCCGGAAGACCAGCGGCCCCTCGATGCTCGGGCCGAGCTCCTGCCCGATCCCCCGCGCGACGGTGGCGAAGTCGTCCGCGAAGAGGGAGGAGCCGACCTGCTGGAACACCTGCATCGTGTCGGGGGCCTCGTCGTGCTGCTTGGCGAAGCGGTGGACGGCCGTGCCCTCGATCAGCAGCGTCATGTCGATCACTCCGCCGGGCAGCCGCAGGTAGGTCTCGGGCTCGGTGAACGTGAGGAAGTCGCGCGTGCGGGACATCAGGATGCGGCTGTCGCCCGTCTCGCCGGTGGCGGGGTCGCCGTCCTCGGCCAGGCCGGAGGACCAGTGCACGAGGAAGTCGCCCGAGACCGGGTCGTAGACCGACTCCGGCGCCCAGGCCATGCCCGCGCCCTCGGGAGCGACGGCGACCGCGCGCGGCTCGGACCACTCGAGGAGGTCCGTGGAGTCCCAGACCACGAGGTCGCGGCTCCCCCGGTGCCGGTAGAGGTCCCAGTCCGGGCCCTCGGGCCGCCAGACGCGGAGGTCGGTGGCGACGAGGTGGAAGCCCCGCGGCCCGCGGAAGATGTGGCGGTCGCGGACGCCGCCCGTGCCGCCGGTCCACTCCAGCACCGGCCCGAGCGCGCGCCAGCGCAGCGGATCGTCGCCCCGGCTGAGCGAGAGGAAGATCTTCTCGCTGTGGCCGGTCCGGTCCTCCACGAAGTGGACCAGCAGGTAGCCGTACCCGTCGCTCATGAGAGAACGATCTCACACGCCCGGCGGGCACTCCACCTCAGACCACGTCGGCGAGGTACCCCGGGTCGGCTGCCGGGTGCCGCGCGACCTGCGCCCACGCCGTCGCGAGCGCCTCCACGGCCCGGTCGGTCGCCTCGGGCGAGTAGCCGATCGGGATGCGGAGGAACCGCTCGAAGGCGCCGTCGATCCCGAAGCGCGGGCCCGCGGTGATCAGCAGGCCCGCCGTCCGAGCGGCGAGCGCCAGCTGCGAGCTCGCCGGCCGGCCCAGGCCCACCCAGGTGGAGAGGCCGCCCGAGACCCGCGGCACGCTCCACTCCGGGATCGCGCGCGCCAGGGCCGCCTCGAGGTGGTCGCGGCCCGCGCGCAGCTGCGAGCGCCGCAGCTCCAGCACGCCGTCCATCCGGCCGAGCATGTCCGCGACCAGGAGCTGCTCCAGGATCGGCGTGCCGAGGTCGCTCGCCGAGCGCGCCAGCGCCAGCTTGCGGATCACCGCCCGCTCGGCGCGGATCCAGCCGATCCGGATGCCGCCCCACAGCGTCTTGCCGACGGAGCCGATCGAGAGCACCGTCCCCTCGGGCCCGTAGGCGGCGAACGGCAGCGGCGTCATCCGCCGGTCGATGTCGAGCTCGGCCGTCGTCTCGTCGGCGATGATCAGCGTGCCCTGCCGGGCCGCGGCGGCGATCGCCCGCTCCCGCAGCTCGGGGGCCATGGAGCGGCCGGTCGGGTTGTGGAAGTCGGGCATCAGGTAGGCCAGGCTCGGGCTCGTGCCGCGCAGCGCGGCGATCAGGCCCTCTCCGTCCCAGCCGTCCGCCCCGTCGACGTTCACCGGCACGAGCCGCGCGCCGGCCAGCCGGAGGGCCTCGTAGGCGTGCGGGTAGGTCGGGGCCTCGATCAGCGCCCGGTCGCCCCGCGCGAGCAGGGTGCGGGCGACGAGCGCGATCGCGTGCTGCGCGCCGATGGTCACCATGATCTGGCCGGGCTCGGTGCGCAGACCCCGCGCGGTGTAGCGCTCGGCGATCGCGCGGCGCAGCACCGGCAGGCCGACGGTGTCGTAGGAGCCGGAGTCGAAGTGCTCGGGGGCCGCCTGCGCCGCGCGGGTGTACGCCTCGGCCAGCTCGGGAACGGCGGGCAGGGCCGCCTTCGTGAAGTCGAGGAAGTCCGGCGCGAGCGAGGGCACCGCGTGCACGGCCGCTCCCGGCAGGCGGGTGACGCTGCCGGAGCCGCGCACGCTGACGAGGTAGCCGCTGTCGCGCAGCTCGCGGTACGCGGCGGCCACGGTCGTGCGGCTGACGCCGAGGCGGGCCGAGAGCTCGCGCTCGGCGGGCAGGCGGCTGCCCGCGGGGATGCGGCCGTCGATCCCGAGGAGGCGGATCCTATCGGCCAGCGCGAGGTAGGCGGGCCGGGTGCCGCGCTGCTCGCGCCAGTCGCCGAGGAGGGTCTGCAGGGCGCGCGCGCCGAAGTGGACATCAGCCATGCGTCCAAGGTAGCCGGATTGGACCGCGCGAAGAAGGCCAATGTCGCGCTGTGATGAGTCCATGACGCTCACCGCTCCCGTCGCCGCCGCCGCTCCCCCGGCTGGCCAGTGGCGCCTCCGACCCGTGCCGCGCCTGCTGGTGGGCCTGATCCTCTACGGATTCGCCGACGCGATGATGATCCGCGCGGCGATCGGCGTGGACCCGTGGACCGTCTTCGCCCAGGGCGTCGCGCACCAGACCGGGCTCGGGATCGGACTGCTCACGAACGTGATCGGCCTGCTCGTCCTGCTGCTGTGGATCCCCCTCCGACAGCGGCCCGGTCTCGGCACCGTGCTGAACGTGCTCGTGGTCGGCACGATGATCGATGTCGGGCTGCGCGTGCTGGCGACGCCGGACGAGTGGTGGGCCCGCGGCCTGCTCTTCGCCGGAGGCCTCGTGCTTCTGGCGGTCGCGAGCGGGATCTACATCGGCGCCCACCTCGGTCCGGGGCCCCGCGACGGACTGATGCTGGGCCTGCACACCCGCACGGGCCTGCCGATCTGGAGGGCGCGCTCGGGCGTCGAGCTCACGGTGCTGCTCATCGGCTGGGCCCTCGGCGGCGACGCCGGCCTCGGCACCCTCCTCTTCGCGGTGCTGATCGGGCCGCTCTGCTCGGTGACCCTGCCTCTGCTCGGGGTGCGGAGGCACGGACCCGCGCACGACGGACGCCCCGCCTCCCGGACCGGTTCCGGGAGGCGGGGCCTTCGCGATCGGATCGGCTAGCGCTTGGCCGCGATCTCCGCGCGCATCCGCGACGCCTCGTCGGAGTCCTGGATCGAGGCGATCCCCTCGGTGATCGAGGTGCCCGACGCGGGGGCCTCGTGCTCGTCCGCTCCGAGCGTGGTCTCGTCGAAGGGCGAGCGCCCGCCGAGGACCTCGCGGACCTGCACCATGTCGATCTGCTTGGTCCAGGTGCCCACGAGAAGGGTGGCGACCGCGTTGCCGGTGAAGTTGGTGACCGCGCGGGCCTCGGACATGAAGCGGTCGATGCCGACGATCACACCGACGCCGTTGACCAGGTCGGGACGGAAGGACTGGAGGCCGCCGGCCAGCGTGGCCAGGCCCGCTCCGGTGACGCCCGCGGCGCCCTTCGAGGCGATCATCATGAAGAGGAGGAGGCCGATCTGCTCCGGGATCGACATCGGCGCTCCGGTGGCCGAGGCGATGAACAGCGACGCCATCGTGAGGTAGATCGCCGTGCCGTCGAGGTTGAAGGAGTAGCCGGTGGGCACGGTGATGCCGACGACGGGCTTGGAGACGCCGAGGTGCTCCATCTTCGCGATCAGGCGGGGCAGCGCCGCCTCCGAGGAGGAGGTGCCGACGATCAGCAGGTACTCGCGGGCCAGGTACTTCATCAGCGAGAAGATGCTGACGCCGGTCACCAGGCGCAGCAGCAGGCCGAGGACGACGACCACGAAGATCGCGCAGGTGATGTAGAAGCCGATCATCAGGGTGGCGAGAGCGACGACCGCTCCCCAGCCGGTCTTGCCGACGACCGCGGCGATGGCGCCGAACGCGCCGATCGGGGCGACCCAGAGCACCATCGAGAGGATGCGGAAGACCAGGACCTGGAGCTGCTTGATCGCTCCGAGGATCGGCTGGCCCTTGGCGCCCATCTTCTGCAGCGCGAAGCCGACGAGCAGCGCGACGAAGAGGGTCTGCAGGATGCTGCCGTCCACGAGCGAGGAGAACAGCGAGACGGGGATGATCCCGAGGACGAAGTCGCTGGTGCTCTCGGCCTTGAGGTCGCTGGTGTCGTAGGTGGCGCTCGAGATGTCGAGGCCCTCGCCCGGGTGCAGGATGTTGCCGACGACGAGGCCGATCGCCAGGGCGAAGGTCGACATCACGATGAAGTAGCCCAGCGCGAGTCCGCCGACCTTGCCGACCGTGGCGGCCTTCGCGATGGAGCCGATGCCGATGACGATGGTGCAGAAGATGATCGGCGCGATCATCATCTTGATCAGTCCGACGAAGGCCTTGCCGACGGGCTCGAGCGTCGCCGCGAAGGCGGGAGCGACGAGTCCGACCACGACGCCGGCGACCACGGCGATGATGACGGCGATGTAGAGCCAGTGGTTCCGGTCGATGCGCCGCCGGGTCTTCGGAGGGGTGACCGCGGGGATCAGCCGGTCGGACGGCGTCTGAGGCGTCTTCGCCATGGGGGTGTCCTTCTCTTCGTCGAGGTGAGGGGGTAGGACGATGGTGGCCCCGCCTCCGGAGCCCGGCACGGTTGCGTTCATACTGTTCACGGCGGGGCGCCCCGAGCGCTCGCTCACGAGGGAGTGGCATGGTCAGGACGCCGAGCGCACGCGGACCGCGCGGCAGCATCGCCGCGCGCCTGTTCGCCGTGCAGCTGCTGAGCATCCTGCTGATCGCCGCGGCGGCCGTCGCGGTGCTGGCCCTCGACGCGCGGAGCCGAGCCGGCGACGAGGCCGCCCAGCGGAGCCTCGTCGTGGCGCGGACGGTGGCCGACAATCCGTTCGTCCTCGAGTCGACGGCCGGCGCGGATCCCTCCGCGAGCCTGCAGCCGTACGCCGAGGAGGTCATGCGGGACACCGGCGTCGACTTCCTCACGATCATGGCCCCCGACCGCACCCGGTACACCCACCGCGGCCGCGACCGGATCGGCCTGCCGTTCCAGGGCACGATCGAGCCCGCGCTGGAGGGGCGGACCTTCACCGAGACGTACACCGGCACGCTCGGGCCCTCCGTCCGCGCCGTCGCGCCGATCGAGGACGCCGACGGCGCGGTCGTCGCGCTCGTGTCGGCGGGCGTCACGCTCTCGGCCGTGGACGCCTCCTTCGCCGCCCGCGTGCAGGTCGTCGCGTGGGGCGCGCTCGGTGCGGTCGCGCTCGGCGCGCTCGGCTCGTGGCTCCTCGCCCGCTACCTGCGGCGGGTCACGGGCGGGCGGGGCCCGGAGCAGATGAGCCAGGTCTTCGCCTACTACGAGTCCGTCCTGCACTCGGTGCGGGAGGGGTTACTGCTGGTCGACGATCGCGGCCGACTGGTGCTCGCCAACGACCACGCGCTGGAGCTGCTCGGGCTCGAGGGCGTGCGGACGCCGGTGCCGGTCGCCGAGCTCGACCTCCCCGTCGCCCTGCGCGAGCTGCTGCAGGACGACGAGCCCGTCTCGGACCGCCTGGTCGTGGCCCGCGAGCGGATCCTCGTGGTGAACGAGCGGCCCGCCGCCTCCCCCGGCGCCCGCCCCCTGGGCACGGTCGTCACGCTCCGGGACCGCACCGAGCTGCAGCGGGTGAGCGGCGAGCTGGAGTCGCTGCGCACCCTCTCGGACGCGCTGCGCTCGCAGACCCACGAGTTCTCGAACCGCCTGCACACCATCGCGTCGCTGATCGAGCTCGGCCGGCCCGACGAGGCGCTCGCGTTCGCCGCCGGCGAGCTGAACCTCAGCCAGCGCCTGGCCGACCGGGTCCTCGGCTCCGTGCAGGAGCCGGTGATCGCCGCCCTGCTGCTGGGCAAGGCCGCGCAGGCCCGCGAGCGCGGCGTCGAGCTGCACTTCGAGACGCACCTCGAGCCCGGCACGCAGGGGCTGGAGCCCGGGGACCTCGTGACGGTGCTGGGCAATCTGATCGACAACGCCCTCGACGCGGCCGCCTCCTCCGCTCCGGACCGCGAGCCGTGGGTGGAGGTCTACCTCGGCCTCGCCGAGGGCGAGCTGGTGGTGCAGGTGTCGGACAGCGGCCCCGGAGTCGCCGGCACCGCCGACGTCTTCGCGCGCGGCTACTCGACGAAGGAGTCGGACGGCTTCGGCCGCGGCATCGGCCTGGCGCTGGTGCAGCAGGTGGTGGAGCGGCTCGGCGGCTCGATCGAGGTCTCGCGCCACATCGGCGCGGTGTTCACGGTGCAGCTGCCGCTGCCCGCGCGGGTGGCGTCGTGATCCGGGTGCTCGTCGTCGAGGACGAGCCGCTGACCGCGAGCGCCCACGCCGACTACGTCCGGCGGGTCGACGGCTTCGAGGTGGCCGCGGTCGCCGGCAGCGGGGCGGAGGCGATCCGGGCCCTGCGCGCGGACCCGGGCATCGCGCTGATCCTGCTCGACATGAACCTGCCGGACATGGGCGGCCTCGACCTCTGCCGGGCCGTCCGGGCGGCGGGCCTGGACGTCGACGTCATCGCGATCACCGCCGTCCGCGACGCCGCGAACGTGCGCGCCTCCGTCGCCGCCGGCATCGTGCAGTACCTGATCAAGCCGTTCGTCTTCAGCGCGTTCGCCGCCAAGCTCGCCAGCTACCGGTCGTACCGCGAGCGGATGCACGGCGCCGACGTCGCCAGCCAGCACGAGGTGGACGGGGCCTTCGCGGCGCTCCGCACCTCCAACGCCCCGGGTCTGGCCAAGGGGCTCTCAGCGCAGACCCTCGAGGCCGTCACCGCGCTGCTGGGTCCCGTCGGCCTCTCGGCGGCCGAGCTCGCCACCCGCCTCGACATCTCGCGGGTGACGGCCCGCCGCTACCTCGAGCACCTCGCCGACTCCGGAGTCGCGGACCGCGCGCCCCGCTACGGCTCCCCCGGCCGCCCGGAGCTGGAGTACCGCCGCCGCTGAGCGCACGTCAGGCGGCCCGCAGCGCGGCGGCGATCTCCTCCTCGATCAGGTCGTGGTTGATCGCCGCGCCCACGCGCAGCCCGTCGGCGGACGAGGCGACGACCTGCGCCATCGGCTCGACCAGCGAGCCCGCGGCGAAGACCCCGGCGACGCCGGTCCGGCCCATCGGGTCGACGGCGAGGTGCCGCGCGACTCCCGACGGATGGTCGGCGAGCTCGAGGCCGAGCCCCTCGGGGAGCCGCCCCTCGACCCGCGGGCCGACGACGAGCGCGTCGAGCTCGTGCCGCCGACCGTCGATCACCACGCCGACCAGGCGGTCGTCCTCGACGAGGACCTTCTCGACGCGACCCGGCACGAGAGCGATCCCGCGGGCGGCCAGCCCCGCCGCCTCGTCGCCGACGGGCGCGGGTGCGCCGTGGAGCAGGATCGACGTCCGGTCGCTGAGCTGTCGGAACATCTGCGCCTGGTGCCCGGCGAACGAGCTGCCGAGCACGCCGATCCGCCGGCCGCGCACCTCGAAGCCGTGGCAGTAGGGGCAGTGCAGGACGTCCCGTCCCCAGCGGGCGCCGAGCCCGGGGATCTCCGGCAGCAGGTCGCGGACGCCGGTCGCGAGCAGGAGGCGGCGCGCGCGGAGGACCGTGCCGTCGGCGAGGGTCGCGGTCACGCCCTCGGCACCCGCGGAGGCGCGGACCGCCTCGCCCTCGACCACCCGGGCTCCGTAGCCCTCGGCCTCGGCGCGCGCCAGACGCACCAGCTCCGTGGGCGGGACGCCGTCGCGGGTCAGCACGTTGTGGGCACCGGGCGAGGGTGCGTTGCGCGGAGGTCCGCCGTCGACGACGAGGACGTCGCGGAGACTGCGGCCGAGGGCGGTGGCGGCGGCGAGGCCGGCGAAGGAGGCGCCGAGGATCAGGACGTCGGCGGGGGCG